>CAZAYV010000066.1:13331-21348 GCA_964489465.1 uncultured Dactylococcopsis sp. | reverse complement strand
AATGACTAATGACTAATGACTAATGACTAATGACCAATGACTAATGACTAATGACTAATGACCAATGACCAGTATTTAACTTCGTCTAGACTTGCCAATCCAACGGGCGGCAATCACCCCACCAATAAAGCCAAACAAGTGTCCTTCCCAAGAAATGCCAGCCCGACTGGGAAGAACCCCCCAAATTAAACTACCGTAAAATAAACCAACAATAATTGAGAGCGCGATCGAGGGGGCGTTGCGTTGAAAATATCCTCGAAAGAGCAAAAATCCTAAGTAACCAAAGATTAAAATACTTGCTCCAATATGAATTGAATTGGGTTGACCAATCAACCAAACCCCAAAACCGCCCACAAGCATTGTTAAGCCAGTAACTCGCCAAAAATCTGTGGTTTCCTGTAACATGACCAACCAACCCAAGGTCAGAAAGGGGACAGTATTGGTAATTAAATGGGGTAAATTACCATGTAAAAAAGGGGCAAAGATAATGCCCCGTAAACCTAAGATATTTCGAGGAGCAATCCCAAACTGATCTAGAGAGTAAGATTGCAGGAGAAATAAATCAACTAATTCAACTAGCCAAAAAACAGCTAAGAGTCCAAATAAAATTGTGAGTTGTTGTTTAAATTCTTGGACAGTTCCTTTTGTATCCTGATAGCGGGTCATATTGTCGATAAAAATAGGTTAGCTTGATGTGTCCTAGAGAGTGATAGGTAAGAGAAGAGGAAAAAGGTGAAAGGGCGTTAGTATAAAAATGGCACTTTTCAGAAAAAGCTTAGGGACCGGAAAAAACTGCGGCTTCAATATCTTCACGACTTAAGGAATAGGGAAAAGAACGGGTGAGATCTCCATTATTTTCCCCGGCATTTAGATAAGAAACTGTAATTTCTTCTACTTCTAAAGCAATTTCAGCTTGCCAATCGGGAGTTTTGATCGACCAACAGTGTAATTCTTCACGATCTTGTTGGCAGCCTAAATTTTTTAGCCACTCTTCAATTAACGGTAAAGGATGATTATATAATGGCGTATCGGCAGAGGGAAAATCCATAATGAACTAGCGAATCCAAAATAAGTAAGGTTTCAGTAAAGTCGAGGTTTCAGAAATTTCAGGAACTCGGAAAGCTCCTTCACCTTGAGTGAGACCAATCACAATAACTAATAAGATACAGGCAAGAAAAGTCACGCCTAAAATCAGTAAGACAAAAATTTCTCCCGATGAAAGCGGGCGATCGCTGCTATCGAGATAAGCACTATTCATCACTTGACGGGTACTCTTTTCACGAGCCTGAAAATGCAGTGGCGGTTGGATCACATTCAAGCGGGAATAACCAATTTGGTGATCGTAAAGGGCTCGCCGTTGCGGGTTACTCAATGTCGCATAGGCTTCATTAAGGGCTTGAAACTTTGCTTTGGCTACATCCTGTGGTAACTCGGTTGTGTCTGGATGGTAGTATTTACTCAATTCTCGATAAGCCCGTCGAATCTCTAACGGAGAGGCGGAGGGGTGCAGTCCTAGCCGTCCATAATAACTATGAGCAAATCGTTTTGAGATAGCAGTAGAAGGATTAGTCGCTGCCATTGTTGGAGTCTAAAACGTTTAAGGTGACGTTAACTAAGGTTAGTACATTTTCTCTCTTTCACCCATTTTGACCGGGGAAGGCGGTCAACCGCAACGAAATCTTTGCCATTGCTGCTGAATGTAAGAATTTTCCTGAGAGTCTGATTGCTCTGTTGATTCTTTGCGACATAGCCTTTTTGATTTTATACAATAGAAGGGGGTGATGATCAATGAAACAACTACTATCACTATTCGCGCTATCGCTAACATTATTGGTAGCACTTCCAAGCTATAGTCAGACAGTTTGGCGATTTGAGTCTTATCAAGAAGGGGATCGTGTCTACTTTAGCACGGCAACTTACGAGGAAGCAGGTGAGGGAGAACAACAGAAAGCGACCTTAGTCCAGCAAGAAAAAAGTGAACTGTTGACACTCCCAGATGATGTCAGAGAAAGACAAGAACAGTTCTTTGGGGAAAGAGAGGACGTTTTCTTACCCTCGATCCCAAAAGACAACCTTCCTGTTCGTCATCACTAATTTCAATCACCTTATCTTTTTGAGTTCAGAAGCACTGGAAAATCGTTTTTTACTGGGTCAGCAAATCACTTCCAATCACTAAACAGACGCTCGGATAGGGATCTCAAAAATACTCAATCATCCTCAATTAATGGTGTATTCAAATGTCAAGTTTCAATTCAGCTCAAATCAAAAGCTTTGAAGAAATTGAACATACTGCTGATTGGGCCTATCGAGTGAGGAGTAAGACTTTAGCAGAATTGTTTGTTGAAGCCGCTTTCGGACTTTATTCTCTAGTGGAAATGGAGTTAGCGCCCAAAACTCAAATCACGCGGTCCATTCAACTCCAAGCAATTGACTACGAAAGTTTGTTAGTGGCTTGGTTAAATGAATTGCTTTACTACCATGAAAGTGAGGGCTTAGGCTTTGAGCAAATCCAAATTGAGCATCTTGATGAAACGAGCTTGCAAGCCCAAATCACCGGCGCACCAACTCAACAATGGGTCAAGGAAATAAAAGCAGTGACCTATCACAATTTATCGATCCGTGAAACAGAATGGGGGTGGGAAGTCACCATCGTCCTAGACGTATAAAAGAAAAATAGGTGACAACGACGATGCCCCATCCCACTCAAGCAGAGGAGGGGCTAACAATGATTAGAAAACAAGATTTACATCATCTCAATGATTATCTGTGGGAAATCCCTACCTCTTTTAATCCCGAGATGAAAATCCCTGTCTGGATCTTTGCCGATGAAGAATTAATTGAAGAGGCGCTCGGAGACTTATCCATTACTCAGGCGGTTAACGTTGCTTGTTTGCCAACTTTAGTGGGACACGTTGCTGTTATGCCGGATGTCCATCAAGGGTACGGTATGCCGATTGGGGGGGTCATGGTCTCGCGAGTACCGTCTGGCATTATTTCACCGGGAGCCGTTGGTTATGATATTAACTGTGGTGTTCGCGTTTTAGCTTCTCAGATTGATTACCAAAGTGCTCTCCCCTATTTAGATGATTTAGCCAGTACGTTATATCGCAACTGTCCGAGTGGTGTTGGTCAAGGGGGGAGTCTCCCTTTAACGGCTCAAGAATTCGATCAAGTTTGTCGTCAAGGTTCACGCTGGACGTTAGCACAAGGATATGCCACGCAAGAAGATTTAGAGCGAACCGAAGAATTTGGTTGCTTGGAAGGGGCTGATCTCGATCAAGCCAGTCAAAGAGCGAAAAAGCGAGGTAAAGGTCAGTTAGGAACCTTAGGTGCAGGCAATCACTTCCTTGAACTCGATGTAGTGGAAGAGATTTTTAACCCGGAAGCAGCAGCAGTGATGGGGTTGCAACCTGGATGTCTGGTTGTGCAAATTCACTGTGGTTCTCGGGGGTTTGGCCATCAAGTTTGTACGGACTATGTGCAAGCCTTTCAGCAAGCAGTCATTGATTATGGCATCAAATTGCCGGATCGAGAATTAGTTTGTGCACCATTGAATTCCCCAGAAGGTGAAGGGTACTTAGCAGCGATGAAAGCCGCTGCCAATTTTGCATTTGCGAACCGTCAAGCGCTGGCAGATCACGCACGGCGTAGTTTTCAATCCGTATTTGGTTCGCAAGCGGGAGAACCTCCGCTACGTCAGGTCTATGATATTGCCCATAACATGGCAAAAATTGAAACTCATTTGATTGCAGGAGAACAACAGACCGTTTGCGTCCATCGCAAAGGGGCAACGCGAGCGTTTGGTCCAGGATTTGCCGGGTTGCCCGCTGAATATCGTCCGTTTGGACAACCCGTGTTGGTTCCCGGTTCCATGGGAACGGAAAGTTGGATTCTTCTGGGAACGGAAGCGAACGAAGCCCTTTCTTTTGGTTCAAGCTGTCATGGTGCAGGACGGGTGATGAGCCGTCGTCAGGCGAAACGGACGATTCGGGGCGACCACTTGCGGGAACAACTCAAAAAAGAAGGCGTAAATGTTCGTGCCGGTTCAATGTCAGGACTTGCCGAAGAAGCGCCACAAGCTTATAAGAATGTGACTCGGGTTGTAGAAACGGTCACTCAAGCGGGGATCGCTCGCAAAGTGGCTCGTTTACATCCCATCGCTGTCGTCAAAGGGTAAGGGGGTCAGAAGATGAAAACAAAATTTCGCAATCGAACTGAAGCCGGTCAATTATTGGCCAGAAGACTGCAATCAACTTATGCTGATCGCTCAGATGTCCTCGTATTAGGTTTACCCCGGGGTGGTGTGCCAGTGGCGTTTGAAGTCGCTAAGCTACTCAATGCGCCTTTAGATATCTGTCTAGTGCGCAAATTGGGTGTACCAGGACACGAAGAACTAGCAATGGGCGCGATCGCGACCGGAGAAGTGGTCGTACTGAACCAATCCGTTGTCCACTCGTTAGGGATTTCTCAGAAAGCGATTGAACAAATGACCGAGCGCGAACGGTTAGAGTTAAACCGACGCGATCGCGCTTACAGAGGGTCTCGTCCGGTTCCTGATTTCAGTCAGCGCACGATCATTCTCATTGATGACGGAATTGCTACGGGCTCAACTCTCCGGGCGGCTATATCTACGATTAAGCAGCAGCAACCCGACCGTATCGTTGTTGCTGTACCTGTAGCACCACCGAGTGTCTGCAACGAACTGAAAACTGAGGTGGATGACGTTGTATGTCTGGTTACGCCAGAGGAACTCTATTCGATTAGTCTCTGGTACGAAGACTTTGCGCCAACGACCGATGAGGAGGTGCGCCACTTGCTGGCACTGGCGGTTCAGGATGCACCAGCAACGTCAACTCACTCGCCTTAAGATAAGGAGGAAGTCATGAATCAGCGCCGAGAATCTCAAAAAGAATCCCTCGTTTCAGTTGCAGTGGACTCAGTTGCCTTGGAGGGAAATCTCTGCATACCCAAAGCCGCGAAGGGAGTCGTGCTGTTTGCCCACGGTAGCGGCAGCAGTCGCCATAGTCCCCGTAATTGCTTTGTTGCCGAAGTTCTGGGAGAAGCGGGGTTAGCCACTTTCCTGATTGATCTGCTCACAGAGGAAGAAGAAGCGATTGACCGGCGGACAAGACAACTTCGTTTTAATATTAATTTGCTAGCAACAAGACTGGCTGGGGCAACCGACTGGCTGTTGCACAACCCAAGCACTCGCCATCTCCAAATTGGTTATTTTGGTGCCAGTACAGGCGCTGCTGCTGCTTTAGTTGCAGCAACTCAACGCCCGCAAGCCGTTAGTGCGATTGTCTCTCGGGGCGGACGACCCGACTTAGCCGACTCAGTCCTCTCCCAAGTACAAGCCCCGACTCTTCTGATTGTTGGGGGCAATGATGATCCGGTCATTGCCATGAATCAATCCGCTTTGGCCAAACTACAGACAGAAAAACAGCTCAAGATTATACCGGGAGCAACCCATTTATTTGAAGAACCAGGTACCTTAGAACAGGTATCACAGCTGGCTAGCCAATGGTTTGAGCAGTATCTCTCCTCAACTCCGGTTAGTTAAGTCGGGATCCATATTTGCTACAGATTACTTGGGAAAAAATCAGTAATCACTACTTATAGGATCGCGTTGAAAAATTGATTTCCTCATAAACTAAAGGTTCTTTTTGCAACGTCGGTTCTTTCTCCTCTCCTTGATATTCCCAAACACCAACAAAAGCATAGTCTTGATCATTTCGTTTCGCTTCACCAGAAGAAAGGAAACCGCTTTTCACTTCTTCATCTTTTTCCGTGTATTGATGTTCAACGCGAAAGTGACTCCCGCAAGATTCTTCTCGCATTAGCGCATCTCGGCACATTAACGCGCCAAACTCGATAAAGTCAGCCACACGCCCGGCACGTTCTAATTCCTGATTAATACTAGTTTCGCCGCCAACGACTTTCACATTCTGCCAGAAGTCTTCCCGGAGGGCAGTAATATCACTGAGGGCTTGCTTTAATCCGTCTTTAGAGCGACTCATTCCACACTGATTCCACATAATCTCACCGATTTGTTTATGGAAGTAGCGTGGGCTAGCTTTTCCTGTCGTTTTATTCCCAAGCAAGCGTTTAATTTTATCTTGGGCAGCTTTTTCTGCAAGCTCAAACTCTGGTGCATCGGTTTTGACTTTTCCCGCACCGGATAAGCCAACCGTTCCGGCTAAATAATGACCAATGGTGTAAGGTAAGACAAAGTAACCATCCGCTAAACCTTGCATCAGTGCCGATGCACCGAGACGGTTTGCCCCATGATCGGAAAAGTTTGCTTCCCCAGCGACAAAAAGCCCAGGGAGATTACTTTGTAAGTTATAGTCCACCCAAAGTCCGCCCATGGTGTAGTGAACCGCGGGATAAATCATCATGGGGGTTTGATAAGGGTTAGTGCCAGTAATACGGTTGTAGATGTCAAAGAGGTTTCCGTAGCGTTCCGAGATGGTTGTTTCCCCAATACGAGAAATAGCGTCACGAAAGTCTAAAAACACGCCAAAGCCTGTGGGTGCAACGCCTCGCCCTTCATCACACACTTCTTTTGCAGCACGAGAGGCAATGTCACGGGGGGCAAGATTACCAAAACTGGGATATTTCCGTTCTAAATAGTAATCTCGGGCTTCTTCTGGGACATCATTGGGGGAAAGTTCACCGTTTCTGATTTTCTGCGCGATCGCGCGCTCTTTCGGCACCCAGATCCGTCCATCATTCCGTAGCGATTCTGACATCAAGGTTAATTTCGATTGTTGATCCCCCTGTACAGGAATACAAGTGGGATGAATCTGCGTATAACAGGGATTGGCAAACCCCGCCCCTTGACGATAAGCCCGATAGGCAGCAGTGACATTACACCCTTGGGCATTGGTTGAGAGGAAGTAAACATTGCCATAGCCTCCCGTACACAGCACCACACAATCTCCCGCCCAACGTTCAATTTCTCCCGTCACCAAGTTGCGAGTAATAATGCCTTTCGCTTCTCCATCCACCACTACTAGTTCCAACATTTCATGGCGGTTATACATCTTTACTTGTCCGGTTGCAATCTGACGGCTCAATTGCTGATATGCTGCGAGTAAAAGCTGTTGTCCGGTTTGTCCTCGTGCGTAAAACGTGCGACTGACTTGCGCCCCCCCAAAGGAACGATTCGCCAGTAGCCCGCCATATTCTCGGGCAAAAGGCACCCCCTGGGCCACCATTTGATCAATAATATTGACACTGACTTGGGCTAAGCGATAGACATTTGCTTCTCGGGAACGGTAATCTCCGCCTTTTATGGTGTCGTAAAATAAGCGGTACACCGAATCCCCATCATTTTGGTAATTTTTTGCTGCATTAATCCCCCCTTGCGCTGCAATGGAGTGGGCGCGACGGGGACTATCTTGATAGCAAAAGCAACTGACTTGATAGCCCATCTCTGCTAAAGAGGCAGCTGCCGAGGATCCGGCTAGCCCAGTTCCCACAACCAAGATGTGATATTTGCGTTTGTTAGAGGGGTTCACTAACTTGAGATTGAACTTATGGTTATCCCATTTCTCAGCGAGAGAACCGTTGGGAATATTAGACTCTAATCTCATTTTTGTTATTTATTCTTAGTTATTTTTAAATTTCTTCTTTTCTATTCGGGGGCGAGGCGTCCCTCAGTAGCTGGTCACAGATGAATGATAATTATTAACTGAAATCGTTTCCCCTGTAACAACAGAATACAGCACATCTGGGTCTAAATCTGCACCATTAGACCAATAAATTGTTCCCCATTCAGGATTAACTTCAACACTTCGGAAGTAGTTTAAATCTTGTAATGGTTCAAAGATACCAGAAAATTCAATCAGTTTACGAATATCAACAATTCCTTCGCAACCATCCTCAAATTTGAGATAAATTTGATAATCCTCTTGGGGAATGACTTGAATAATATCTTTTAGCATGATTTACTCCAAAGGCTCAATTTTACAGATGGGCTGTTGATTTCTTGCGCGTTCCCAATTTTCTC
>CAZAYV010000066.1:0-13231 GCA_964489465.1 uncultured Dactylococcopsis sp. | reverse complement strand
ACTGGCCACTGGTCGCTGTTTTGTAATCAATGGTAATCGTTCCCTTGCCATCCCAATCTTTAATTTGTGTCAGAACTGTTTTTGCTTGCACTAACTGAATATTGGTTGTTTCTGAGAGTAAGACTAAAGAAGGAATTGATGCAAAGCCAATAAAGACCACAATGCTATAAACCAAGGCGAACCGATTTAACCAATAGCGGGTGCGCTCATTCCGCAAGCCTAAACTTTGAAATAGACTGGTTGCACCATGAGATAAGTGCCAACATAACAGCCCCATGCTAATGATATAAAACAGCGATACATACCAAAATGCACTGGAAAAGCCATAGATCATCATGGCATACACATCTTGAGTCAGATGATTGCCAAGGGAATAAGTGAGTTGTCCAAATTCGGGGTGGACTTTCTGAACGGTGAAGTGGAGGAGATGAAAAATAATATAGATCAGTACAACTGCGCCACTGTAGGTCATATAGCGTGATGCACTGCTGGCTTGTATCCATTGATTGTTGACATAACCAATCGGACGCGCTGCATTATTTTCTAGTTTCAACTGGACCGCCATCCAAATGTGAACCCCCACCATTAATAATAGTCCGATGCGAAGTGCCCAAAGAATTTCTCCTGGCAGAATGTCATGGAGGAAATAGGCATACTCGTTAATCTCTTCAGGAGATAAAAAGATCTGTAAGTTGCCCAGCAGATGCCCAAAAACAAAGATGACCATCCCTAAGCCGGTAATCGCCATTAAATATTTTTTAATCAGGGAAGGAATCTTGCGAGAAGTAACAACACTCATGAAAAGCAGTTGATTTTCAGATTGAAAACAGCCCTATTGTATTTTATTTATCCATGTGATTTCACAATTTGCCCAAAATCGGCTAAAACTCGGGCATGATTGCGCAGTAATCCCAATAAAGACAAACGATTTTGCTGAATCGCTGGGTCTTCTGCCATTACTAACACGCTATCTTCCCCATCAAAGAAAGTGCTGACGGTTGGGGTAATTTCTCCTAAGCCATCCACCAGTTGCTGATAGTTCCGTTTTTCACGGCTAGCTTGGGTTTTGGGAAGTAGTTCAATTAATGCGTCGTAAAAAGCTTTTTCGGAGTTTTGTTCAAATAAATTAGGATCAACGACGCCCCGAGGATCAAGCGTTTGCCGATCGAGGGTTCCTTTTTCTGCTAAGCGAGTAGAACGATTGACCGTCTCGTAAATGGAATCTAAGATTTGGTTTTCGCGAATCTCTTGGAGGAACTGTGCCCTGGCTTGGACATCTAAAACGGCTGTTAGTGCCCGTCGGGTATATTCTTCATCATTTTCGCCTAAAACGGCATTGATCAGGTCATAATCAATATTTTTCTCTGCTAAAAGGGTACGTATCCGCTGCAAGAAAAAGTCTTGCAGTTGGGAAAGTAACGTTGCAGTGTGTTCACTTTCGCCAAAAGTTTGAATAAAGTGATCGACTCCTTGTTTAAGGAGTTGTTGGAGGTTCAAAGGCAGATTGTCGCCCCAAATAATACTAATGATACCATTGGCTGCCCGACGGAGGGCAAACGGATCAGAGGAACCACTGGGAATCATTCCTAAGCCAAAAATGCTAACCAGGGTATCTGCGCGATCGCTGATGGCAACCACTTGGGCAATCATTTGGTCAGGCAGATCATCATGCGCCCCTTTCGGGAGATAATGTTGAGAGATGGCACGAGCAACAATTTCCGCTTCGCCACTAGCAAGGGCATATTTTTCCCCCATAATCCCCTGGAGTTCTGGAAATTCTCCAACCATTTGCGTGACTAGATCAGCTTTACAGAGTTGCGCAGTCCGTTGAATTTGCTGCTTCTCCGTTTCCGAGACATCTAGCTGTTCACAAACCCAGCTGGCGTATTCTTGAATCCGTCTCACCTTGTCTCCCACTGATCCCAGTTTTTCTTGGAACGTCACTGTATCAAGTTGGGGAATATAGTCAGCTAAAGGTTTACTTAAATCGGTGTTGTAGAAGAATTGACCATCAGCTAAGCGCGCGCGAATCACCCGTTCATTGCCGCGGATAATGATCTCGGCTTTCTTGGGATCGCCGTTAGCAGCCGTAATAAAGTAGGGAAGGAGTTCTTTTGCCGTTTTATCTTTCCACACTGGGAAATAGCGCTGGTGGCTAATCATTTCTGTAGTAATCACTTCTGGAGGAAGGTTAAGAAACTCTTCATCAAATTTCCCCGTGATCACAAAGGGAAATTCCACTAGGTTGGTCACTTCGCTGAGTAAGTCTTCATCCAGAACTGCGTATCCCCCTTCGGTTTGGGCTTGCTGTTGCACTTGTTGCGCGATCGCGCTTTTTCTTAATTTGGGGTCAACGGTAATTTTTGCTGCGGCTAAGGTTTCCACATATTTCTCGGGATGGGGAATTGGAATTTCTTGCGGAGATAATACCCGATGACCCCAGGATCGGTTCGTGCCCTGAATTGTTTCTGATCCATTTTCTAAAGCGACAGGCAACACTTGTTCCTCGAGTAACGTAACTAACCAGCGAATCGGGCGGGGAAACCGCAAATCTCCATCTCCCCAGCGCATAAACCGTTTCCCTTCCAGGTTAAAAATCCAATCTGGGGTCAATTCCTGCAAAATTTCGGCAGTTTGGCGACCGGTAATCACTTTTTTGATAAAAACGAAGTCTCCCTTTTCTGTGGGGCGAATTTCCAGGTCTTCTACGGCAATCCCTTGTTTTTTGGCAAAGCCTTGCGCTGCTTTCGTGGGTTCGCCGTCTTTAAAGGCAGCACTGGCGGGGGGACCTTTAATTTCCTCTTCGCGATCCGCTTGTTTCTCGGGTAATCCGCTAATGACAACCGCTAATCGGCGAGGCGTTCCATAAACCTGAATCGTTTCCGGGGTTAAAAACTGTTCTTGTAACGTGTTGGGAATGCGAGTTTGCCATTGCGCGATCGCGCTTTCGATAAAATCTGCGGGGAGTTCTTCGGTGCCAACTTCTAAGAGAAAACTTACCATGATCCAAGGAGAGCCGTCCAAAAGTCCGTTACAACAGTCTAGCAACTTGTGGGCGCATTGCGGTAAGAGAAAATTTTGATTTACCCCTTGCCAAGAGATTACCCCTGTGTTTATAATAAATTACTGTTGCTTAAAAGGCAACGGCTGTAATCCTCAGTAGCTCAGCGGTAGAGCGGTCGGCTGTTAACCGATTAGTCGCAGGTTCGAATCCTGCCTGGGGAGTTTTAAGTAATTTGATATAACCACAGAGACACAGAGGACACAAAGGTTCCCAAGGTGTGACTTCAAGCTGTTCGAGGGAGAGATTTAAACCACCATTATATCGAGGCTTAACGTTGGCGAGGAAGGGAGTTTCTTTCCCAGAAGACGCCATCGGCATATCCTTGAATGGTTGGATTGTGTTCCGCCATGGCTAGCCGTTTTTGTGCCAAACAAGCATAGTCGAGATCAATTTCTACCCCACTGTAGTTGCGATTTAGTTTTTTTGCGACCACAGCAGTGGTTCCCACGCCTAAAAAGGGGTCAAAAATCATATCCCCTTCTTGAGAACTGGCTAAGATGATTTTTGCTAAGAGTTTTTCCGGTTTCTGTGTCGGATGATCAGTATTTTCAGGCATTGACCAAAAGGGAACTGTAAGATCTGACCAGAAATTAGAAGGATGCGTCAAGCGATAATTGCCTTGTTTTTCTTCTGTCCAATCTTTCGGTTTTCCATTTACTTTATAGGGTGCAATCACTTTCTTTTTCAATTTCACTGCCTCAGGATTAAAATAATATTGATCCGAAACTGTCCCAAACCAAATATCCTCAGAACAGTTTTTCCAATTTGACTTTGCACCGCGTCCTTTTTCTCGTTCCCAAGTAATCCGATTCCGAATAATAAAATATCGAGACATGATCCGATAAATTGCGCTTGATGAAACCCAATCCCCACAAATATAAACCGATGCAGTCGGCTTTAATAGTCTTACCAAAGGCTGCAACCATTTATCCATCCAGACTTCATAATTCTCATCTGTCATTTTTTGGAAGCGACTGCGATTAAAGGTTTTACTCAAGTTATAAGGCGGATCAATAAATAATAAATCGATAAAACTGTTAGGAAGTTGATTGGTAACTGTAAAAATATCTTGCTGAATAATTTGATTAATAATTTGTTCTAACGGAACAGGCTGCTGAAGTTTAAGTAACTTTTTGTTATAGTCATTTTTTTCTTTTTCGCTGAGAGTAATTGTTCGATTTCGGTTTGCTTTGTCTGTTTGTGCCATTAGGTTTAAATTAGAGGATTTAATTCAACTTTTGGTGATTGTCAGTCTAACCTAAGGTGCTTTAAATTTTCCGTTGGAAATTGTCTATGGACGAATTTTACCCAGCGTTGCTATTACCTTACTCTACACACAATGGCTAAAACGCCTCTCTCCTTCTGATGAAGAAACGGAGAAACAAGAAACCCAACCAATCAATGATGCGGTTATAGCGCTACGGGATAGGCAAAAGGTAACAGTAGGCTATAGGTAGCTTTCAAGATTTCGCGATGTCCTAACGTTAATGGGTAGTGTTCTATTACTTTGAAATGTTTGCGCCAACATGCTTTTGATTGCGTTGTTTAGCCAGTTCTTGTTGTCGCCGACGTTCTGTGCAGCGATCGCGCTGTTTTTCCGTTAAATGATCATAGCAATAAGGGCAAGAAATCCCTGGTTCATATTTTTCTGATTGGCGATCTGTAGGGGATAAAGGCTGGCTGCAGGCATAACAGAGTTCATAGTTTCCGGTTTCTAAATCCTCAGTAACTGCAACTCGTTGATCAAAAACAAAACATTCCCCTTCCCATAACGATTCCTCTGAAGAAACCGTTTCTAAATAATTCAAAATTCCGCCATTGAGTTGATAGACTTCCTCAAATCCTTTTTCAACTAAATAAGCACTCGCCTTCTCACACCGAATGCCTCCCGTGCAAAACATTGCAATTTTCGTATGCTTTTTCGGATCAAGATTTTCTTCCACAAATTCAGGAAATTGACGAAAACTATAAGTATGGGGAGAAATCGCATTTTGAAAGGTTCCCACTTTATATTCGTACTCATTGCGAGTATCAATCACTAACACTTCTGGATCAGAAATAATCTCATTCCACGTTTTGGGGTCAATATGTTTCCCAGTCGTCATTGCGGGTTCAATTTCTTCAACACCCATCGTGACAATTTCGGATTTAATTTTCACCTTTAAACGAAGAAAAGGCAGTTCCTGTGTCTCTGTCAACTTGGGTTGAATATCTGCAATTCGTTCATCTTCTTCGAGAAGTTTAAAAAACTGATCAATACTGTCTTTTTCACCCGCAATTGTGGAATTAATTCCTTCTTTCGCTAAAAGAATTGTTCCCATAATGCCGTTATTTTCACAAAACGTCTTGAGCTTACTTTGTAATGTCTCTAACTGATCTAACTCAATAAACTTATAAAACGTAGCAACAATCATTTTTAACCTCCTTCGTGCTCTTTGTGTCTTTGTGGTTATTTTAATCTCTTATTACGCTTACTTAATCGCTAAAAAACCTTCAAAACAAATATATTTCATCACTGTTGTAATATCAACAAACCCCGCTCTTTCCAGTAAGCCTAAATTTCCAGCTCGAGAAAACGGTTCTAAAATCCCTTTTAAACTGCGATTTTTAGCGATAATTTCATCGCCAGAATAGCCTTGGTTTAATTTATAATCTGTATAAAGTGTCGTCATCATATCTTGAAAACGGGCATCCGGACTGCGGACTTTTTCAAATAAAAGAAAGCCCCCTCCCCAATTCAGGGCTTCATAAATTCGATTAAATAAAACTTGACGATGTTTCGGCTTGATAAACTGCATTGTGTAGTAAGCAATAATTAAATCAGCCTTTTCTAATTCTAAATCAATTAAACTCTCATTGCGAATTTCAATATTGGGAAACGGTTGGCACAGATTTTGGGCATAATTCACCATGTCAGCTTCGATGTCAATGCCAATAAATTGCACTCGTTTCTTGTTATGATGTTTGGCTAAACCAGCCAACAAAGTTCCTGTCGAGCAACCTAAATCGTAACAGATTGACCCATCACCTAAGAAGAAGTCAGATATGCTAATCCCTAATTCATGGCTGGTTTCATAAAAGGGAATAGATTTCTTGATATGCTGATCAAAGTGTTGACTAATTTCACCACTAAATGACCAATTGGCATTACCCGCTTCAATTTGATCTCCTACATTTGTCATTATTTCTGATTGATCGGGGCAAGGTTATTTTCAAAACTGAACTTACTACGTGAATTGAGAACTTTATCAGTCACAAATACATCCCAATTTTTGATCAACTTAACTCATTTCTAGCATCCGTTGAATTGGTTTTAAAGCAGCTACACGAATCTCTTCAGAAAGGGTCACTTCCGGTTGACGATGTTTCATCGCGAGATACAGTTTTTCCAGCGTATTCAACCGCATATACGGACATTCATTACAGGCACAATTATTCATTGCCGGTGCCGGAATAAACGTTTTATTGGGAGTGGCTTTCTGCATCTGATGAATAATTCCCGGTTCAGTTGCCACAATAAACTCAGACTGAGCACTTTCTTGAGAATACTTGAGTAAAGAAGTTGTGGAACCAATATAATTGGCGTGACGTAAAACGGGTTCTTCACATTCGGGATGGGCAATAATTTCTGCTTCAGGATGAGTCGTTTTTAGCTGGACAATTGCTTTTTCCGAAAAGGTTTCATGAACAATACAGCTGCCTTCCCATAAGACTAAATCGCGTCCGGTTTGCTGCATGACATAGCGCCCTAAATTGCGATCCGGCGCAAAAATAATTGGCTGATCTTCCGGGATTTGATTGACAATTTTCACCGCATTAGAACTGGTGCAAATAATATCGCTCATTGCCTTGATTTCGGCGGTGCAGTTGATATAAGAAATGACTAAATGATCGGGATATTTCGCTTTAAATTCGGCAAATTCTTTGGGAGGGCAGCCTTCCGCTAAAGAACAACCCGCATCTAAATCAGGAATTAGTACCAGCTTATCGGGGTTCAAAATTTTTGCTGTTTCCGCCATGAAATGAACCCCAGCGAAAACAATTACATCTGCATCGGTATTCGCGGCTTTTTGAGATAACCCGAGAGAGTCGCCGATGTAGTCAGCAACATCTTGAATATCCCCTTCCTGGTAGTAATGGGCTAGGATGACCGCGTTCAGTTCTTGTTTGAGGGTATCAACAGCAGTGACTAAGTCCGTTGGAATTGAATTCGCGTTTGATTTCGATTTGGCAAAAGCAGTTGTAAACACAGTTGTGTCCGATTTTTTGAATTATAGTTAGTTGTACCAAATATTATAGTTAAATTTACCAAAATTGTCAGGTGGGGGCTTGGGCAATCATAATGGCTCGTAGAGGGGCTGGATAACCTTCAATGGTTTTACTGTGGTCGGTGGGATCTAAGAAGTTTTCTAAGGAGTGGGAGGTGATCCACTCGGTGCGTCGTTGTTCTTGAATGGTGGTAGCGGTGACATCGACTAAGTTGATCTCAGTGAAGCCAGATTGTTTTAACCAGGATTCTAAAGTGGCGCAATTGGGAATTGACCAAACATTGCGCATCTTGGCGTAGCGTTTTTCGGGGATGAGAACGTCGGTATAGTCTTCTGGGACAACAAGGGTTTCTAAAACGAGTTCTCCACCGGGTTTAAGGCTATCGCGTAGGGTTTGGAAATGATCTAGCGGCGATCGCTGATGATACAAAACGCCCATTGAAAAAACGGTGTCAAAGGCTTGTAAGTTTTCTGGAAGGTGTTGCACGCCCAACGGTAAGACATAACCGTTAATGTCAGGTAAATAACGACGGATCACTTCATACTGCATCGTGTACAAAATAGAAGGATCTAAACCGATAACTAAGTTTGCCCCCATTCCCAGCATTCGTAAGGCGTAATAACCGTTACCACAGCCGATATCTAAAACCGTTCGGTCTTTTAATGGGGTAATGTAATCCGCCAGTCGTTGCCATTTCCAGTCGGAACGCCACTCGGTATCAATATACACCCCAAATAATTCCAGTGGACCTTTGCGCCAAGGGCGGAGTTGTTTTAAGCCGGTTTCTAACTGTTGATAAGTCGTCTCATCGGTGTCTTCTTTGCAACCAATTTTGACATGATATTGCAGTTCCACTTGACTCGGTTTTAGATCAGGGAGGTTCTCAACCACGGCTTGCCATTCTAAAAAATGTCCGTGTCGCTTTGGTTCTAAGGCAGTGCTTACTGCTTCGGGAAGTGTTTCTAACCAGGGCGCTGCAGGAGATGCTGCCAGTTGATCATAGAGAGGCTGATAATCAAACATCAGGGATAGTTTTGGCTAAATGTGAGGAGAACATACATTAGCACCTGTTATCCCCTTCTGCAAGAGTTGTGCTGCTACCGCGATCGCGATTTCACGGGGATGTTTACCGCTGATTCCTTCTATTCCAATCGGACAGGTGAGGCGTTGTAGTTCCGTTTTGGGGACTCCTGCCTCTTGGAGATATTTTTCAAAGCGCGATCGTTTGGTTTTGCTGCCAATTAGCCCGAGGTAAGCAAATTGATTGTGGGTAAATGCGGCCTGAACAATTTGGAAATCTCGTGGGTGCAAATGAGTCATCACGAGGATATAACAGCCGGCTGGGGCAGTTTCTAGGACAGTTGTTGGAGAAGGAGTAACAATCTTTTCACAATGGCTGGGAATTTGAGCCGGAAATTCTGCTTCCCGTTCATCAATCCATTTAATTTTAATCGGTAAGCCAGTGAGAACTTGCACAATTGCTCGTCCCACGTGCCCTGCCCCAAAGAGATATAATACAGTCTGCTCGGGTAAAAAGGGTTCGAGAATCAGACTTACTGTTCCCCCGCAGCACTGGTAGAGTTTTGGGGATAGAGTGTACTCGCGACGAGAAGGGGCAGTTTGTGAGGTGGCGAGTAATTCCCGCGCCTCCTGGATTGCTTCATGTTCTAAATTTCCCCCACCAACTGTACTAAACGATTGATCCGCCGTCACCACCATTTTTGCCCCCGCTTCCCGCGGTGTGGAACCTTGGGCATCCAATAGCGTAACCAGCACACAAGGGGTTCCTTCTGTTAACAACTGATTGAGAACCGGTAGCCACTCTTGGTAAAGTCCTGACATGGTTTAATCTTTCAGTGCTTCAATTGCCATTAAAATGCGCTCTGGTGTCGCCGGAGCGTTCAGTTTGGGAATTTTTTGATAGTTGGCGCTTGCCGCGACCGCATCACGGAGGGCAAGGAAAACAGAAATGCCCAGCATTAAGGGCGGTTCCGCCACGGCTTTTGAGCGGTAGATGGTATCTTCCCGATTTTCATTATTAAAGAGGTGAACATGGAACTGATTGGGGATATCTCGCCCGGTGGGAATTTTATAGGTACTGGGGGCGTGAGTTTTGAGAATTCCCTTGTCATCCCACCACAGTTCTTCAGTGGTTAGCCAGCCCATCCCTTGGACAAACCCCCCTTCAATTTGACCAATATCAAGGGCGGGATTTAGAGATTTGCCCACATCATGGACGATATCGGTACGGAGGAGATTATATTCTCCGGTGAGGGTATCGATGATGACTTCTGAAACGGCTGCCCCATACGCGAAGTAAAAGAAGGGACGACCTTTGGCAGCTTTGCGATCCCAAGTAATTTTAGGAGTGGCGTAAAAACCAGTGGAAGAGAGAGAAATACGGTTGGCATATGCCAGTTGCACTAGTTCAGCAAAGGGGATCGCGCGCTCGCGCATTTGAACCAACCCCTCTTTAAAGACCACCTCATCAGGGGCAACTGAAAAATGTTTGGCAGCAAAATCTACCAATCGTTCTTTGATCGTGCGGGCTGCTGCTTGAGCCGCTTTCCCGTTGAGATCTGAGCCACTTGATGCAGCCGTTGCTGAGGTATTCGGCACTTTACTGGTATTCGTTGCTGTGATCCGCACTTGCTTGAGATCAATTTGAAATTCTTCTGCCACCACCTGGCAAATTTTCTGGTGCAAGCCCTGACCCATCTCCGTTCCACCATGATTCAGCTGCACACTGCCATCTTTATAGATATGCACTAGTGCCCCCGCTTGATTGAGCATCTTCAGGGTAAAGCTGATGCCAAATTTAACCGGTGTCAGAGCAATCCCTTTTTTCAAGATCCGGTTCTGGGCATTAAATGCCCGGATCTGTTGCACTCGTGTTGCGTAGTCACTGCGTTCCTCTAAATCTGCAATCAGGTCCTGGATAATATTATCTTCTACTTTCATCCCATAATGGGTGAGACTGCGCTCTCCCAGTGCATCTGCCGGATCGTAAAAATTGCGCTTGCGAACCGTTAAGGGGTCTTTTCCCAGATAGCGGGCAATTTCATCAATGATCAATTCAATAGCTAACATCCCCTGGGGTCCGCCAAACCCTCGGAATGCGGTATTCGAGACTTTGTGGGTGCGACAGCGATAACTGGTTACTTTTGCATCAGAGAGATAATAGGCATTATCCGTATGAAACATAGCGCGATCCGCGATCGCGTTGGACAAATCCGCTGACATCCCGCAATTGAGCTGGTGAGAAATATCGAGTCCAGTGATTAAGCCGGTCTCGTCAAATCCCACTTGATACTCCACATGGAAATCATGACGTTTTCCGGTCATTTTCATATCGTCATCGCGATCGAGCCGTAATTTCACCGGACGATGAGTTTGCCACGCCAGCGCTGCTGCAATACAGGCAATCAAGGAGGCTTGACTTTCTTTCCCGCCAAATGCCCCACCCATCCGTCGCACTTCCACTGTCACTGCATGATCCGCTAAGCCGAGTGTCTTTGCAATCAAATGCTGCACTTCCGAAGGATGTTGCGTCGATGACCAACAGTGCATTTCCCCATCATCACCCGGGGTTGCCAAAGCAATTTGACCTTCCAGATAAAAATGGTCTTGCCCGCCGATTGCCAACGTTCCTTCTAGCCGGTGTTGCGAATTCGCCAAACCCCTTTCCGAGTCTCCCTGTTGCATGACATAAGTTTCACCGACAAAATCGCTTTTTGCCAGCGCCTGTTGCGGTGTTAAGACCGCTGGCAGTTCCTCATACTCAATCACGGCTTGTTGTGCAGCTTGACGGGCGAGGACAATACTTTCCGCAGCCACCGCCAGTACCGATTGACCGGCATACAGCACTTCTTCTTCCGCAAAAATCGGGTCACCGTCAAATACCGGGGCAACTTCATTGCTTGCTGGCAAATCTTGTGCAGTCATTACCCCATAAACCCCTGGCATCAGACAAGGTTTCGTATCCATTCTTTTAATGCGAGCATGAGCATAAGGGCTTTGCAGAACATAAGCGTGTAAGCAGCCTGCCGGTTCGCGAATATCATCGGTATAGGTGGCTGCACCAGTGACGTGCAACTGCGCACTCTCATGGGGATAAGGGCGACCGACACTGCCTTTAGCGGGAGAATCAGGAGGATGATTTGGCATAGCGATAAACTTGGGTTGCAGTTTCTGTATGGGTCGTTTCTAGGTAAAACCGGGCGAGTAAGTTTTGGGCGATGCGAAGACGGTATTGCGCACTCGCGCGAAGATCACTCAGCGGGGTAAATTCTTCTGCCACTGCTGTCATGGCTTGCTGTAGTGTCGTTTCATTCCATTGTTTGCCAATTAGAACTGCCTCAGCTTGGCGTGCCCGTTTTGGCGTTGCTGCCATCCCGCCATAAGCAAGACGCGCTTCTGTAATCACTTCACCCTCAAAATGCAGGGCAAATCCGGCACAAACAGCAGAAATATCTTGATCGAACCGTTTAGAAATTTTGTAAGTTTTGAACTGCACATTTTCCGCACGATGGGGAACGATAATTTTCTCAATGAACTCTCCCGGTTGGCGATCCTGTTTGCCATAGGCGATAAAGTAGTCTTCTAAGGGAATCGTGCGCGTACTGGAGACATGATGCAAAACAATTTTTGCCCCCAGCGCAATTAAAGGGGGCATACTATCCCCAATGGGAGAACCGTTGGCAATGTTGCCACCAATTGTCCCGGAATTGCGGATGTGAACTGAACCGAGTCGGCGCAATAATTCACCCAGACTGGGATCGTTTTCAGAAAGCGCCTCAAATGCCTCGGTATAAGTGATGGCAGCGCCAATTTCCGTTGCTTGATCCGTCGTGATGATCTCCCGTAAGGCGGTCACATTGCCAGTATAAATAATGACCGGGAGATGACGGTGCTGTTTCGTTACCCAAAGCCCCACATCCGTTCCTCCAGCAAGTAAAGTTGCCTCGGGATATTCTGCTAAGGTTTCCGCCAGTTCTTCTAAGGTAACGGGTGCCAAATAAAAACTGCCTTCGGCTTCATATTGGAACAGTGTCTTCCGTTGCAGTGCTTTCATCGCTTCTGGGTGAGTTTCTAAGCGATGGGAACCGTTTTGTGTGGCTTGTCGGGCTGCGTCTAAAATGGGGCGGTAGCCCGTGCAACGACAAAGATTTCCCGCGATCGCGTCTTGAATGTCTTCATCATTGGGGGCAGGGTGATTATGATTCAAGCAACTTAATGCCATGACAAACCCTGGCGTACAAAACCCACATTGTGAACCGTGACAATCCACCATTGCCTGCTGAACCGGATGTAACGTGCCATCAGCAGCTTTGAGATGTTCGATGGTGATGACTTCCCGACCGTCTAAAACGGGTAAGAAGACAATGCAAGCATTAACTGCTTTATACATTATTTCTGTCCCTTTGGCATTGGGTTCACCAAGAATAACGGTGCAAGCCCCGCAATCCCCCTCAGCACACCCTTCTTTCGTTCCTGTGAGTCGCACTTGCGTCCGTAAATACTCCAAAACTGTCATAGTGGGTGACAGCCCGGACACAGTTTGTTTTTTGCCATTGAGAATAAATGTGATTGGCTCTGTCATTGCAAATATTCATTGGAGTTCCCAATCCGGTTCTCCAATGACTCGCATCTTAGATATTATTCAAAATAATTCTCTGAGCAGTCGTATAGGAAATTACAAGATGTCCCCTCTCAATGCTTTCATTCAAGGTTTACCGAAAATCGAGTTGCACGTCCACATTGAGGGCACTCTCGAACCGGAATTAATGTTTACCTTAGCTCAGCGCAACCAAATTCAACTTCCTTATCCGTCAGTGGAAGAGTTACAAAAAGTCGCCGCACGCGCCCACGCGCTTTAGACGTGGGATATAAGGAGTT
>CAZAYV010000065.1:0-21406 GCA_964489465.1 uncultured Dactylococcopsis sp. | reverse complement strand
GAAAGACTATGAACGCGATTGCCTCTGGCACCGAGCCGAAGGCTCGATCGCGCCACAGTTGCGGTAATTCTCCCACTCGTCGGGTTATCCGACCACTTGTTGGAGTAGAGTTTGCGGTTCATTAGTCGCCGTAAGGGGGGTAATACACCTCATAACCGTGAGAAGTGCTATAGATGCGTTTATCCAGCACTGCAATTGTAATCATCAACAAAAAGTAGAGACAAAGCTCGGTTCATCTCTACTTCTGAAATACTGAGACTAAAAGCCAAAAATCGTACGAACTAAGCCCACAGTAATCGTGTCATTCTCGCCATTATTTTCAGGATTTATAATCACTAAAACCCCAGGCTCAATACTGATGTTATCGTTGACTTGATAACGATAAGACCCTTCGAGGTGAAACGCACTTTCATCGCCAGTGGGTCCCCCATCATTTGCCGTTACTTTGGGCGGTTGACCAATAATAATTCCCGCACGACTACCCCGATTATCTACATTCGGGAAAGCAAAGGTTAACGCCCAGTTGAAAATCGTTGCATCATCCCCAGCACTAACAGAAGTTCCAGCAAAGCCAATCCCATCTTCCTCTGCTTGTGCTTTCGTTAACCCTACCCATCCGGCAAGGATAAAATTAGAGCTAATCCGAGAGTTCGCTTGCAAGCCAAAATGATTAGCAGAGGTGGCAATATTCCCGCTAAAAGGGGCATTGGCGACACGACTACCAGTTCCCCCAGAAACAAAGGGTTCTCCTCCTGGATAATAGGCGCGGACATAAGTTAACCCTAAACTAAGGTTATCGCTGGGGTAAAACGCAAGTTGTCCTAAGGCAGCATAAGAACCGTTAAATAAGCCTTGATTCACATTGCTCGGATTTCGGGCAAGATAACCGCCAGAAAGCGTGAGGGAGTCACTGAGTTGATAGTTCATGCTGATCCCTGCCCCGGTTGCCCCTTGGATATAAATAGGATTCATGCGCCCAAAGTTGGAAATTGAACCTTTAACTGCATTGGCAAAAAAACCGTTAAAGTTGTCAATGTGAGCGTTAAAACGTCCTCTGCTGGCATCGATCGCGTAAGAAAAACGCTCTCCTACTGCTGCTGCATAAAATAATTTGCCAAGGACAACATTGCCATCAGTATCGCGATCAAAGGCAAGACGAGTCATATTAGTCCCCGTTGTTCCAGCAGCATTGAAACGGGTGACATCTGTGGCATCAAGGCGCACTTTGAGAAGATCGCGACCGGTAAAACTACTATCAAAATTGAGACGAACGCGGTTATTAAAGACTATGCCTTCATCAATGTCAGAAGCGTCATTCGCATCAGCAAAAACCGGAACAGCTTGGTTGCTGCCAATGGCAGTATTCAAGGAAAAAAGTACCGTTCCTTTGAGTTTGGTAGTCGTAGAAAACTGATTGTCTTCTAAAACAGTGGTGCGTGCTTGCAAGTTATCTACTCGCGTGCTGAGAGTCGTCAGTTCGGCTTCAAAGTCTATCGTGAGGCGTTGTAGCGTTGCTAAGTCTGCTTCGGTTACGTCTGTTGGGTTATTGCTGATCAAATCTTCAATTTGTCGCAAACATTGCTCTAAGGCTGCTGCAAATTCGTAACGGGTGAGAGCGCGGTTACCATCAAAACGCCCATCAGGAGAACCTGCAATGCAACCATAGCGTTCGATTAAATTCCGTAGTGCTTCAAATGCCCAGTCATCAGGAGACACATCTCGCAGTTCAAAAACATTGTTCACTTGCGAAGAATTATCTCTCTGGGTTCTGTCTGTCAAAGATTGTCCTTGGGCAACGTTCCCCCCATTGAACAAAATCGTCATGATTCCAAAAACTGCAAGCCCTTGCTTGCGTAAATCTTGCCTCATTACTCCTCACTAAAATGATAATCATTATCATTTTAGTGAGGATGATTACTCCTGGCAATTTTGGGAGAAGGAAGACAAGCGACATCAAGAATTAATGAGATGCCACTTGTCAAGAAGAGTCAGCAGGAGTGAAGAAGAGTCAAGTTGCACTTCGTGACACGAACCGTATATTTAGACCGCCTTGTGTCAACCATTAGTTACCCGTCTGTTTCTCATCAACAATCTGGATCTATTGAAGGAGGCTCACTGTAGTTACGAGCCAGTTCAATAAATGCATTGAGATAATCAACTTCGAGATCGCTTCGACGGACGCCCAAGAAGATTTGCTTTTGGACACCGTTGGGACCCAGTCGCACCGCACACACAGGATATTTTTCAGAGAATTCCTCGACCAGCCATCGTGGCAGAGCCGCCACCCCGCGTCCGCAGGCGACCATTTGAAACATCATGTCCGTGCTCTCGACCACTTTCTGCTTTCTGACCGTCCTGCCTGCCGGAGTGAGGAAGCGGGTGTAGATATCAAGGCGATCTTGGGAAACTGGATAGGTGAAAAGCACTTCCTCGCCAAGCTGCCGGGGGATGACGTGAGCCTTGTCTTTAAGCGGGTGATCTGAAGGAACTACTAGAACCTGCTCGTAGTTAAAGACCGGCTCAAAGTGCAATAAATTTTTTCGCAGCGGATCGGGTGTTACCAGCATATCAATCTCATGGGCGAAGAGCGCACCAATGGCGCCAAATTGGAACTCCTGTTTGACCTCAAAATCCACCAATGGCCAGGCACGCAAGTAGGGGGCGATGATTTTCTGTAGCCACTGATAGCAGGGGTAGCACTCCATACCAATTCGTAATGTTCCCCGCTCACCACGAGCGAACTGTCCTAATCGTTCTTCTGTGTGGACGAACTGGGGAATCAGGCGGTTGGCAGTGGCCAGCAAATACTTCCCCGCCTCGGTGGGGCGAAGACTGCGTCCTTTCCGATGCCAAAGCTTCACTCCCATCTGATCTTCCAGCTTACCCATGCTGTGGCTCAGTGCTGATTGTGTCAGGTGTAGCGCATTTGCGGCGGCGGTCATAGTCCCATGCAGTTCAACTGCGCGGATGATCTCTAGGTGGCTGCGTTCGAGAAATGTCATTAGCTTTTCATGAATTTCACTCATTATTCTATGAGTAAATACCATTTTTATTCATCGGTCAAGACTGGTATCGTAATTTTTATGCCCATAAGCAACAAAGAAAACAGCAAAACAAATTTGCTGGAATCCCCTCACATCGGAGCTAAGTTCTATGAGTAAAGGTAATAAGACCACAATCAAAACACATTCGCTGGGATACCCTCGCATCGGAGCCAAGCGTGAATTGAAAAAGGCGACGGAAGCCTACTGGAAAGGCGACCTGCCTCTTTCCGAGCTGCTCGCTACAGGGAAGACTTTGCGTGAAACCAACTGGAAGAAGCAACAGGCTGCCGGCATCGATCTCATCCCGGTCAACGACTTCTCCTTTTACGACCAAGTGCTCGACATGAGCTGCCTGCTTGGCAATGTGCCGCCGCGCTTCCAATGGCAAGGCGGGCAGACGGATATTAACACCGCTTTCACCATCGCTCGTGGTACCCAGGGCGGCGCTTCTTTGGTTGAAGACGAGAAGGACTGCCAAACGGGCAAGGTTTCCACGTTCGCCAGTGAGATGACAAAATGGTTCGACACGAACTACCACTTCATTGTGCCTGAGTTTCGGGCGGACACAACGTTTTCTCTTAGCAATACCAAAGTCTTCGATGAATTTGCGGAAGCCAAGGCGCTGGAGATTAACCCGAAGCCGGTGCTTGTCGGCCCCGTAACTTATCTCTCCCTAGGCAAAGTGCAGGATTCTGAAAACCCGGACTTTGAGCCGTTGACCCTCCTCGATAACCTTGTCTCCGTCTATGAAGAGATTATTGGTAAGCTTGCAGCCTCAGGGGCGGAGTGGATACAGCTTGACGAACCGATTGTTTCCACCGATCTGAGCGATCGCCAGCGTGATGCTTTGAAGGCGGCATATGATCGCCTCTCCAAGGCCAAAGGCTCAGCGAAGTTGCTCGTCACCACATATTTCGGTGGCGTGAGAGATAATCTTGACGACTACCTGGCGCTGCCCGTTGATGCCTTGCACTTTGACTTCGTGAGGGGTTCGGAAGATCTCGACACTGTTCTAGCAACCTTCCCACAGAACAAAATTCTCTCTGCAGGCATCGTCGAAGGCCGCAATATCTGGAAAAATGATTACGATGCTTCACTAAACGTTTTGCAGAAGGCCAAGGCCGCTGTTGGTGCGGATCGGCTCTGGGTCGCACCTAGCTGCTCACTTCTGCATTCGCCCGTTACCCTGCAAAACGAACAGAAGCTCGATGACGAGCTAAAAAATTGGCTGGCTTTTGCCGACGAAAAACTCACGGAAGTCACCGAACTCCGGCAGCTTCTCGATGAGGTTGGCAGTGCGGAGGCCCTTGAAGCCAACCGTGCCGCCGCTGCATCCCGGAAGTCCAGCAAGCGTATCCACAATGATGCCGTGCAAAAGCGCCTTGCTGAAGTTAAGCCCAGCGATTTCGATCGCGCCTCGGTCTTTGCCGAACGCCAACCCAAGCAGCGAGCCAAGCTGAATCTGCCAGAATTTCCGACCACAACCATCGGCTCGTTCCCGCAGACTAAAGAAGTACGCCAAGCACGCGCCCAGTGGAAAAAAGGGAAGCTCAGCGATGCGGACTATGACAAGTTCCTGAAGGAAGAAATTGCCAAATGCGTTGCCTTCCAGGACGAGATCGGAGTCGATATGCCCGTTCACGGCGAGTTCGAGCGCAATGACATGGTGGAATACTTTGGCGAAAATCTCGAAGGCTTTGCCTTTACCAGCAACGGCTGGGTGCAGAGCTTTGGTACTCGCTACGTGAAGCCGCCGATCGTTTTTGGCGATGTCAGCCGTTCCAAGCCCATGACGGTTTACTGGTCTGAGTATGCCCAATCCCTGACCGATCGCCCGATGAAGGGGATGCTCACCGGCCCAGTGACGATCCTCCAGTGGAGCTTCGTGCGCGACGACCAGCCGCGCTCTGTCACCGCCCATCAGATCGCCCTGGCCATTCGCGATGAAGTAGTGGACCTCGAATCCGCCGGAATCGCCGCCATCCAGATCGATGAACCAGCCTTCCGCGAAGGTCTGCCCCTACGCCGGAGCGAGTGGGATCACTATCTCGACTGGGCGGTGAAGGGTTTTCACCTCAGTGCCTGTGGCGTGAAGGATGACACCCAGATCCACACTCACATGTGCTACTCCGAGTTCAACGACATCATTGACTCCATCGCCGCTCTGGATGCCGATGTCATCACGATTGAGACCTCGCGCTCAAATATGGAGTTGCTCGATGCCTTTGTGGACTTCAAGTATCCCAATGAGATTGGTCCAGGGGTCTATGATATCCACTCACCACGAACCCCTGCCACCGATGAAATGAGTAACCTCATGTCAAAAGCGGAAGCCGTGATCGAGCGTAAGAACCTCTGGGTCAACCCTGATTGTGGCCTCAAGACCCGTCAATGGTCGGAAGTGAAGCCTTCGCTCACCAACATGGTCGAGACCGCAGTAAAACTTCGTGCTACGGCCTCCAAATAGCTAGTTGTTGGCCCTAAAGTAGCGAACCTGCGATTTGGGGCAATTTAGCTTGACGACTCCCACGGCTGAAAGCACGTGGGATTCTTCCTTCATCCAGCGATGCCACTAAAAGCAGTGCCTTTAGCTGGTCTTACTCTCTGTCCAGAAGCTGTAGCGATGCGCCCCACCGCCTGTCTTGAGTGCGTCTTACATTTCGAGGAAACCTCGAAATTACGCACTCGCAAAATCCGTAATCCTTCATCTCGAATGTTTTTCGCTGCGTTAATATCCCTGTTGTGTTGAGTTCCGCAGCTTGGACATTCCCAATGTCTAATTTCTAGAGGTAGTGAGTCCACTTGATGCAAGCAGTGATGACAAGTTTTAGAGCTAGGGAAGAAACGGTCAACCTCGACATAGGTTTTCCCTTCCCACTCGCACTTATATTTGAGCATGGTTAGAAATTGCCCCCAACCAGCATCGCTAATTGATTTAGCTAGTTTAGGGTTTTTAACCATGTTTTTAACCGCTAAATTTTCCACCACGCAGACTTGGTTATCGTCAACTAAATTACGGCTTAGTTTGTGGAGGAAATCTTCACGGCATCTTGTTATTTTCTCGTGGACTCTAGCTACTTTGACTCGTGCCTTTCTGCGGTTATTAGAACCTTTCTGTTTACGACTTAGTTCTTTCTGTTTTTTACTTAGTTTTTGCTCGTGCTTACGATAGTAACTAGGACTACCATGTTTAGAGCCATCGCTGGTAATAGCAAAATCAGAAATTCCCAAATCAATTCCAACTACTTTTCCTTCAATACTTGGTTTTGGATTCTCTGCACCATTGTCAAACAAGCAACTAGCGTAATACTGACCTGATGGAGTTTGAGAAACAGTTACAGATTTTAACTTTCCTGTTGGTTGACGAGAAATTTTACAGAAAACTTTTCCAATTTTGGGAAGTCTAATATAGTCATCCTCTAACTTACAACCTTGAGGAAGTCGGATTGATTGACGATTCTGTTTTTTCTTAAACCGAGGATACCTTCCTCGACCTTCAAAGAAGTTGAGAAAGGCACTTGACAAATTAAGAGCGACTTGTTGAAGAGCCTGTGAAGGAGGTTCTTTCAACCACTCATATTCTTTCTTTAGACCGGGGAGAAGATTAATGATTTCATTTCGACTTAATCCTTTTCCCGTTTCTTTGTAAGTTTGAGATGTTAAATTGAGTGCGTAATTAAAAAAGAATCGACAAGAGCCAAAAGACTTGGCAAGCAAGACTTGTTGCTCTTGATTTGGATAGATTCTGTATTTATACGCTTTCAATATTTATCAAAGTTGTTATGGTATGGTATAATTATATCACAAACGAATTGAGTTTGTTCGTTTGCTTCGCACGGACTTTGTCCTACGGGATATCGAATCCCTCAACTCATCCTCACCTTATATCCAAGGTCTAAAGACGCTTGGTTTTGCGGCGACTCTCTATAAAAAGGGTGGTGTATGGCAACGATTAAATAATCATAGTGTCATATAGTGCCGCTCACGAAGCGCAGATCGCTCGGCAAGAGGGCCAAATCCGTGAGCACGAGCACACGAGTGATGAGCATGAACACGAAGCAGCCCATGCCGAACCTGTGTCGCACCACCAAGCTCGCGGCGCCGGGGTCGCTTGCGAGAGAGCCGATGAGTTCTACATTGAATATGCTAGCCTCTACAAATAATTTCTATAACGTCCTCAATTAAACTGAATCTTTCCCGACAATACGGGTGCTAACAACAATGTCATATCCATCTAAACCCTCTGCTGAGCCTTGCGTAACGACATTTGATGAGTTTGTGCAATTGGCGAATTACTCTCTGATGGACACCTTAAATGCCGACCCTAATGCCACGGTCGATGGTGATGATCACCAGGCCCGCCAGGTTTTTTCGGGTCATTTTGTACCGGTGACACCCACGCCGCTTGCAGAACCGCAATATGTAGCCCATAGCAGCACTTTCTTTGAAGAACTTGGGTTGAGCGACGAGCTGGCGTTTAATAAACAATTTCGGCAGTTATTTTCGGGTGATCTCTCTGCTGCGAGTGAGCCGATGCGACCAGTTGGCTGGGCAACTGGCTATGCCCTGTCGATTTATGGCACCGAATATACCCAACAGTGTCCATTTGCTACGGGTAATGGTTATGGCGATGGTCGGGCGATATCTGTATTTGAAGGAATCATCAATGGTCAGCGCTGGGAAATGCAATTGAAAGGGGGTGGCCCAACGCCTTATTGCCGTGGTGGCGACGGGCGCGCCGTCCTACGTTCAAGTGTGCGTGAGTTTCTAGCGCAAGACTATATGCAGGCTTTAGGTGTTCCAACATCGCGCTCTTTGACACTATATGTTTCTCAATCTGAGACCGTGACCCGGCCTTGGTATTCTCAAGACTCCTACTCCATTAACCCTGATATTTTGATGGACGAGCCTGTGGCCATTTCAACTCGCGTTGCACCCTCCTTTTTGCGCGTTGGTCAGCTAGAGTTATTTGCCCGCCGCACTCGCAGCAATGCTCATCCAAAAGCATTAGAAGAGTTGAGGATGATAGTGTCGCATTTAATTGAGCGAGAATACAAAAGCGACATTAATCAAAGCCTTGGTTTTGCAGAGCAATTGGTTGAGTTGGCTAAGCTATTTCGCCAGCGTCTTACTTCACTGGTGGCTAATTGGCTACGTGTTGGTTATTGCCAGGGTAATTTTAATAGTGATAACTGCGCCGCTGGTGGCTTTACCCTAGACTATGGGCCTTTTGGGTTTTGTGAAATTTTTAACCCTTGGTTTCAACCTTGGACTGGCGGCGGCGAACACTTTGCATTCATCAATCAGCCAAGGGCCGCAGAAACAAACTATTATATGTTTTGGAAAGCGGTGAGACCGTTACTGACAGAAGATACTGAAGCGTTAGAACAGTTTGACCAAGTCGGCCGTGGCTTTGCAGAAGCCATGCAAACACAAATTCAAAACATGTGGGCAGCTAAACTTGGCTTGACTGAATTTAATCCGGAGCTATTTAAGACATTAATGCAGTTAATGACCCACTCAGATGTGGATTACACCATTTTCTTCCGCGAGTTGTCTCATATACCAGACGATGTCTCAGCATTGAAAAAGAGCTTCTATGTTGAAACTTCACAGCAACTTGATGAACAGTGGCAATCCTGGCTAAAAAGCTGGCGTGACCTCGTCATTAACGACGGCAATTTGGCTGAGATATCAAAAAAGATGAAACAGACTAACCCAAAATATACATGGCGAGAGTGGTTGATTGTTCCCGCCTACCAACAAGCTATGCAGGGTGACTACACTTTAATTAGAGAGTTGCAAGAAGTACTCAGCTATCCCTATGATGAGCAATCGCAAGAAGTAGAAGATAAATACTATTGTCTAAGACCTAGCGCGTTTTCTAACGTTGGTGGCGTGTCGCACTATAGCTGTTCATCTTGATTTTGAATCAAAACTGAAAAGTTGGAATTAGGAATTAGGTTTGTTGAGCTGGTCATACCCGGAGGATATTATTGATTGGGAAATATTTTCTATTCGTTCATATCGACAGATACGGGCAAGCCAAGATTCTCACCCCTGAAGAAGTCCAGTTACCAGTACAGATTACGCTAACATACTTTACGTTAAAATAAAAATGATAATCATTATCAAGTTTGTTCATGTCTCTCAACCTCTACAACACCCTCACTAAGCGTCAGCAACCCTTTCTCCCCATTACTCCGGGTCAGGTGACCCTGTACTGTTGCGGAGTGACGGTTTATGACGATTGCCACTTGGGTCATGCTCGGTCTTATGTAGGGTGGGACGTACTACGGCGGTACTTGCAGTGGCTGGGCTACAGCGTACACTATGTACAGAACTTTACTGATATTGATGACAAAATTCTCAACCGAGCCAAGTCTGAAGGGACTACTATGGCAGCGGTATCTGAACGCTACATCCAGCGTTATTTCCAGGATATGCGTCACCTTAATGTGCTTGATGCCGACGAATATCCAAGAGTAACCGAGCATATAGGAGCAATTCACGAGCTAATTAGCCAGCTAGAAGCTAAGGGCTATGCCTATGCAGTTGGTGGTGATGTGTATTATCGAGTGAGGCAGTTTGAAGATTATGGCAAGCTCTCGGGTCGCTCATTGGAAACGATACACACTGGAACCAGCAATCGCGATCTAGCTGCTACCGCCAAAGCCGACTCGGTTGACTTTACCCTGTGGAAGGGAGCTAAACCCGATGAACCGGCTTGGGACTCACCCTGGGGACCGGGGCGACCGGGCTGGCACATCGAGTGTTCGGCAATGATTCGGGCGCGACTGGGGACTACCATCGATATTCACGGTGGGGGAGGCGATCTAGTGTTTCCCCACCACGAAAATGAGATTGCTCAGTCTCAAGCCGCCAACAGCAAGCCTTTAGCCCACTACTGGCTACATAATGGCATGGTGACGGTGAACGGGGAAAAAATGTCGAAATCCCTAGGTAATTTTACTACCATCCGCAATCTGCTGGCAGGACAGTGGGCTGAGTTCCCACAGCCGATAGACCCAATGGCAGTGCGACTGTTTATACTGCAAGGGCACTACCGTAAGTCCCTTGATTTTTCCAAAGACGCGATGACAGCAGCTTCCAGCAGTTGGCAAACCCTCCGCGCTGGGCTGAACTTTGGCTACCACTACGGCTCTCAACTAGGCTGGTCCACTACTTCTCAGCCCAATCTGGATGCGACGAAAGTGGAACAGTTCCAAACTGCAATGAATGATGATCTGAATACTCCCGTGGCGCTGGCGGTGATGTTTGATCTAGCTAAAACTCTCCAGAGGGAGAGCAATCGTCTGATCCATGCCGGTCACACCGAAGTGAATCCAACTCAACTCCGTCAGCAGTGGCAGACTCTAGTGCATCTAGCCCAAGTTCTGGGTCTAGAGACTTCACCAGAAGAGAATATGCAGACTAATCAGCCTCTAGATGACGTGACGGTAAGCCGCCTAATTCAACAACGCCAAGCTGCCCGACAAGCCCGAGACTTTGCCACTGCCGATCAAATCCGCGATCAGCTAGCAAGGGTAGGGGTGGTCGTAGTGGATCAGCGGAACGGAGAAGCCCACTGGCACCGACAGTAAAGGTGCTTTCATTACTAAGAATTTTCAAATTCAACGTCGTTGTCGTCGCAAAATTAACCAAGTAATGATCGGTGCGCCTAACAGTGCCGTCACTGCATTTAGAGGCAAGACAACATCCTGACCGGGCATTTGCGCGAGAGAATCGGCAAAGAGGGCTAAAGTCGCTCCCATCAGGGCATTTGCTGGAATTAATAACTGGTGATCTAAGGTGCGAAACAAACTGCGACACAAATGGGGAACTGCAATGCCTAAAAACGCGATCGGGCCACAAAACGCAGTGACAGTTCCTGCCAAAAGCGCAACACTGATAATAATTAAAGCGCGAGTGGGACGCACCGCTAACCCCAGACTGAGGGCGTGTTCTTCTCCTAATAACAAGAGATTAAGCGGACTGGCAAGACTTTGGGCAATGACTAAACCCAGTAACAGCACAGGAATAAAAATTTGCATCTGCGTCCAAGTAACCCCGCTAAAACTGCCAAACGTCCAACTGAGATAAGCCTGTAATCGTTCCACTAAGCTAAAGTGCAAGAGAATGGTCACTAAAGCCGTTGTGGTGTAACCAAACATCAAGCCAAAAATCAGCAGCGCGAGGTTACTCCGCACTCGTTGCGCGACAATCATCACCAGTCCCATTGCTGCTGCTGCACCTAAACTCGCTGCCATGACAATTCCAATGTCTTCAGTAAAGCCGAATCCCGCTAAGAGAGTAGAAGAACCAGTTGTTCCCAGAGTTAAGACAACGACAGCAACCCCAAGACTCGCCCCCGCATTAATTCCCAGAAGAGAAGGACCCGCGAGAGGATTACGGAATAGCGTTTGGATTAAAAAACCACTGACTGCTAATCCTCCACCAGCAAATGCCCCAGTGAGGGCTTTCGGTAAGCGAAATTGGAAAATAATCTCTTGCCAAGTTGCTTGGGTTGTCTCCCCAGCAAACAGAATCTTGACTACTTCTTGTACTGGAATCTCCACTGATCCGAGGGCTAAACTGAGAATAACAGAAGCAGTGAGGAGAAGGAAGAGTAACCCCATTAATCCTAATGAACGGAGTTGCTGAACTGTCTTTTTCCAGCGAGTCTTGGTTTTATGAGTTGAAAGTCTTTGTGTTGTCACAGTGTTTACCTTCTTGATAGTGCGTTGGCGACACGATGAATCACTGTTTCATATTCGCCGTTGGGATAAAGATGCAATTGTCGAAACCCGGGTTGATGTAAGGTCGGATCAATGGTGTCATCAGAAACCACTTGCGTACAAGTGGAAGGACAGCCATAATAATCAACGCCGTTGCGGTGATGATGGAAGGCGTGATGAATATGTCCGAATAGAACAATTTTTACTTGCGGAAACTGATCGATAATGTTGAGTAAGGCTTGATCATTCACCACACCCATCTGATCCAGCCAATCGATGCCAATCCTAACGGGATGCTGATGAAGGGCAATCATTGTGGAATAATCCTGCTTTGCTTCTAATTCTGAATGCAACCAAGTTCGACTGGCTTCTGGTAATTTCCCTTCGCCGTATCCTCCCAAAACAGTAGTTGTGGTCAGAGTAATCAGTTGCCAATTCCCGACACTGACCGATTCAGGAGGACAAAATAAAGGATGATGCAAGTGGCGTTTCATGGTTTCAGGACAATCATGGTTTCCAGGTAGCCAAGAAGCGGGAAGATTGAGAGGACTCACTAAATTGATCAGATTTTGATAGGCTTTTGCACGCCCCACATCCGCTAAATCCCCTGTGAGAAGTAAACGATCGGGCTGTTGTTTTGCCACTTCTGCTAACACGGCTTTTAGGGAATGCCATGTCTTTACTCCCCGCAGTTCGTCTTCTGGGGATTCAAGGAGATGGGTATCGGTCAGTTGCGCGATGGTTATAGTCATAGCATTACTCCAATTTGCGATAGTAAACCAGTTCGTGTTCAGGAAGCAGTTCAGGATGTAGAATTTTAATTAAGTCTGCGAGGACAACATCAGGATTAACCATTCCGCTTTCCCAATAATCGTTTCCTCCTGCTGCATTGAGACGAGCATCATTGTTATAAACTTGGTTTTGTTGCACAGCTTGGAAATTGGCATAACGTTGGTCTTGTGCAATGGCATCTTCTAAACCCTTCCAATCTTGGCTGACATGAAGCCAATAATCAGCACGTCTCCCCTTTGCATACACGGCTTCAAAATCAAGAGGCACACTCCCTGCGGACTTATTCTCTTTCCAGATATAATTTGCTCCAGCATCTGCTAAATATTGCGCCACATAGCTGTTTCCTCCTGAAATATGCCATGTCCCACTGCGATTAAATCCCGTCAAGACAGTGGGACGATTTAAGGTGTTTTGCGCGATCTTTTTTATCTTTTCGTACCGCGTTGCAATCTCTGCAAACACCGATTCTGCTTTCCCTTCCTGATTGAAAAATAAAGCCGTAAATTTAATCCATTCCGCTTGTCCAAGGGGAGAAGATTCCATATATTCAGCGATAATTCCTGTAGGAATCCCCAATTCCATCAGTTTGGGAAAGGTATCAAATTGGGGGTTTCCCGTGCCAAAGGTCATCACTAAATCCGGATCAAGACTGAGTAGCAATTCAAAGTTCAAACTTGATCCCTTTCTTACTCCTGGCATTTCTCCCTGTTCAATTTTCTCACGCACAGCAGGAGTATTGACAAGCTGGGGACGACCGACCGCAATCACGCGATCGAGCATTCCTAGCTTTTCTAAATGGGGAAGATTCGTGGTCGAGAGACTCACCACACTCTCAACGGGAACTTCCACCACTTGCGCTTCTTCAAAGCCAGAGGGAATCGGTGTGCCACACTGGACGAGAACATACTGAAAGGTCACTTCTGCATTGCGCCAAGGATTCAGCACAGAAACGACTTTATAGTGATTGAAGTATTCAACGGCAAATCCTTCCGCATAATCTAAGTTAGTTTTATCGGGAAAATAGTCTCGGTTTGGGTCATAGTCTGCAACACATTCTTCCCTCTCCTGATTCGGGGTAAGAGATGATTCGGTTGGCGTTGGATTGCATCCAACCAGGAGGAAAAAGAGTCCTCCTGCTAGGAAGGAAAAGTGACATCGCTGGTTAGTCATTAGTCATTAGTCATTGATTACTGGTCACTGTTGTAAGGGATAGCAGTGTTTGCTTAAATCTTCCGCTTCTCCTGCGATACTGTTAACAATTCGTTTGGCGACTTCTGGGGTGACGCGGGTAAACCACTGACGACATTCAGAATTAAAAACCACTGGTCCCATTTTGCAAACTTGTAAACAGCCTGCAGTTTGTACTGGTATATCTAAATTAGCTTCAGCGACAGCTTCTTTTAGTGCGTTAAAGGTGAGTTCCCAATCCTGTGATCCATTACAGCGACTGGAACGACAGACGGCTAAATAGGGGGGTTTCAAAGGATTTTCAGTAAAGGGAATGGGGGTTTCTCCTGTGACATAAATTTCTCGTAACTCCTGATAGAGAGAGAGTTTCTCTAATTTTGCTTTGTTTTCAGGAAGGAGATTATCATCTTCACCGAGATAGGGATTCGGGAGAAACAGCGTCATCATTTGTTCTCCAGCCCCATTCCAAAATTGAAGCCCCCATGTTCTCGGTTTTCCTTGAGGATTCAACCGCCGATAAAAGGCAGCACGGCTAATTTTTCGACGTTCGCGTAACTCATCTGGGGTTCGGTTATGGGGACCGCCCCAATGATCTTCCACACAGAGATGAATGTGCCATCCTTTGGTGACAACAGTCAGATAACCATCATATAGGGTAAAGATGCTTGGGGCTTCGGTAAACTCTAATTCCAAGACACTCCCTTGCACAATATGTCCAATTTGAACTTGCTCCCAGTTATCATGGAGAAGCGTATAAAGTAACGGTCCGATGACATCAATATTTATGGAAAATTCTTCATATTCAATGATTGAACCCGTTGCAGTTTTTTCGGTTGTAATTTGATTTTTGGGTGTGACCCAGCGTTGAAATTCAGTCATGATTTTTACCTTGAATGAGAAGTATTTGATTAAAAACGATAGTCTAAGCCAACATTAACAGTGCGTCCGTTATTCGGAAAACCTGAGAATAATTCAAACCGTTGATCAAAGATGTTTTGCACCCCTGCATTCACTTTTAAAGTGGGTGAAATGGGGGCTTGCAAACGTAGATCAAAAGTTGTATATCCAGACAAAAATTCGGTATTGGTGTTATTAGTGGGATAACTCCCCAAAGAGTTCATTAAAATTCCAGCATACCAGCCATAAGTATTTTGATAGAAGAGTTTTAGATTTAATTTATTTGCCCCTGCAAAACGAAGTTCATTCCCTTCTTCGTCAGGGTTGGTACTCTCAAGAATTTCAGGATCATTGAGGGTATAACCAACCGACATAAAGACATTATTAATAGGTTCAACGTCAAGAGATATCTCTAATCCTTCTGTCCGAACTTTTCCTAAGTTTTGCCATGTTCCAGAAATTCCATTTTCGGGGGGATTAATGCGCTTAAATGCAATGAGATCGGAAATTGTATTATTAAAGTAAGTCAGTCGAATTAGAGCAAAATCTCCAATGGCTTGATCGATTCCAATATCAAAGCTATTTCCTCTTTCTGGTTCTAAATCAGGATTTCCGATATTGGTTGGGTTAGCATTAAATAAATTAGCAAGAGTTGGCGTTCTAAAGTTGCGAATGTAATTGGCTCTCAAGATAGTAGAGTCGGAAAATTGCACCTTTGTTCCTACACTAGGAGAGGTGACTGAACCATTGACTAGGCTACTAAATTCTTGTCGTAAACCTAAAATAATTTTCCAATCTGATAAAGGTTCAATGGAATATTGGGCGAATAATGCCCCTTGACTAATCTCATCGTCAAAATTAGTTCTGACAATATCAGTTTCAAGATTTTGCGTAAAGTTTTCAACACTGGTATTGCGATAATCAACTCCATAAACGATATTTTGATTCGGAGCAATTTCCCAATTATGTTGAACTTGAAGACCCAGCGATCGCTGCTCAGTATCAAAACGCTGCTCAGTTTCTTGGGTCACTTCTAAAACACCAGGATTAGAAAAAGAAAGGCTTTCTGTCTCTTCTGTTCGATTATCAAAACGAGTGTTCAAAAAATCAAGAAAAACTCGTGCGGTTAAACGAGAATCATCTCCTCCTCCTAAGTCAACGTTCAGAGATAAATCGCTTAAAACCTGGTCGGTAAACTTGCTATTATTATCAGTTAAAGCATTAAAATAGCCCTGACCAAATACCGGATCAGCAATGGGAACTCCCCCAGGAACGCCTTCAATTTTAGATAAGTAAAATGAACTAAAATTTAATTGAGCGCGATCGCTGATTTCTTGCTGTAATCTGACCCCAAAATTATTAAAGTCAGCTTCAGCATTACTACGGGTTCGTGTTACATCATCAATAGTAAATTCATAATCGTTATCGGCGCTGATGCGGTTATAGTTGAAAAAATAGCTAAAATCGCCAATCGTATTACTCAACTCGACATTCTGTTCGTTATAGCCATAACTGCCAACTGTTAAGCCGCCTTCTCCACTAAACCCCAAGGTGGGACGACGAGTAATAATGTTAATAATCCCCCCGATCGCGTCAGAACCGTAAAGGGTTGATCCGCCACCCGGTAAAACTTCCACTCGTTCCACAATATTAGTGGTAATTTCTGATAAGTCAAACCCGCCAAAACCTAGCGCATTAATGGGGCGACCATCTAATAAAATTAACACTTGATCGGTATTAGAACCGCGAATAAATTGACCGCTTAAGCCATTCACTTCTGTTCCAACCGTTCCATCCCCTAAAACGCCAGGGAGAAAACGGAGGGTTTCTCTGACGGTTCTTGCGCCTTGTTGTTCGATTTCTTGGCGATCAATGGTATAAACAGGACGAGTGGATTCTCCCACTGTTCCCTCTTCCCGAAAGGGGGCGTAGGTGGGTTGATTGATGATAATTAATTCAATGGGTTCGTCGTTCGCTTCTGTTTCCGTAAACTGCGCGATCGATTGTCCCCAAGCTCCTGATGGCTGACTGCATAATCCAATCATGGCGCAGATCAGAGCAAAACATTCTCTTGTTTTCATAAAGTAATTTGGGCGTGTATATCAATTACGTGCAATGGTTTTGAACATCATTGGCTTGACCTTATTTATGAGAATGATTATCATTCTATAATGAAAACTCTTAGAAATGCAATGGCGTAACGCCAAAATTAGCGAGACGCAGAAAGATGCACCTCTGCGGAAAAATATTTAGGGTCTAATTCTTAGCTCCTGCAATCCCAAAAATAGTAAACAGGTAAAGAGCATGAAGCGTGTTTACGGTTGGGAATCCGAGAGAAACTTGTAACAATACTGAAATTAACCAACATCCGTACCTCGCAGATGAATACAACAGGAAATTGCAGTTAGCGGGCGTTCTGACTGAGAGTTAAAACTCATCACAGTTGCGGGACAGCGTCGGATTTCCACCGAACTTTCCCCGTTTCCTCTAATGGCTGTTCCCCACTAGAACTAACTGAATATTGAATACTATACCCTTGTTTGAAAACCTTTGCAAAGGTTTGAGGATTTATTCAGAAGGGGTAGTTGTCGCGATCGCGAGTTTAACGCCTTCTACCTGTCGCAATCGATCCATCACGTTGACTACATCGCCGTGAGTCACTGCTTTGTCTGCTTTGACAATGACAAGGGTTTCTTGAGCGTTTTGACTAATTTTTGTTACTTCTGGGATTAAATTTTCTAGGGAAATTTCTTCTTGATTCAGCGCAATTTTACCATTGGCTTGAAGGGTGACGGTTACTTCTGTTTCCGATTGCTGCTGGGCGGTTGTTGCTTGGGGTAAATCAACGGGTAAGCCCTGCGATCGCGTTAAAAATAAGGTCGAAATAATAAAGAACGCCAAGATAGAAAAAATCACATCAATCATCGGCACAAGGTTAATTTCCAAATTCCTTTCCGGTTCATCAGGAATTTTCATTGCTTTTTCCCTCTCCTAACTCGATCGCGCGTTCAATCTCGCGATAAACCTCTTTTAATTGTTCAGTTTCGGTTTCGGTTGGCTGCCAATAACCCCGATAGTTTGCTTCTCCCAATTTTTGCACAATTTCTGCCGTTGCATAAGGATTATTAGTTTGCAAGCGTTCGCGCATGGCTTGATCAAAGACAAAACGCTGGGCTACCTTCCGCCAAGTGTTTTCTCCCACACTACCGGTTGTTGCATCTAACCCCAGCAAATATTCGACGCGATCGGCAATTTGCTGTCCTCCTTTGTGGTCATGCTGCAACATTCCTTCAATCCATTTCGGATTCAAAAGACGGGTGGACACTCCTTTTTGGACAGCTTGATTTAAACTTTTGACACTGATGCGTTCTCCTGTGGTGTCCGCAATGAGAATATCAGGGCGTTTTCCCGTTACCACTGCGGTTGCTTGCGCCATCCCACCGAAGAATTCATAGTAATGATCGAGATCGGTGACTTCAAATTCATGACAATCTCGCACTTGGCTGATGATTTGGGTATTTGCTAAAGCTGCTTCTAAACTGGTGCGGGATTCCGTTCCTGGTATTTCGCGACCATAGAGATACTGGGTTCGTTCCAGATAAGTGCGTCCAAGATCGGCTGCTTCTTCCCAAGCTGCGGTTTCAATCAAGGTACTCAGCCGATTGCCGTATTCCCCTGGAGGGGGACCAAACAAGCGTCCTGCTGCTAATTTTCGCCCTTGCGGGGTGTCTCCTAGCTGCGGTTGCAATGCACAGACATGGCGACGCACGGCGTTAAGTTCCATGGGTTCGTCTAGTTCGGCGACAGTTTGAAACGCCTCATCAATGAGGTTAACTAAGTTGGGAAATAAATCGCGAAAGAAGCCACAAATGTTGATGGTGACATCAATGCGAGGACGACCTAATTCACTCAACGGAACTACGACAGGCTTCATAAAGTAACCGCGACCGCGATCCACTTTCACGCCAATGTAATGCAATACTTGTCCCACCGTTTCGCCAAAGGTTTTACAGGTTTCAAAGCCCCAGAGAATCACTCCCACTGATTCGGGATAAGTGCCATTTTCTTGATAGTATTGTGTGAGGGTTTCCTCAGCAATTTGCGCCCCTCGGTCATAGGCGCTGTCTGTTGGTAGTTTTGTCGGATCGAATTGAAAGGTATTACGTCCAGTGGGATAGGTGTGGGGAGAACGGACGGGATCGCCTCCCATACCTGGTTCAAGATATCCCCCGTCGAGGGCGTGCAATAAAGCCCCGATTTCATCTGTGTTCTTAATGCGTTCTGCTAGATCTTTTAAGTAAGATGTAATTGGCTTGAAATCTTCTGCTATTGTTTCTGCTTCACCCTCAAGCAGACGGGCGATCAGGTTGCGACTTTCAGCAGCCAGAGATTCCACTTTCGGATCAGCGCGATCAAGCAGGCGATCGTAGTCCCATCCTTTGCTTTGTGCTAAAGTGCGAGGTAGAGAAGGGATTTCAGCGCGATCGTAGCGGGCAACCAGATTGAGATAGTTGATTAATCCTTCTCCTGTTAAAGTTTGACCAAAGGTATGCAAGCCAATCGGAATCGCTGATCGCTTCCATTCAAAGAGGGTATGGTGTAATTCTTCTAAGGCTTCTTCGTAGGGGGAGAAATCGTCAGGAATACCGTTCGTGCGAGAAAGGGTTTCGGGTAAGGGGAAGGGAAGACCCTGTTCTTGACACAACGCAATAATCTGATCGAGGATGGCAACCCGACGCGGTAAACTTTTGGTCTTCATCTCCTCGTATTCAGCGATGGTGTCTTCAAGTTGGCTTAATTCAGCATAAAGTCCAGCCGGGGCAAAGGTAGGAGAGGCATAACTGACCAGTTGCGCGTAACTGCGCCGTTTCGCGATCGCGCCTTCAGAAACGTTTACTACATGATAAACGTAAAGATGGGGCAAATCTCCTAAAAGAGCATCTGGGGCATCTTCAGCAGCGAGGGCGACCTGTTTGCCGGGTAAAAATTCAAACGTGCCATGAGTGCCAATGTGGACAATCGCATCAACGTTTGCGCTTTCTTCCAGCCAGCGATAGAGGGCGATGTACTGGTGGTGAGGAGGTAAGCTATCGTCATGGTGAATTTTGGCGGGGTCTTCGTGAACGCCACGAGAAGGTTGAACAGCCACGATCGCGTTGCCAAATTCCATCGCAGCGAGAAGAATATCCCCTTCATAAGTCATCAAATCTCCTGGCGGATCGCCGAAAACGGCTTCTGTGCTTTCGCGCAAGGCAGCAGGAAGTTTTTGGTACCATTGTCGATATTGTTGCAGAGGGACGCGAACCGCATTTTCCGCCGTCAGTTGAATCGAGGTAAACTCCCCATTGTGAACCAGTCCTTTTTCTAGGAAGCTGTCTTTGAGTGTTCCTGCTGCGGGCGGAGTGACCTGATAGCCAGCCTCTTGCAAGCGATTGAGGATAGCTTCAACCGAGGCAAAGACATCCAAAAAGGAGGCCGTTCCCAAAGTGCCTTCCCCTGGGGGATAATCAAAGATGACGATCGCGACCCGTTTCTCAGCGTTTGGTTTCTGTTTTAAGGTAATGCGATTGAGGAGTCGGTGGGCTACTTTTTCCCCTCGCCCTGGGATGGGGGTTGCCATTTCATTTTTCACACCGTACAGCATCACGGAATCGATCGCGCCGTCCATTTCGGGGAGAGAAACCAGAGAAAGGGTTTCTGTTGCCCCTAGCCCAATCGCGCTTTTGTGCCATTCGTCAAGATCTTGGTTGTTGGCACTGAGAGGAACAACATAGGGAACGTTAAACTGTTGCAGGAGGTTGATGGTTTTTTCCGGATTACCTCCCAAGGGGCCACCATCTAAGCGAAACCTTAACAGGGAAACGATGCCATCGCACACGGGAAAACCATTGCGGAATAGGTGTTCTTGGATCGCATCAGCAGTAGCAATGCCATCACTGAAGAAAGGAAGTAAATTGGCTTGTTGTTGTAAGGTTTGTAATAATTCTGCCCCTCCTTGTAAGTTGCTGGTCAGGGTAGTTCCACTATAGAAAATGACCGCGACTGTGGGCAAATTAGAATCTATGGGATGGTCTTGCAGGTACGCTTCATAACTGGTGTAGCGAGTCCCTGTTTGCAAATCCATAAATCCAAAATCGGGATAGATGATGGGGTCTTCTACTGTCATTGCCATCCCGCCATATTCAGACGCAACAAAACGCAGTAGATTAACTAGATTATCCGTTCCCGAATTGGTCCAATAGGTCACGCATTTTGACCAATTTTGTGCCTGACGCGCCGTTTCTGGGGGGAGAGACTGGGCAATGGAGGCGATCGCGGTTTCCATGGACTTTGCCGGTGGCATTTTCGCAGGGGCAAAGTTGCCCATCCGTACTAAGCCCATTATCGCGGGACTGCCCCCAAATACCGGAATAAAAGCAATATTTGTGTCTGCAGTTGCCTCAAGGGCTTCTCGAACGAGGGCAAGAGCGCGATCAGGGTTTCCGCGAAGATCAAAAAGCAGCGCGATGCTCGTAGAGCGGTGGCTTCGCCACATCGTGTTTTGAATACTGTCTAGAACCGTTTCTCTTGCGATTGAGCCTTCTTGAATTTGCCGTACCGAGAAAGCATCAAGCTCAATGGCACTATTCTCAGTTTGGAGACGAGCAACCGCTTTTTCAAGATCGCCCAGACAAGCCGTAGGGGCAATGGCCGTGATACGCACAGAAGGCATGATTCTACTGGAAGGGAAGGGGTAAAAATTGCTGA
>CAZAYV010000064.1:19566-21407 GCA_964489465.1 uncultured Dactylococcopsis sp. | reverse complement strand
TTCTCAAAAGCTAGGATAGGAAAAGTCCAAACCGCCGATCACTCATAGACACATTATGAATGCTATTCATTTGGAAACTATCATGGCAGCGATCAAGAACTTGTCAGCAGAGGAACAGGAAGCCTTATTTCAATTCATCCAGCAACGCAGAATTGAGAGACGACGGTCTGAGATTGCGAACAATGCAAAAGAAACCTTTGCTTCTCTTGACCAAGGAACTGCAATCAAAGACAATCCTCAACAAATCAAATCTTATCTCTTATCCAATTAAACAGCGATTCAGTTAAGGTAGTTCACAATGAATGATCAACAACTCGATATTTTAAATAAACAACGTTCCGTTTCAGAATTAGTCCAAGAAGTCAATGAACTGACTGAACAAATAAAAGAATTGTACTGCCAAGATGATAAACCAATTGTCATCGGCTGGAGTGGCGGAAAAGATAGCACAACTGTTCTTCAATTATTCTGGAAAGCTGTTGCTGATCTACCAGTAGAGAAAAGAAAGAAAACCATTTATGTTATAAGTAACGATACCCTTGTGGAAAATCCGATTGTTTCCAATTGGGTGAGAAAATCTCTTCAAGGGATGCAAGAGGCAGCCGATCAACAACAAATGCCTATCCAAACGCATCTAACTTATCCTGCAATTCAACAAAGATTTTGGGTTTGCTTGATTGGCAAAGGATATCCCGCACCCCGCAATCGCTTCCGATGGTGTACTGACCGCATGAAAATCCAACCTACTGATTCTTTTATTCGAGAAATCATTAGAAATCAGGGGGAAGTTATCCTAGTTTTAGGAACTCGCAAAGCAGAAAGCGTTAATCGGGCGCAAAATATGGAAAAGCATCGCAAGTGGCGTGTTCTTGACCACCTTAATGCTAATCCCAGTCGTCCTAATTCCTTAATTTATGTACCCATTGAAGATTGGCAAACCAATGAAGTCTGGATGTATTTGATGCAATGGGAAAACCCGTGGGGAGGAAATAATAAAGACTTACTTTCTATGTATCAAGGCGCAACTGCGGATAATGAATGCCCGTTAGTGGTTGATACTTCTACGCCGAGTTGTGGTGACTCTCGCTTTGGCTGTTGGGTTTGCACAATGGTCAGTAAAGATAAATCAATGGAGGCAATGATTCAAAATGACGAAGAAAAAGAATGGATGCAACCGTTGTTAGATATTCGCAATGAATTAGATGTTGAAAATGATCATGATCGCAGAGATTTTCGTCGCATTTATGGCAAAGTCGAACTCTTTGAACGCAATACAGGGGATGGAGAAACTTCCATTAAACCAATCCCAGGTCCTTATACTAAATATTGGCGGGAATATTGGTTAAAACGAGTTTTAGAAGCACAAGTGGAAGTGCGGAAAAATGCCCCTGCTGGTATGGAAGATATCACCTTAATCACTCAAGAAGAATTAAGTGAAATTCGACGCATTTGGTTAGAAGAGAAACATGAATTCGATGATAGTCTTCCTCGCATTTATCAAGAAGTGACCGGTGAACCGTTCCGCGATAACCGTTTGGGTGCAACCAATCATGTTTTAGGAAGTGATGAATGGGGTGTATTAGAAGAACTCTGTGAAGATGAAATGCATTTAGAATTGATGGCAAAACTGTTAGATACCGAACGGCAATATCATACGAAGTCCCGTCGTTCAGGAATTTATCAATCATTAGAAAAATGTTTTGAAACCAGTTCTCGCAGTAAAGAAGAAGCCATTGAAAATGCACATTTGAAACGAGATTTGAAAACGGCTGTGGAGGAAAAAGATGCGGAAAAGGTGAAGCAGTTAACTTGGGCAAATATTAAGTTTTCTGGGCAAACTC
>CAZAYV010000064.1:0-19466 GCA_964489465.1 uncultured Dactylococcopsis sp. | reverse complement strand
TTTCCTCTGACCTAGCTCATTGAGAGGGAAATAATGTAACTTTCCCAAGAAAACCTAAAAGCGTCGTAAAAAGAACGATTATAAATCCCCAAATACCGTTATCTTGCTTATTCATGTGCTGGGATAAATTGCTAGTGTTTTCTTCTACTCTAGCCAAACGACTATCTAAAGACTGTATCTTTTCACCAAGACTATCTGTCTTCGTATCTATTTTTTCACTCAGGCTATCTGTCTTCGTATCTATCTTTTCCTCTAAACTATCTATTTTGGTTTCTAGTCGCTCTAAAATTTTTGCAAAATCAATGTCTGTTGTCATATTTAAAGTTCTTCTATTGATTCATAAACTTTCTTAGAGACGAAGCACAAGATGAATTGAACTCATGATTTGATCATCTCCAATTGGTGTTCCTTCAAGAAACAAACAATCTCTGATCAAAGTATAACGCGAAGGTATCGACCCTCCATTTCCTGGATCCGTTTCCAACGTCGTATCCGTGCATCAGTTGGGATGGCTTCATGATCTGGGAATTGTATGGTTCGTAATATCCATTCATCGGTAATCATAGCGCGATCGCGCTAAGTCCCAACTACTTGAAAATATTGGGTAGATTTGAATTGTATGGCTATCATTATTCCCTTAAAACGCTTAAAATACAGTAATAACGTTACTCTGAAACCTTTCTCGTGATCTTACGTGAACTCGTTCTCGAAAACTTTGGTCCCTATCGCGGTCGCCAAGTGGTTGATTTAACCCCTAATGCGGATGAGGAAGAAGTCCGCCCGATTATTTTATTTGGGGGAATGAATGGCGGTGGAAAAACAACCTTTATGGATGCCATTCGCTTGGCGTTTTATGGACAACGGGCGCAATGTTCCACACGAGGAAATTTGAGTTATAGTGACTTTTTGTCGCAAGCGGTGAATCGTCATAGTGAGAATAAAACCCGCATTGAATTGGCGTTTGAAGAGATATTAGATAATCAGTTAGTTGTCTTTAGAATTACCCGCACTTGGCAAAAGGGAGATAATAAGGATACTTTAAGTATTTTAGTGGATGATTGGCCCGATCGCGCGCTCACGAATACTTGGGATGAATATATCGAAAACTTACTTCCCTTAGGCATTTCTAATCTGTTTTTATTTGATGGGGAACAAGTGAAAGAATTGGCAGAATTAGAGGTTCCTCCGCCACAAGTGAAAGATGCAATTCAAGCGTTACTGGGATTAGAATTAGCGGAGAAGTTAGGGGAAGATTTAGAGGTTTTAGTCAATCGCAAGCGGAAACAATTGGCGAATCAAACGACACTGAAAACATTAGAAGAAATTGAAGCAAAACTCAATGAACAGAAAAAGGAATATAAGCAAGCAGAAGCGCAATTTAATCAGCTAGAAGCAGACCTCAAGAAAGCAAATGAAACGCATCGTCTTGCTTCTGAAAACTTTATTTCAGAAGGCGGAAAAATTGCTTCGCAGCAATCCCAATTAGAACGCAAAATTAATGAACTCAAAAACGATGAAGCTAGAGAAAAAGATGCACTGCGAGATTTAGCTGCGGATGTCTTACCCCTCGCTTTAATTACACCGTTATTAGAGGCAGCAAAAACACAGGGAGAAACTGAATTAGACTATCAACAAGCTTTACTCACTCAAGATGTCATTAAACAGCGCGATCGCGCTCTCCTTGATTATCTCCATCAACTGGCGATTTCGGCAACGGAAGTGGATAAAATTTCCGGCTTTCTCCAAGAACAAAATCAGGAAATCGAAGCGAAGTTACATCCGGAAACACCCCCCTATTTACGTCCTGATCAAGACACGCTAAATCTCCTCAACACTGTCCTTGACTATCGCCTTCCGAATCAAGTTAAAGACCTCAAAATTAGGCAAGAGAAACTGGAAACAATTACCTCAGAAATTGACAGCAGCGATCGCGAGTTAGCAAATGCAGCCTCTCCAGAAGCCTATCAAAAACTGCAAGATGCGGTGAAAGCAGCGCAAGAAAAACGCGCCAAAGCCCAACACGCTTGGGAAGCGGGAAAACGTCATCTCAATGAACTCGCAGAGGAAATTAAAGCCACGCAAAAACAACTGGAACGGTATAGCCAAGAAGCCATTGATCAACGCAACAACGAACATATTATTCAATCCGCAGGGAAAGTGCAAAAAACCCTCGAACAATTTAAAGAAAAACTCACCCTCAAGAAACTGAATAAACTGGAAATTGAAGTCACCGAATGTTTCCGCTATCTCCTCCATAAATCAGATTTAGTCCATCGCGTCAGCATCGACAGCCAAACCTTTCGCCTTTCCCTGTTCGATCCCCACGGCAAACCCCTCCCGAAACATCGCCTCTCTGCCGGGGAAAAGCAACTCCTCGCTATTGCCTTCTTATGGGGATTAGCGCGAGTGTCACACCGTCAACTTCCCATTGCCATTGATACTCCCTTAGGGCGTTTAGACTCTTCCCACCGTCACAATCTTGTAGAACGCTATTTTCCCAGTGCCTCCCATCAAGTGATTCTCCTCTCCACCGATACCGAAATCGGACAAGTGGAATACGAACAATTAAAAGCACAAAGCGCGATCGCGCATCAATATCAACTCGAATACGATGAAGCAAGGGGAGAAACGCAAGTGAAAACTGGATATTTCGACTTTAGACAACAGTAGCTCGCTCATCATTGTTTCTATGGTGCAACCCCACTGTTTTAAATACTATCGGTAACGCTACTAAAGTTAAAAGCCTTCACCCTGACACCCGGAACCACAGTGCCATTAAACCGTTGCACCTGCGATAAATCTTCAATTTGATTCAACATTTCCGGTAAGTTTTGATTGAAACGCAAGTTTTTAATCGGGTAAGCCAATTTCCCATTTTCAATCCAAAAAGTGCCATCTCGGGTCATTCCCGTCACTTCTAAGGTGCGGGGGTTCACATAACGGACATACCAAGCGCGGGAGATAAAAATCGCGCGATCCGTTTCCGCAATGAGATTAGCCAGAGACTTGTCACTTCCCGACATGACAATGGGATAAAACGCCCCCGTTGGAGACGTTGCTTGTTGTTGCGCCCAATAGCGACTATAGCTTAAATTTTTGACGATTCCCTGTTGAATCAGCGGTAAGCATGTATTCGCTAAGCCATCGCCGAAGAAGGTTCCCAGTTGCAAGAGAGGATGGCTGGCATCACGCCAAACTTCCACCTTCGGACTAAATAGCGGTTCTCCCAGACGATTTCCTCCGTCTGAAGAAGACATAAAAGACCGTCCTTCGTCAGCGGCGCGGGCGTCTAAATTCCAAATTACCCAGGGTAAGATATCTGCAAAGGCTGCTGGGTCAAAAATGACAGGATACGATCCTGGTTCAATCGCTTGCGGTTGTTGGGACGCGATCGCGCGATCAATTACTTTTTTGGTAATTTCCTGAAAGGGCAACTGATTGAGGGCATAACTACTCCGTTGATGCCAACTCGATCCACTCTCGACACGGGCGGTCAAACTAAAATTCGCATCGGTTCCCGCTTCACAATCGCGTAATCCTTCGGAATTCCCAATTGCTTGCCACTTTACCCGACTACTCAGCGTTCCCGACCCCTCAACCCCTTGCTGCTGACACTGTTGAGTGACCTGTTGAATGATCTCTCCCCGTTCTAAGGGGGAAAAATTCGCTGTTGCCTCATCATAAGCCGGTTGTCGGGATTCATAACTTTGAGGCGGTAAAAGTCCCACCCATTCTGGATCTTCCGGGGCAACTTGGGCTAACATCTGAGACCGATCAAGGGTTTCTTGAATCGCCACCGGATCTAACTCTGTGGTAGCAGCCGACGCACTTTGTTTTCCGTAGTAGCTAGTAATCGTCACTTTAACCTGAGTTTGATTCAGATTTTGGGTGATTTGATTCTCGCTAAACCGACTCAAGGCAGACTCTTCTGCCGTAATGGCAACAAATACCCCCTCCGCTTGCGATTTTTGAATCATATCTTCTACTAGAGAAAGGGCTTGTTCAAGAGTCGAACGGGTTGTCGCAGTCATTGGTGATTTGTCCTTTGTTCTTTGTCCTTGGTCATTCGCAGTGGGCGATCAATTTTCTAGGAAGGGAATCAATCGGTCGCCAAAATTGACCCATTTCAGATCAGATATTCTCCCTTATCCAATGACTAACGCTTGCCTTCCATATCTGCGATAGACTTAGGAACCGCTGCACTCAAAACTTCATTGCCTTCTGTGGTCACGAGGACATCATCTTCAATTCTGATGCCAATGCCATGCCAGCGTTCGGGAAGTTCGGGTTGTCCTTCCGCCGGTTTGGCATGAGGGGAGAGATAAAGCCCCGGTTCAACGGTTAAAATATTGCCCGGTTGTAGGGTTTGCCAGTGTTCTTCTCCCAGTTTGTAGCCGCCCACATCATGAACATCAATTCCTAACCAATGTCCGGTTTTATGCATATAATACGGCTTATATTTTTCTTCTTTAATAATCTCTTCGATGTCTCCTTGTAGAATTCCTAAATCAATTAAGCCTTCCACTAAAACGCGGAGGGCTGTATCGTGAAATTGATTATAAGGATTGCCCGGTTGGACTTGTTCAATTGCTTTTAACTGCGCTTCTAAAACAATTTCATAAATCGCTTTTTGTTCCTCCGTAAACTTGCCATTAACCGGAAAAGTGCGCGTAATATCGGAGTTGTAATAATCATAACAACACCCTGCATCAATCAAAAGTAAATCATTTTCTTGCAATTGTTTACTATTTTCAATGTAGTGCAGAATGCAAGCATTTTCCCCTGAGGCAACAATACTCGGGTAAGCCGGAGACATCGCGCCTTTTTTACTAAAAATATATTCAATTTCTGCTTGAATTTCGTATTCGTAAACCCCCGGTTTTGCCAGTTTAAATGCTTGGTTATGGGCTTCAGCACCAATATCGACCGCTTTGCGAATGAGGGCAAGTTCTTCAGCACTTTTCACTTGCCGTAAGGGATGTAAAATAAAATTACTTTCCGCGATCGCGCCCGGGGCAATCCCTTTTTTCTGATACTGTCGCACCAGTTTTCGCCAGTGGTTTAAAACCGTGTCATTAAACGCTTCATCCCGGCCAAAATGATAATAAATGCAATCGGCTTTTTCTAAATATTGCGGCAATTTTTCATCAAGTTCATTGATCGGATAGGCTTCATCGGCACCAAACTTTTCTTTCGCGGCTTCCACCCCAACGCGATAGCCGGTCCACGTTTCTTTTTCTAAATCTTTCGGTTGCACAAATAAAACAAATTGATGTTCTTCATGATGGGGGGCGAGGACTAAAACCGCTTCTTCTTCATCAAACCCCGTTAAATAATAAAAGTCACTATCTTGACGAAACCGATACTCAACATCATTATGCATCACCGCCATGGGCGCACTGCGAAAAATCGCAGTTCCTTGACCGATTTTTTCTATTAACGTTTCACGACGTTGTTGATATTCTGCTTTTGATATAGACATAATTTGTGATTCGTTATTACCTTGAGTAACTAATGACCAATAACAAATGACTAATGACCAATGACTAATGACCAATGACTAACCTTGAACAATTAATCCATCACTACTCATAATCTTCACTTGCATTTGTTCCGGTAAAGAATTTGGCGTTAAAGTCATTTGATTACTATTTAGCGTTTCAACAGAAGTCGGTTCTAGTAATTGGGTAAATTCTTCGACTCCCGCTAAATCACAGGCATCCTCATCAGCAGCAGCAGTGCGATAATGACTGGGAATCACCAGTTTCGGCTGTAAGGTTTCAATGGCTTCTTTGGCGAGTTCAGGGGTATAGGCTTTGGGTCCTCCCCCCACTGGAAGTATGACCACATCTGGCCTCCCAATCAGGACTTTCTGGTCAAATTCTAGAGGGGCTGCTGCGCCGCCAAGGTGGAGAATTTTCAATCCCCCTTGTTCCCATAACCAAGCAATATTCGTTCCAAAGCGGCGTCCGCCTTCGCGGTCATGAGGCATACTAATCCCTTGCACTTGTTTGCCTTGAAACTCATATATACCCGGTTCAAAGAGGACTCGCGGATTATTGGGTAAGTTAGCAACCCCTCCTCCTTCATCAAATAGCTGGCTACTAATCATCACTAAATCAGCATTCACTTCTGGTGCCGCATAACCGGCGGTGCAACCAATAGGTTTGAAGGGATTCACTAAAACCCGAAGATCGTTATTACTAAACAAAAAGGCTGTATGTCCTAACCATTGAATCTGGACTTGAGGAGAGGTTTGGGCTTGGTAACTCTGTGGAGACAGAACCATAGTCCCCACGGTCGCTAATGCGCCTAAACCAATATATTGAATGACTTGTCTTCGCTTCATCATCACACCTAAGCTACCTTAACACTGGGCTCAGTTAAGGATACCAGGAAATTCTGCAAGAGGTTTTTTCCGGCTTCCGTTAAAATGCTTTCGGGGTGGAATTGCACGCCCTGTAAATGCGGATATTCGCGGTGACGCACGCCCATAATTGTGCCATCTTCGACCCAAGCCGTGAGTTCTAAGACTTCAGGCAGCGAATCTTGAGCAATGACTAAACTGTGGTAACGGGTTGCCGTAAAAGGATTCTCCAATTCCGCAAAGACCCCTTTTCCAGTGTGATAAATCGGAGAAGTTTTGCCGTGCATCAACTCTCCCGCATTGGTGACGGTTCCGCCATACACTTGTCCAATACACTGATGACCGAGACAAACCCCAAGAATAGGAATGGTAGGCGCAAATTGGCGGATTAGTTCGAGAGAAATGCCAGCGTCATCCGGTCGTCCGGGTCCAGGGGAAATGACAATCCCCGTGGGATTAAGTTGCGCGATCGCGCTGAGGTCAATTTCGTCATTGCGATAAACTTGGATCTCTTTGGCAACAGGAACGTCTCTGCCGAGTTCTCCTAAATACTGAACAAGATTGTAAGTAAAACTATCGTAGTTATCAATAACCAGGATCATGGGTGCATCTGAAGATAAGGCTCGTTATCAAATTTTAACGTTCCTTCACACTCAATCGGGTGGGTTTTAAGCAGGCAAACCTAGCACAGGGAGAACAGGGAGAATAACTTCCATTGGGCACCGTGGTACGATCAGCACTAGTGACAGAAGAAACCAGTAATGGAATTACCAGAAATTAAAGTCGAAGGCACTCAAGGCGTTCTGCAATTGAAAGAAAATGATGAACAACTTGAGGAACTCATTAGCTTAATTGTTGCAGCCCAGCCCTACTTATTCTTATCTCCAGAAGACGGGATGGAGGAATTAAGGAATTTTATCAAACGACCGAATCAACAGCGCTTGATGAAAAATTGGGACTTTACTCGTCCTCTCCAATTATGGGAAATCCAAGAAACCTCTTTGCAACTGATGGGACGTCAAGCCGAAGATGGGGAACGTTTTGTTGGACTTTCTATTCCCCATGAGGGGGTCGAAGCAGAAGCATTACCGATTCAGATTTGGGTCGATTTCGATGAGACGTCCCAATCAGCGCTTTTATACCTTCCCAGTGAGTCAGAACAGAGTTAGGTTTCACTAAGATTAAGCTTAGAGATCGCGATCGCGCTTGATACTGCCTGCTACTAGTCTGTCAGTTTTGATTGATCCCCCACTCCCCCTAAAAAGCCATCAACAGGTGAAATGTCGAGTTTCTGGACAGACACACTGCTTGCTACTGAATTCACTATGAATTCACTATACTGAAAACTGTGAAGGGTCAGAACAATCAATCAAGGATGGATCAGTGGATTATTTACAAAGAGTTCTCTTTTGAAGCTGCCCATCAGCTGTTTCATCATGATGGCAAATGTCGCCGTCTTCATGGACATAGCTGGGTAGGTAAAATCTATGTTAAAGGGCAACATCTGATCCAAGACGGTCCCAAACAAGGGATGTTGATGGACTATGGCGATATTAAAAAGTATATCCAGCCTTTACTCGATAATTACTTAGATCATTATTTTTTAAATGAAACAACGGGTTTGCTCAATCCCACCAGTGAAGAAATTGCGAAGTGGATTTTTGAGCAATTAGAAGCAGCAGGACTACCTAATTTATATGCGGTAGAAATTCAAGAAACTTGCACCTCTGGCTGTCGATACATGAAATCGCCGGCAAGTGAAGGAAATGACTAGAATTAATAAAAAACCCTCTTTTTGCTCAAAGAGGGGAAGCGGCAGAAATTTCATCGAGGTTTGGGGTCAGTTTACTCAGGATTACCCTTTTTTTATCAAGAATCGGAGCGGCGGGATTTGAACCCACGACCCCCACTACCCCAAAGTGGTGCGCTACCAAGCTGCGCTACGCCCCGAAGTTCACGGTCTTTAAATATAACTTACTTTCTGAGCAATTGCAAGAGCAGTGAGACAGAGAATGGTTTAAAACTTCATCTCATCCACGCGATCGCAGAGTTTCCGATCCCTTGCACTAACCTCAATACTGGTTTTTAGATAATCTTGCAGACAAATACAGCCTTCTTTTAAAAGTTTTTCTGGGGTTAAATCAAAGTTTAAATCCCACAACACAACATTCCCTGCGGTATCAGAAGAACTTAAAACCTGACTATCGGGACTAAAACTGAGGCTTTTCACCCCGGCATTCATGCCGCCTAAGGTTTGCAGTAATTCACCCTCTCGACGCCACAATTTTATCGTCATGTCTTCACTAGCCGTGGCAATAGTTTGACCATCCCGACTGAAAACAACGGCATTGACGGCAGCATCATGTCCTCGTAAAGTGAGACGTTCTTGACCGTTGCGATCCCAAAGTTTGGTCGTCCCATTTTTACTCGCCGTCGCAATTAAATCACCCTCCGGACTCCAATCTGCGTCTAAAATCCCTGCTTCATGTCCTTGTAAGGTGATCAGGGCTTGACCCTGTAGCGTCCAGATTTTCGCAGTCCCATCTTCACTGGCTGTCAAAACGCGATCGCTGCTGGGGTTGAAACGGACACTCCTTAACCCGGAACGGTGTCCGCGCAACGTGACTAATTCTTCCCCTGCTACATTCCAAATTTTTGCCGTTGTGTCCCAACTGGCACTGGCAATGAATTGACCATCAGGACTGAAGGTTGCCATTTTCACATCTGCTTCGTGTCCATCGAAGGTCGCTAAGCGATCTCCGTTTAAATTCCAGAGTTTCACCGTCTTATCGCGACTGGCCGTGAGCACTTGCTGACCATCCGGACTAAATTCAAGGCTTCTTACCGTATCCCCATGACCTTGGAAGGTCACCTGTTGTTCTCCTTGTTGATTCCACAATTGCGCGGTCATATAACGTCCTGTGGTACCAATGAGTTGACCATCGGGACTGAAGGTAATGTCTCCAACCGGTTCCTCCTCAGTCACGTTCCAATGCCTCGCCCGATCCATCACTTTGGCGTGTAGATCCGCACCGACTAAATTCCATAGCCTAACCGTGGTATCTTCTCCCCCAGTCGCTAAAATTTGATGATCGGGACTAAAGTGAACAGCGGTTACCGCATTGGTATGACCCCGTAAAACTTGTAATTCTTCCCCTTGGCGGTTCCAGAGACGAATGGTGCGATCCCAACTGGTTGTGGCAACGCGATCGCTGCTGGGACTGAAAACAACACTCGTAACAGTATCTTGATGCCCTCGTAGGGTCTTTAATTCATTCCCTGCTAAATCCCAGAGTTTGGCTGTGCCATCTCGACTGGCTGTCGCTACCCTTTCCCCATCCGGACTAAACGTGGCATACATGACCCAACTGTCATGTCCAGTAAAAGTCTGTAGCAAGTTTCCTTGTAAGTCCCAAAGTTTGGCTGTCCCATCATGGCTAGCACTCAGCAGTTTCTCTCCATCCCGACTAAAGCTAATGGCAACCACACCCGCTTCATGGGTCGTAAAGGAATTGAGTGCTTCTCCCTCCCGATTCCACAGCTTCATTGTGCCATCCCAGCCCATTGAGGCAATGGTTTGACCATCCGGGCTAAACGAGACGCAAGCCACCCAATCCTCATGCCCCACTAGCGTGAGGACTTCTTTCCCATTTGCCACGCGCCACACTTTAACCGTTTTATCTCGACTGGCACTGACTAAATACTGAGCATCGGGACTATAATTAACACTCCAAATGGCATCATCATGACCCATTAGGGTGTGCAATAACGTGCCATCCCGTTGCCAAATTTTAATGGTTTTATCCCAACTGGCACTGACGAGGGTTTGACCATCGGGACTAAATTTGACGCGAGTGACCGTATCGCGATGACCCAGTAAACGATTCCGTTCTCGCCCCCAATACAAAGACTGGCGCAGGGCTTTTTCTAAACGAGCTTTAATTTCGGGATTCGCATCTTCCCAGCCTAACTCATATAGCTTAAATCCGGCTTTGAGGCTTTCGAGGAGGGCTTCTAAAATTTGTTGCGATTCAAACGCCGTTTCCGAAGCCAGGGTCAGGGTTTTGATTTCACCGAGGGCAACTTGCCGTTTTTGTTGCGCTGTACGCCAGGTTTGCCATCCCGAAACGCCTAATAAACTCACCGCAATGACAGAAACCAGGGAGAGTCCAATTAAGCCGCGTTGAATGGTTTGTTTTGCCCGTTGTTGTGCGGTACTGAGAACCTGATTCGCTTGTTCAGAAGCCAGGAGTTGGTTTTCGACTTCTCGTTTCTCTAAGGCTTCACTGGCTGCCAGAAAGCGATAGTCTTGATTGCTTAAGACTTTCCCTTGCGCCCAACTTTGGGCTTGCTTCAGGGCTTGTCCACGGAGAAGCGCGTTGTCATCTTGATCATTCGAGGCAATCCAGGCATTGAGTAAGTGGGCATAAGGGCGTAAGCGGTTCAGTTGCTTTTCCACCCAGGCTTGGTTAAAGACGGCTTGGTAAATGGGATTATAAACGTGTAAGTAACCCTGTTTTTTGACTACTAATCCCGAGAGAAGGAGTTCAATCACTTCCGGAGAATCGTCAGCAGGGATTCTTGCCCCTTGTAAAATTTGGAAATAGAGTCCGAGGAGACGACTTGCCCGTTGTTCACTGCGGAGAACGCGATCGCGTATGGTTCTTAAATGAGGGGGTTCGTCTTGAGAAGCCCAGTTCTCCAAAATTTTCTCTTGCACAACACTCGCAACGCAATTGATTAAGGTTTGTGGTTGGATCCAAATTAATTCATTACTATCCGTTTCTCGTTCCTCATCCTGAGTTGTTAACGCCTGCACCACTAAACGACAGAGTTTCTGCGTTAAAAACGGTTGTCCCCCCGTCCAATAAATAATTTCTTGTAAAATAACCTCCGGCTGGGCTGTGGTATGCAGGAAACCTTGCTCTAAGGGTTGCACTTCTTTTAAGCTAAAACCAGTCAGTTCAATGGCGCGACCAATATTAAACGGCGTTCGCCCTTTATCCACAATTAAATCCGATGGCGTCGCAACCCCGAGTAAGGCAAACGTTAGCTGTTTACATTCATGACAGGAACGAATCAGGGCAAAAAAGTCATCGGTGTTGAATCCTAAACTGAGAATACTATCAATTTCATCGAAGAAAATCACCAGGGGTTGGGTTACCAATTCTGGCAACACTTCTTGCAGAAACTCTCCCAACCGAGAAACTGCCGATAGGTCACTTCTTTGGGCTAACCATTGCCGAACCTTAAACTGGGGTGAAAGTCTAAAACTGCGCACTAACCGCATAATAATATCGGCATACCACTGTTCAGGGGTAATATTATGGGTGCCAATACCGGAGAGATCGACGGTTGCACAAGCAATGCCTTCGGCTTGTAACTGCTGGGTGACTTGCACACGCAAGCTTGATTTTCCCATTTGGCGACAATTGAGGACATAGCAAAACTCGCCCGCCTTGAGTGCCTGATACAGTTCTGCATCCGCCTGACGGACAACGTAGGTCGGGGCATCAACCGGAAGACGACCCCCCACTTGATATTCGTAATCTGTGATCAGCTTTTGCACGGCTCTAATCAAGAATAACTGTTTGTGTTATAAAACGTTATGACAAGGCTTGTCGATGCAGAAAAGTTATGGACTTGCCAGTATTCCTTTGTTGCTTGGATTGCTTGTTGGTTAGGCATTTCAGTGTTCCAAACTGCCAGTTCTTAAAGTAAAGGAAGGGAAAGCAAAGCGATGTCCAAGATGATTTTAGTTTATAGCACTTCTTGGCTGGGTGAGGTGCAGCGTTATTGGTTTAGGGAATTAGGAAAGCCCACCAATGTCTTTCATGGGCGTGAGAGTTGCTATCCACTCAATGGTTGAGTTGTAGAAAAGTTAAGTTTCGCCTCATTCCATCTTCCTAAATTTTCTATATCGACGTTTGAGAAAGCAGAGGCTATTCTGAGCAAAACAGAGCTGAGTCTGATGCAAAAAAATAGCTGTAATCGGGTTCTGTGCCCAACTCCGATTGTTGATATTCAAAATCTCAATCATTTTTATGGCACGGGATGCTTAGAAAAGCAGATTTTGTTTAATGTCAATTTAGCCCTCTACCCAGGAGAAATTGTCCTGCTGACGGGACCATCCGGTTCTGGCAAAACCACCCTTCTCAGTTTAATGGGTGGGTTACGTTCAGTTCAACAAGGCAGTCTCAAAGTTCTGAACCAACAGCTTGCTGCGGCTTGTCATGACCAACTGGTCAAGATTCGTCGTAACATCGGCTATATTTTTCAGAATTACAACTTACTGGCATTTTTGACAGCCCAACAAAATGTTCAAGTTGTCGCTGAACTCAGCACTGTTTCTTGGCAAGGGGTGCAAACTCGGTCTGAAGCGATCCTGAAAACCGTTGGTTTAGCCCATCGCTTACAGGCGTATCCCCAACACCTCTCCGGTGGCGAAAAACAGCGTGTCGCGATCGCGTGCGCCTTAGTCAATCAACCTTCCCTGGTACTAGCCGATGAACCCACCGCTGCTTTAGACCGTCAAACCGGTCGCAAGATCGTGAATTTAATGGGGAAACTGGCCAAGGAAGGCAACTGCGCCATTTTGATTGTTACCCACGATCAACGCCTTTCCCCTATCGGCGATCGCGTGATTCGGATCGAAGACGGTCACCTTTTTGAACTCAGTCACTCCGTTATATGAAATTGATTAATTCATGCTACGGATGAGCAATTACCTCACCTTGTCCCCTTGTCCCCTTGTCTCCCCCATTTCCTGGATCGATTTGTAGCAAACATTGATCAATTCGATATTACTTATTAGGAGGTATCACCGTGGAAACGACGCTACAACGCAACCTACCCCCAGACCTCAACCCGACCACCCTACCGACTCATGTTGCCATCATTATGGACGGGAATGGTCGCTGGGCGCAACAACGGGGAAAACCCCGACTGTTTGGTCACTATCAGGGGGCAAACACCCTTTTAGATTTATTGTATTGCTGTCAAGAGTGGGGAATTCCGACCCTAACCACCTATGCTTTTTCCTCAGAAAATTGGCAACGCCCGAAAGTCGAAGTTGACTTGTTGATGTGGCTCATTGAGCAAATGATACGCCAAAAGTTGCCTGAATTAAAGGCAATGGGAATGTGTTTTGACTGCATTGGCGATTTAACGGTGTTACCGGCTTCCTTACGATTAGAAATTGAGAGCGCGATCGCGCAAACAGCTCAAAATAATGGCGTTAAGTTTGTGATGGCAATTAATTATGGCGGACAACAGGAAATTTTGCACGCTTGTCAAGTCTTAGCATCGCAAACAGAACAAGGAACTCTCAAAGCCTCGCAAATTGATCGCGCTTTGCTGGAAAAGCATTTATACACTCACAACCAACCGCCTCCCGATTTCCTCATTCGCACCAGTGGCGAACAGCGACTCTCTAACTTTTTGTTGTGGCAATTAGCTTATACAGAACTCTATTTTACCGATACATTCTGGCCCGATTTTGACCGTTCTGCCTTCCATCAGGCCCTTTTATCTTATCAAGTTCGTCGCCGACGGTTTGGTCGTGTCTCATCCTCTGCTGTCATGAATCATGAGGGAAATTAAGATGAATGATTTTGATGTTGTTGTGATCGGTGCCGGACCCGCAGGCGGTCAAATGGGAAGAGTCATGGCGAAATCAGGTTATAAAGTTTTGCTGGTTGACCAACAAGAAACTTTCGCGAATAACGATTTTTCCAGTGCGGTTACTCTCTTAAATACCTTAGAAGAATTTAAATTACCTGACGAAATTATTGGCAGTTTTTGGAATCGATTTATTGCCATTACCACGAATACAAAACAAGTTTGGGATTCTTCGCAAAATTTAGGTGTCATTCTAGATTTTGCTAAACTTAAAGCTTTTCTTGCCAATGAAGTTAAAATTTATGGTGGGGAAGTGTGGCTGGGGTGTCGCTATCTCAAACATTGTCGGGAAGACGGACAAACACAAGTAATACTGAAATATCGGGGAAAACAAACGTTAGAAATTGTCAGAACCAAAGTGTTAGTAGATGCCACAGGATTTGCTCGTTCTGTGATGTACGATAAACCCCGCAACCAGCCGAAGTTATTGAGTGCAACCGGGATCGAATACTTAATTCAAGTGGATGAGCAATCGTATCAAAAGTATGCGAATTCTATTTTCTTTTTCCTCGGTTATCAATGGATGCCAAAAGGGTATTCTTGGATTTTCCCGATGAATCATAAGTGCTTAAAAGTGGGAGCGGGACGATTTAATTTAGACCATAAATATATTCAAAATACAGGAACCATTCAAGACTATATTCAGCGTTTAATTGATGAGCATATATCTCCGAAGAATTACGAGATTATTGATATTCATGGTTCCACGATTAAGTATTGCCAAGGGTTGAAAGATATTTATTATCAAGATAGCGCGATCGCGATTGGGGATGCAGTTTCAACGGTCAATTTTTTGGGAGGAGAAGGAATTCGACATGGCATGTATAGTGCAGACGTTGCAGCGGGTTATGTCACTCAATATTTAGAAAATAAAATTACAGATTTCCGCAAGTATCCGAGGCAAATGCGTAAACAGTTTTTACCGCAGTGGGATATTTCAGCAAAAGCGGGGGTGAAGAAGTATTTAATGGAAAGTGATACCAACATTGATGAAGCATTTACTTATCTCGGCTTCCTGAAAACAGAAGAACTGATTGATGTTCTCTTTCATTACAAACTCAGCAAGTTAAACAAAGGCTTCTTGAGATACTTAAAATACAAGTTGCTTCTTTTCATTGATAAATATTTAAAACCCAGCAAACCCAAAACTTATCAAACTTAATTGCAGAGGATAATAATGCAATGAAAAAACTAATTGACTTGGTTTTTATTGATGTTGGTGGCGGACATAAAACAACAGCACAAGCTTTATGGCAAGGAATTCAAAATACTCACTCTTGCCTAGAACCGCGACTCTTTGATTTAGGAGAAACGGAATTAGTTGCCTCCCTGGATATCTTCAAACCTATCATCGGAGTTTTAGGGATTGATGTTTATAATTTCATGCTGAAGCAAGGTTGGACTCAACTGGAATTTCTCTACCTATTTTTAGCCAAATTGAGTATTCGTTGTCGGCATCAGCTTGGTCTTCAGTTACTAGAAAAATACTGGCTTCTGAGACAACCCGATTTAGTGGTTTCCTGTATTCCGTTACTGAATCGAGTGCTGCGAGAAAGTTTGCAAAATGTTCTGCCTGAAACACCTTTTGTCACGATATTAACCGACTTTGCGGATTGTCCTCCTCATTACTGGATAGAATCTCAAGACCAGTTTTTGCTTTGTCCAACGGATCAGTCTGTATGGCAAGCGCAATTATGTCATTATCGTCCTGATCAAATTTTCCGTCTATCGGGATTAGCCATTCATCCGAAGTTTTATCAACCGGTTACAGCAGATCGCCGAAAAGAAAGACAACGCCTCGGTTTAGACCCCGATTTGCCCACCGGCTTAGTGATGTTTGGTAGTCAAGGATCACAGATGATGCTGCAAATTGCTGAGTGTCTGGCGCAATCGCGCTTAAATCTACAACTCATTTTCCTGTGTGGTAAGAACACAAAACTGGCACTGAGTCTGTCTGGTCGTCAATATCCCTTTCCGAAAGTTGTGGAAACCTTTACCCTTGAGATTCCCTACTATATGGATTTATCCGATTTTTTGATTGGTAAACCCGGTTCAGCAACGATAACAGAGGCGTTAGTGAGGAAGTTACCGATTATTACAGAATGCAATCGGTCCACCCTCCTGCAAGAACGGTACAACACAGAATGGATAACTCAAAAGCAAGTGGGGATTGTCCTCGATACCTTTGGCAACATTAACCGTGCTGTTGCTGAACTGATTCAACCTCAAAATTTAGCCAATTACCGGACTCATGCGAACCGGCTGAATAATCGCGGAATTTTTGAAGCGGTTGCGATCTTGGAGGATTTAGTGAACTGGGATAAAGATCATGAGAAAAACCTGGCAAGAAGGGACACAATTTTTCAACGCTAGGAAGAAATGGGCAATTCATCTGATCGCGATCGCGCTGGTTTCGAGTGCCTCGGTTTATTTGACTTCTCGTTTGTGGGTGAATCGCCTGCAACCAACCGATGTTCCTGCGATTCCCATATCATCCTCTCAAATCCCACGTTCTGTGGTCGCTTTAGGACGAATCGAACCCCAAGGGGAAATCACTCGGGTTTCCGCGCCTGCCACCATTGAAGGGACAAGAATCCAAGTCAGTGAACTTTTTGTTAAAGAAGGGGATTATGTGCAAGCAGGACAAATGATTGCCCGTTTAGATAGTTATGAACGGGATTACGCCACCCTTGAACTGGCAAAAAGACAACTGCAAGTTGCCCAATCTCAATTGGATAAATCTCGATTGACTGCTGGGGAAACTGCAGCCCAACAAGCCAGAATTACTCGTTTAACCCATGAACTCAATATTGCACAAAGGGAGTATCAACGCTATCAAGATTTATTTCTAGCAGGGGCAATTTCTGCCTCCCTGCGAGATAGTAAACAGTTGGTTGTCTCTAATGTGCAAGGGCAATTACAAGAAGCAAAAGCCACCTTAAAGCAACTGCAAAACACCCAAAACGCTGATCAGGAAATCGCCCAAGCCGAAGTAGAAAGCGCGATCGCGACGGTTGCCAAAGCGAGGGCAGATTTCAATCTGGCGACAGTGAAAGCCCCCGTCAGCGGTCAAGTTTTAGACATTTATACGCAAGTCGGAGAAGGCATCAGTGAACAGGGTATTTTAGAACTGGGTCAAACCCAACAGATGGTAGTGGTTGCAGAAGTGTATGAAACCGAGATTCATCGGGTTAAACTGGGGAGTCCAGCCGTGATCACCAGTAGTGGATTCCCAGAGAGATTACAGGGAACCGTTGCCAAAATTGGACTCAAAATTGGCAAACAAGCCATTCTCGATACCGATCCCCTCACCAAAGAAGATGCCCGCGTCGTGGAAGTTAAAATTCACCTCAATCCTGAAGCCAGTCAGCGCGTCAAAGGCTTAACCCATCTCAGAGTCAAAGTCGAAATTCAACCCCATTCTCTAAAACCCAATTGAGTCATGCAATTTAGAACCCCTTTAGCTTGGTTACAACTGACAAAACAAAAAGGACGTTTCCTCTCGGCTGTTGTCGGAATCGCTTTTGCGGATATGTTGATGTTTATGCAACTGGGCTTTCAATTAGCCGGTTACTACAGTCAGTCTGCCATGCACCGCCATCTCAATGCCGATTTAGTGATGATTAGCGCCAAAACGGTTTCTATTCAAGCTATGCACAGCTTCTCTTGGCATCGGTTGCACCAAGCCCAGACGATTCCGGGAGTGAAATCAACCAGTGAATTATATGTCAGCACACTGCCCGATTGGAAAGACCCTGCAACCGGTCGCAGTCGCATCATGTATGTTATGGGATTTGATCCCGAACAAGTAGTGCTTAATTTGCCAGAGGTAACCCAACAGCGCGATCGGCTAAAATCTCCCGATGTCTTTCTGTTTGATCGCGTTTCTCGGGGGGATTTTGTTTCCCGAATAGCGACGCAATTAGAGCAAGGGGAAGCCATTCCCTTAGAAGCCAGGGGACGACAAATTCAACTGATTGGTTTATTCACCTTAGGGGCAAACCTGATCGCGGACGGAAACTTGATTACCAGTGACTTAAATTTTCTACGCCTCTTCCCCAATCGTCAACTGGGTGCCATTGATGTGGGACTTATCAAGTTAGAAACCGGTCATGATCCGCACAATATCCAGCAAGAGTTAGAAAAAATCTTACCCTCCGATGTGAGCGTCCTAACGAAAGAAGGCTACATTGAATTGGAGAAAGATTATGTGGTCAAGAGTACACCCACCGGAATTATTTTTAATATTGGCGTTGCCATGGGGTTTATTATTGGTACGGTGATTATGTATCAAATTCTCGCTTCGGAAGTGAGCGATCATTTGCCCGAATACGCCACCTTAAAAGCAAGAGGATATCGCGATCGCGATTTATTAGCAGTGGTTTATCAAGAAGCCATTCTCTTATCCATTTTGGGTTATGCACCGGGTTTTATGATGGCACTAGGATTCTATGAATTCACGAGCCAACTGGTACAAGTGGCGATGTTTATGACCGTTAGTTCAGCCGTTCAAGTATTTGTGTTAAGTGTTTTGATGTGTTGTCTTTCTGGCGCGATCGCGACTCGCAAACTGCGTACCCTTGATCCAGCTGATATCTTTTCCTAGTTCCCCCATTAACCCCCAGCGGATCCACTGGTTGAAGCTCAAGCCTTTTTTCGTGCTCAATCTACCGCGATAATGCCAACTATATTGAGTGATTGCGCAAATTCTATTAACATTTTATCTCGATCGCGCCGAGTCTGGCGACAGAACCGTTTCCCTTCCAAGCTGACTTGACGAAATCGACCTCATCTCAGTTCAATAGTATATTGAAGGCAATTGGATTGAGCAGCCAGTATGGTTCATCAAGATCGCATCGACCTCTCTACCAAAGGAAACGGTCATATGCACGACCTCACCGACAAAGTGAATGCCATTGTCCGACAATCTGGCATTCAAACAGGGATGGTGCATATTTTTAATATCGGAAGTACCGCCTCGATTGGGACGATTGAGTTTGAACCGGGATTGCAACGGGATTTACCAGAACTGCTCAATCGCTTGATTCCACCGAGTCGAGATTACGGACACGAGCAAACTTGGCACGACGGCAACGGTCATTCTCACTTACAAGCGACGTGGTTGGGTCCTTCCTTGACAGTTCCGGTGCGTAACGGTCGGATTGAGGTGGGAACTTGGCAGCAAATTTTTCACCTCGAATGCGATATTAAACCCCGCAAGCGTGATGTTGTGGTTACGATTTACGGGGAATAAGGTCGCCAAGTCTGACAGTTGCCAGGCGCAAATTGCTGCTTCTAATCGTACCCCTTGCGGTTTTAAAGCGACCTGAATGGAAATTTTTTCTATAAAGCAACTTCAAGATACTCAAAACGCTAATCACGACATTGCTCAAGCCGAATTAGAAAGCGCGATCGTGAC
>CAZAYV010000063.1:12544-21608 GCA_964489465.1 uncultured Dactylococcopsis sp. | reverse complement strand
GAACTGCCCCATCTAAACCAATGATTACCAAGCGGGGAGAGTTAGACATTATTTTAGTCATTAGTCATTAGTCATTAGTCATTAGTTATTTATTGATGACTAGAGAGATGTTCTCGTTGCGCGATCGCGCCGCAATAACAAGACAACACTGGTGACAACAGCGATCAAACAGAGAATATGCACTACATTAAAGGGCGTTCCGGGGAAAAACCAAGAATCAGTCCGTAAAAACTCAATAAAAAACCGTCCGCCAGGATACCAGATTAAATACAGTAACAGGATATCTCCCTGCTTCAGTTGCTGAGAAAAGCGACGGGAAATCCAAAGTAGGAGAAAAAATCCGAGGAAGTTCCACGCTGATTCATATAAAAATAACGGCTGGAAACGAGTGCTTTCGGGATAAGTGTCTAAATCATTGTAAGGGGGAATCCGATGCGGAGGATCAATGCGCAGTCCCCAGGGCAATTCAGTGGGCGGACCGTATAATTCTTGGTTGATAAAATTGCCCCAACGCCCAATCGCTTGCGAGAGAGGCAGTGCTAAGGCAATGGCATCCAGATAAAGTAACGGGGAAAGCTGATTGATTTTCGTATAAAGCCACAGCGCGATCGCGCCAAAAATAAAGCCGCCAAAAATATGAATCCCTCCGTCCCAAATTTGGATAATCGATAGGGGATTGGCAAGATACCGCTGCACTTGTTCCGGGGGAGATTGAATAAAAACGTAGTACAATCGCGCCCCGATAAATCCGGGAATGAGCAGCCAAATCAGCATATCCCAAAGCTTTTCGCTATCGCCTCCCCAGCGATCAACCTGATAACTGGCAATAAATGCCCCAACAACAATTGCCGTCATCATCAAGACCCCGTACCAACGCAGGACGAGCGGTCCCCATTCAACAATAATCGGATCAACCGGTGGATACATAATTAATCGATATAACCTAAATCGCGCAAGCGACGATAGACTTCGGGGTCATTATAGTTATCGGCGGTTGCTTCAGCAAGATCACTAACAGGCAGTTGTCCCAGAAAAGATTGGAGGCGATCACACAAGGGCTCAACCTTTTCGGGAAAGATATCGTGAAGATTAATGGATTCACTGGGATCATCGGTTAGATGATACAATTCGCGACGGTTTAATCCCGATTCTCCTTTTGCCAATAATTTATAATTGCCTTGCCAAATAGCGCGAGTTGTGCTGTCATAGCCCCGAGTGGCAAGGAGTTCCGGTTGGCGTTCTTGCAAAAGATTAACCACATTTTGCGGCGGAACGGCTTCTGCAAACACTGCTTCTACTTGCTTGCCAGAGGCAAGGGTTAAGGATGCTTCGGTTTCATTAGCTAACCCGGCTGCAGTTAAGACGGTATGGAAAAGGCGACGCGTGGAAATGGTTTCCGTGCGTTGTTCAGTGGAAAAGTCACCATTGGGACTGCGAATGATTAGAGGCACTCGGGCAAGTTCATTATAAATGGCATTGGTATGACCAACCAGTTGTTTCTCTCCTAAATGTTCCCCATGATCGGAACAGACAATCACTATTGTTTGCTCCCAACGTCCACTCTCTCGCAACTGTTGGAAAAACCATCCGACCTGTTCATCTTGGGCCGCTACTTCAGCATTGTACATGGCATCAAGGGTGGCTTTCTGGTGTCCATCAAGGGGAGAAGCCAGGGGTGCGAGCCATCCGTAGACATCACTGTTAAACTGACGGAGATAGCGTTGAGAGGCGCGATCGCGCAACACATTGGGGGCAAATCGTTCTATATACTGACGGGGGGGATGGTACGGCATATGCGTTCCCATCAGATTAATAAACGTGAAAATGGGTTGATCGTCAGGGAGTCCACGGCGTTCAATTAAGAGTTTGGCAGCATCACTCAGCGATTTTGCCGTATTCCCTTTAAAGCTAAGGGCAGTTTGCCACAAGGGAACCATCAGCGGGGTAAAAGACAACGCCAACATTAATTCTGATCGCGCAAATCGATCTTGAACTTGGTTTAAGGTATTCGCTAAGACACGCTTAAAGCCTTGACGATACCGATCAATCAAGTTGGAAGTAATCCCTGCTTGGTTCGGTCGGGAAGTCAATAACCCGCTATAGTTCAAGAAACTAGAGAAACCGCGCCGTAACCCATTATTAATGACCCCGACCAGTGGATTATTGCAAAAAGCTGCGGTGTGATAGCCGCCAGCCTGCAATCGTTCCGCTAAAGTTGGCAAATTTGCCGGAAGGACAGAGTAGGATTGTACCGTCTGATGAACGGAGGGATAAACCCCAGTAAACATCGAAGCATGAGAGGGAATCGTCCATTGCGCCGGCGCGATCGCGCTTTGAAATTGAGTGGATTCGCTCGCCAAACGGTCAATTGCAGGAGAGGTCTCCTGAGGATAGCCATAACAGGACAGTCGATCCGCCCGTTGGGTATCTAGTACCAGAAAAATCATATCTGGGGAAGCCATCATTACGTTTGACACCATTAAGTTGACAAGTGATTATTGACCCCAGCATTGATACGTGACCGATTGAGGAATAGATCAGTGATTCTAAAATTGCTGCAGGAGATGCGCTTTGGGGATTATTATAAAATTATTTCACTAACTTAACTCCTTTATTTTATCACCACTTTTGACAGAATAGGTGACCAAGGTGCTAAGTTGAGATTGAGGTCGATTTACTGTGTCAACAACTTTTAATTCACTAACCCATTGTTGTTGGTCGCAAACACATTTGACATAACCCCGTTGGCGACTCTCGAAAAAATGGATGTGTGGATTAACTGGTAAATAGTTCAAGAACTGGTCATAAGGGACGCCTAAGGAACTAATTGAACTGGTAACCAATTCTGAGGCGGCAATCGCTTCGATATTATCCAAGCGATTGAAAAATCATAACCATCCGAAACCATTGCTCAATTCTCATCAGTACCTAGGTCAGCATTGTTACAAGCAACTTTCCCAAATCCCTCACTTTATCGGTTTCTGATACTGGAGATAGCAAGGATTTTGAATGATTTGATCTGTAATGATTATGGCTTAACTCTGAAATTAATCAGAATGGTTTCCGCAACCAAGAAAATGCATGCTTCTTGTCGATTCCAAAAGCCAGCTTTTTCCGCTCCCTCCTGGTAAATGACATAAAAAGCTGACGGGGTGACAATGTAGTTAAACAGCTTGCTGTATAAAAAATTGAATGAGAGATAATGCTTTTTAAGCTAACGTAATTAAAACAACACCCATGACCATGACAGTTGCCCCTGCAGCGCGTTCTTTTAATCCTTTCTCTTTAAAGATTAAATGTCCCCATAACACACTGAGTAAGGCACTCATCCGCTTAATTGAAATAACATGAGCCACTAAAGTTAAACTAATGGCTTGCATTTGACACAGGACAACTAAACCTTGTAAAAATCCAATGGGAACTAAGGTGGGTAAATTCGTAACCACTTGCTGTAAGCTATTACGAGATTTATACAACATAATTGGTAGCATCCCAATCGTAATATAACTATAGTTAGCAATTGCCCAAAATGTTGGAGAAGAATTCCTCACTCCCACTTTATCTACCGTTGAACTTAAACTCCAAATCAAAGCAACCAATAACATTAACTGTGACCCTCTTTCTTTGAGTAGTGCTTGGAAGGGTGCCCACACACTTTTGTGTCTTTGGTTTAAGTTGAGAATATAGGAACCCGTAACAATAAAAAAAATGCCCATCGCATCAATTAAAGTGGGTTGTTCTCCGATAATAAGCGGAGAAGTAATTAATAAAAATAAAGGCGTAAACGTGACTAAAGGAACGGCTAAAGATAAGTCAGCCAATTTTAATGCTCGAATGTAAAGCAACATCGAAATCACATTAAAACTTCCTCCAGCAATGAGTGCCCCAATAAAGTTATCACCCAATTCAGGAATGTCAATGATGCCTAATAAAGGGAGCATTAAAGGGAGGGTAAAAAAAATCATTGACCAAGCAACGACATATTCATCTAATGTTTTTAAACCGCGTTTACTGGTAACATCTTTTAGGGACTCAAAGAGTGCAGTTAACGTTGCAAAAATAATCCAAGCCATAGTTTGATTAATAAAGCATAGCTTCAAATTAACATACTGTTAAAAAAAATAAACGAAGGCTCAAATCTTGCTTCAAAATCAGGTAATGTAATCGCTACGAAATTAAAGGAAAATGATCCAATGAAGCGTCGACAATTTATTAAAAATAGCGCGATCGCGGCTGGCAGTACGACCGCCCTTGCTGCTTGTAACCAGGCTACAAATACTTCCTCAAATACCGATACCAGCAGTCTCCCCAATGTCAGTTGGCGGATGGCGACCAGTTGGCCCAACTCTCTTGATACCATTTATGGCGGTGCCGTTACAATTGCCGAACGAGTCTCTGCTATGACCAATGGGCGCTTTACTATTGAACCCTATGCTGCCGGAGAAATTGTGCCAGCGTTACAAGTTTTAGATACGGTGCAAGCGGGAACGGTCGAGTGTGGTCACACCGCCAGTTACTATTACATCGGAAAAAATCCTGCCCTTGCCTTCGGCACAGCAGTTCCCTTTGGCTTAAATGCCCAGCAACAGAATGCTTGGCTTTATCATGGCGGGGGCTTAGAAGCGATGCGCAAACTCTATGCTGATTTTAATGTCATTAACTTCCCCGCTGGCAATACAGGGGTACAAATGGGCGGCTGGTTTAACCAAGACATTCAATCCCTGAGTGACCTCAACGGCTTAAAAATGAGAATTCCTGGCTTGGGGGGAAAAGTTATGTCACAGTTGGGTGTCAATGTGCAAGTGCTAGGTGGGGGTGAAGTGTATTTAGCCCTCGAACGAGGGGTAATTGATGCGGCTGAGTTTGTCGGTCCCTATGATGATGAAAAGTTAGGACTGCAACAAGCTGCCCCCTTTTATTATTATCCCGGTTGGTGGGAACCGGGTACCACTTTGGAAGTGCAAGTGAATCGTTCCGCTTGGGATCAGTTACCGCAAGAGTATCAAGAAATCTTCACAACCGCAGCAATGGAAGCCAATCTCAATATGCTTGCTAAGTATGATGCCCTGAATGGGGCAGCACTCCAAAGACTGATTGAGGGGGGAACTGAGTTAAAAGTCTATTCCACAGAAATTATGCAAGCCGCACAGAAAGCTGCCTTTGCACTCTATGAAGAGAATGCCAGTGAAGAACCTGCCTTTAAGGAAATCTACGATCAGTGGAAGCAATTTCGAGAACAGGTCACGCAGTGGAATCAAATCAACGAGTTGAGCTTTAGTCGCTTTATTAGCAACAGTTCTAGTTAAACTTGGGCGAACAATTCCTCCCAATTACGGGAGGATGCTTCAGATTCAGCCACAATTTCCACAATTTTATTTTTGGCTTCCCCTTGACTCAACGCGGCAACACAGACTTGCGCGACTTTCTGGCGGGGAATACTCCCTTCAAATAAAGTATCCGCTTTCGACATCACCACAGCATCCGGTGTGTCTTCATTCTTTAATCCTCCCGGACGCACAATCGTATAGGTTAAGCCACTTTTTTGTAACTCAGCTTCGGCTTGTTTTTTCCAGTACAGAACCAACCAAAACAAGTTTAAAGGATGGAAAAAGCGAGACACACAAAGGGAAGACACCATCACAAAGTGCTCAATGTTGCTCTCTTTTGCCAGCTCAATGAGGTTTTTAGTTCCCTGATAGTCCACTTGATAAGGACCAGTGGGATCAAGACTGGGACGCGCTCCCGTTGCGGAGAGGACAACGGTACAATCAGTAATGGCACTCTGTAAACTATCGGGCTTTAAAACATCCCCCAGCACTAGTTCTGCTTCTGGCGGTAAGACTTGTTTGGCGTCTTCTAAATTTCTCACCAAAGCCCGCACCGGAATGTTGGCCTTAATCAACTCGCTGACAATCCGACGTCCCGTTTCTCCCGTTGCCCCTGCCACTAATGCTTTCATTTGCGATTACTCCTTAACTAAAAGCGGTCTTTCATGCCACGCAAGCGGCCAAAGGTCTTTACCGGATCCTGACTTTGCGCGATCGTTTGTAAGTTCTCATCCTCCCACCGCAGAAAGGGATTGGTTTCTTTTTCTTGTGCTAAGAGTGAGGGAACAGTGGCTTTCCCTTCCCGACGCGCCTTTTGCACTTCCTGATAACGACGTTGCACCACCGGGTTGTTCGGTTCCACACTAATGGCAAACTGGTAATTTTTTAGGGTATATTCGTGGGCACACCAGAGACGAGTTTTGTCTGGCAAAGTTTTCAATTTTCCCAAAGAGTCCACCATTTGGCTTGGCGTTCCTTCAAATAAACGCCCACAACCACCGACAAACATGGTATCCCCAGCAAATAGTTCACCAACTTCTTCACCCTCGGTGGGGGGGAAATAGTACGCAATATGACCGCTGGTGTGTCCGGGAACAAAGAATACCTTTCCTGAACATCCGCCAAACGTTACCGTATCTCCTTCCTGCAAAAAAACTTCTTGATGGGGAATCCGTCCTTCATCTTTGGCGCTGCCATAAACCACGGCTTGCGGATAGCGCTTTTTCAGTTCCCGATTGCCACCGACATGATCAAAGTGGTGATGGGTATTAAAAATAGCCACTAAGTCGGCATTGAGTTCTTTTAGGCATTGCAAAACCGGTTTTGCTTCTGCGGGATCAACCGTGGCTGCAATGTTTTGCTCTGGATCATAAAGGACAAAAATATAGTTGTCCGATAGCGCCGGTAAACGTTTTACTTCCATGGTTGGATTACTTATGTTCTTCTAAGGCTGCAGAATTTCCAGCTTCAGTAGTTGATTCCACTTCACTGGGGAGTTCCAGACAATATCCAGCCCCATAAACCGTTTTGATATACATTGGGTGACGGGGTTCTGGTTCTAGCTTAGTGCGCAGATGGCGAATATGCACCCGAATGGTTTCAATATCATCATCAGGGTCATATCCCCACACTTCTTTCAGGATTTCACTTGGGGAAACGGTCTGTCCGTGACGTTGCAGCAAACAGTGCAGGAGTTCAAATTCCAGATGCGTCAACTTTACAGTTTTACTAAACCAAATTGCTTCAAAACGTTCGGGAACAAGTGTTAACGGACCATAATTCAGAATTTCGCTATGTTTAGCGGCTTTGGGAATTCGGTCAGTGCGACGCAGCAGGGCGCGCACGCGCGCTAACATTTCTTCCACTTCAAAGGGTTTAGTGAGATAGTCATCAGCACCAGCATTAAAACCTTCTACTTTGTCTTGAGTTTGACCCAAAGCCGTCAACATCAAGATGGGAATGTCAGCCGTGCGGTCATCACGCCGTAACCGTTGGCATACCGTTAAACCATCGACGCGAGGCAACATCAGGTCAAGCATAATCAAATCCGGTTGCAGTTGCACTGCCAGGGCTTGACCTTTAATACCATCATTTGCGGGTTCTACTGTGTAGCCTGCCATTTCCAGATTAATCGTAACCAGTTCTGAAATCGCAGGATCATCATCAATAACAAGGATTCGAGGCATCATTATGATAGCGCTAGCTATACTTTTATTTAGGGTTTGACAAGATGTGTAAATGAAAAATTAAGATTTACTTACTGATTATACGAGCTTTGCTTCAATCCTTTTTTCTTGATAAAGATTTCTTGAAGAATTGCTAAGTCTTATTCTAACTATCTTCAACAAGTTTTAAGAATTATAACGGATAATAGGTCTTTATTACCAGTGATGAAAAATTCCTTTACACCTTATGCCCCTCCTTGGTATTTCCGCAACGGAATTGTGCAGACTGTTGCCACGACTTACCGCTATGGCAAAACCTGGGAAATCTGGAAAAAGCAGGTGAGTTGGTTAAAAGATTATCCCTTGTTACCGTGGCAAGAAAAGGTGTTTACTGGGGCAGAGAATGTCCCTTTGTGGGGGAAATGGGCTTGTCCACCGGATGCTCACGGCACAATGATTATTAACTATGGGATTACCGGTAATACGGAACAATCTTGGTACAGTTATTTAACGGCCTACAAGGCTTACGTTCAGGGATGGGCGGTTTTAGTCTATGATTGGCGCGGTCATGGGAAAACGGCTGCATTATCTCCAGTTCCGATGTCTGATGGTTGGCGAGAAGGAGATGATCAAGTTCGCTTAGCGGAACAGTTAGTGGCGTTAGGCTGTCCTGAAAAAGTTGTGTTAGTGGGGTTTTCTTTGGGAGGACAGCTTGCCTTATGGGGATTGAAAGCAGCCCAAGCTGACAAGAGTCCTTTGATTCAAGGGGCTGCTACTTTGACACCGAATTTAGAGTCGAACTCGACTCTTGATTTCCTAGTCAGTTACCCGTTTGGACGGGTTGTAGAAAAAAAGTTTACCAAGGAATTAAAGGCAGCAGCGTGCCAGCAAGCAATGTCTTTTCCCGATGTGGTTGATCCGAGTGTGGTGGATCGGATTCATTCCATTCGGGATTTTGATCGGGAAATGGTGATTGACTACTATGGGTTTGCTAGCGATACAGACTATTATGATTGCACGGCAGGACTGTATTTACTGGATCAGCTCACTTTACCCTATCTGATTGTTTATGCAGCCGATGATCCAATTTTTGAGCCGAATATCATTCCCGAAATGCAGGCAAAAGTGGAGAAGAATGCTGATGGTCATCTTTTATTAACCGCGCATGGGGGTCACGTTTCCCATATTGGTCAAAAAAATGACATTGAAGACCAGTTTTGGGGGATTAATCGCTTGTTAGAGTTTGTTAATGAGGTTTAACTTCTGTTTGCAGGAGATTATTGCTAATCATTTTGCTGAGATTTAATTCAGCAAGTTTGTCAGCAATGGTTCGTTCATCCACTGTCCAGGTCACGATTTCCTGATTTTGGCTGAGTAAGGTTTCTGTGAGTGCAGGGGACTTTAAAATCAAGGAAAAGTGGGGCAGAAGCACAGCATTAGTCAGATTGAGTGTGGCAAGATAGCCTTGAGAATATTGCTTGGGATCAGCGATTCCATAACCGGTTCTGAATTGAGGAAACTGTTCGCGAACGGTTGCTATAAACTGATGATCGAATGAAGCAATGATGCAGC
>CAZAYV010000063.1:0-12444 GCA_964489465.1 uncultured Dactylococcopsis sp. | reverse complement strand
AATCGCGCCACTGATCCAACTGCTTCATCAACGCCCTAACCCTTGGAGACGACCAATTTTGCGGGGACTTCAACTCGATATATAATTGCACTGGCATTCCAGAACATAGGGCTAAAACCTCTTCCAATGTCGGGATCGTTTCCTGGGCAAAACGAGAATCGAACCAACTTCCCGCATCCAGCGCTTGCAATTGGGCTACGGTTTTCTCTGCTACCTTCCCCTGACCATTACTAGTGCGATCAACGGTTCCATCATGAATGACCACTGGAATTCCATCAGCGGATAGATGAACATCAAATTCAACGCCCACAATGGGTTGTTCTAAAGCCGCTTGAAAGCTTGCTAAGGTATTTTCTGGTGCCATTGCACTGTAACCGCGATGGGCAATTAGATTAGTCATTAGTCATTAGTCATTAGGCAATGGGGGATCGGGAGTCGGTAATGAAAGATTGACTCCCTCTCCTAGACTTTCCTTTAACTGAAACTAACTCAAAAAAAATTACTGTTCAACTGGCGTTAAGGCGCTGGGAAAAGCATCGGCGCTAATACACTCTTCCATCGCTGCAACCGGTTCAATCACTTCCTCAACAGCATTGGTTAAACCAACAACACATTCGGAGTAACGGAGGGGAAGAAGACTGCGACGACAGTTTTCAACAATTATTCCTGTATCGTCGGCTTCTAAAAAATCATTAATCTCTACAACACAGGTGGCTAATTCGAGAGGGCGACGATCGCGATAGCAATTATATAAGCCTTCCTCTGCGGGAACACCCACCTCTTGGTTCATACTTAACACGCATAAAGACAAATCTTTTGGACGCAGGGCATCGGCGCAAGCGGCAGAGGCTTCATCTGGAGATAACCCTGCCTCTTGTAATTCCTCCGCACAAATTTCAAACTCGTCGCCAACCGCAGCTTGGAGGGGACGAGAGGGCGTTACCATAAAAAAGAGACCAGCTTGGAAGGCAGCGATCGCGCCAATGCGGGTGGTCCACTGCAATAAATTTAGGGGTTTCATCTTGTATCAGTTACCAATAAAATAGATTTTCTAACGATTATTCAAGTTCAAAATAACCTGAAAGTCAGCTAGACACAATTATTTTCCCAAAAAAATGCCATGACACAACCGTCTCAACCCCTTTCCTTACTGTTTCTCTCGACTCCTGTTGGCGCGTTAGGAACCGGAGAAGGCGGCGGTGTAGAATTAACCATTAAAAATCTGGCTCAAGATTTATTACAAACCCAACATCAGGTTAATATTCTTGCCCCCACTGGCTCCCATTTTGACAAGATTCCCATCACGCCGATTTCGGGTAATTTACAAATTCCAGCCCAAGGAGAGGGAAGAGATGCACCCATTCAACTTCCTGAGAACTCCGTTTTAGCCAATATGTGCGAGTATGCCCGGGAAGTGCAGTCAGACTACGACTTAATCGTTAACTTTGCCTATGACTGGCTGCCCTTTTACCTCACCCCCTTTTTCCAGACCCCGATCGCGCATTTTATTAGTATGGGTTCTATGAGTGAGGCAATTGATCAGATCATGAGCAAAACAATCACTCGCTTTCCGGGCAGTTTTGGCGTTTACACCCATACCCAAGCGGAAACTTTTCCCTTTGCTAATGCCTGTCGGTGTCTCAGTAGTGGTCTGGATTTATCGTTATATGAGTTTAGTGCCGAAAGTCAAGATTCTCTGGTCTGGTTGGGGCGCATTGCACCGGAAAAAGGCTTAGAAGATGCCGTTGCAGCCGTGCAAGAATTAGGCATTCCCCTCAAGATTTTCGGCTGGATGCAAGATGAAGACTACTGGAATGAAATTTGCACCCAGTATCCCAACGCCCCCATTGAATATGGCGGATTTTTATCAACTACTGCCTTACAACGAGAAATCGGACAATGTCGTGCCTTATTGATGACCCCGCGTTGGGTGGAAGCCTTTGGCAATGTCGCCATTGAAGCGTTAGCCTGTGGGGTACCGGTAATTTCTTATCGTCGCGGCGGTCCCGCGGAAATTATCCGCGATGGCAAGACTGGATTTTTAGTGGAACCGGACAGTGTCGAAGGGCTAGTCAAAGCAATTCATCGCCTTGATGAAATTGATCGCGGGGCATGTCGCCAACAAGCTGAGGAAAAATATTCCTTATCCGCCTTGCGCGATCGCTTTTTAGCATGGTTTTATGACATTTTGAGCGCGCGTAATTAATCAATAGTAAAGGGATATTCGTCTTAAAATTTCGGAGAGATTGCAGGTGATGTATATTTGATGCGACGCTGAAAACGAAATAGTCAACCAAATCATGGTGACATCCAAATCTAAGTAGTATCAACAACTATCCAAATTGATCATAGAATTATAGTAATCCCGTTATTGACCTGAGAAAAACGTTATCTATGGCTCTTGGTTACCTTGCACTTGTTTTACACGCTCACCTTCCTTTTGTTCGACATCCTGAAAGTGACTATGTTTTAGAGGAAGAATGGTTGTTTGAGGCGATAACTGAAACGTATATTCCTCTTGTGCAGACTTTTGAGGATTTAAAACAAGATGGCATTGAGTTTAAAATTACCATGAGTATGACACCGCCATTGGTGTCCATGTTACGAGATTCCTTTTTACAACAACGATATGATCGTCACCTGGCAAGATTGCAGGACTTGGCAGCGAAAGAACTGCAAAATAACGCCAATAATGGACATTTGCAATATTTAGCACAACACTACATTAACCAGTTTTCCCGAGTCCGCCGGACTTGGGAAAATTACCAGTGCGATCTGGTCAATGCGTTCAAAGGCTTTCAAGATAGCAATAACTTGGAGATTATTACTTCGGCGGCGACCCATGGTTATCTCCCTTTGATGAAAATGTACCCGGAAGCCGTACGTGCGCAAATTGAAATTGCTTGTGAACATTACGCAGAAAACTTTGGGTCACAACCCCGAGGGATTTGGCTACCGGAATGCGCTTATTATGACGGGCTAGAACGCTTTATGGCGGATGCCGGATTACGCTATTTCCTCATGGATGGACATGGCATTTTATATGCCAGTCCCCGTCCCCGTTATGGCACCTATGCCCCCATTTATACCGAAACCGGAGTGGCAGCATTTGGGCGCGACCATGAATCATCACAGCAGGTCTGGTCATCGCAAGTGGGTTATCCGGGTGATCCAGTTTATCGAGAGTTTTATAAAGATTTAGGCTGGGAAGCGGAATATGAGTATATTAAACCTTACATCCTTCCCAATGGACAACGGAAAAACACAGGAATTAAATATCATAAAATTACTAGTCGCAGTGCAGGGTTAGGAGAAAAGAAATTGTATGACCCTTACTGGGCAAGGGAAAAAGCAGCAGAACACGCCGGGAATTTTGTCTTTAATCGGGAACGGCAAATTGAGCATTTAGCCGGGATTATGCAGCGTCAACCGTTGGTGGTGTCTCCCTATGATGCAGAATTATTTGGTCATTGGTGGTACGAAGGTCCTTGGTTCGTGGATTATTTGATTCGTAAATCGTGGTACGACCAAGGAACTTATCAGATGGTGCATTTGGCGGAGTATCTGCGGTTAGAACCGGTGCAACAGGTGTGTAAACCCTCCCAGTCAAGTTGGGGCTACAAAGGCTTCCATGAATATTGGATTAATGAAGCAAATGCTTGGATTTATCCTCATTTACACGAAGCAACGGAACGGATGATTGAATTGAGTCAGCGTCAAACCCAAGATGAGTGGGAAAAACGGGCATTAAATCAAGCAGCAAGAGAGTTATTACTAGCGCAGTCTTCTGATTGGGCGTTTATTATGCGAACGGGAACCATGGTTCCTTATGCGGTGCGCCGAACGCGATCCCATCTCAGACGGTTTAATAAATTGTATGATGAAATTCTTGCGGAGAAAATTGATTGCGCCTGGTTAGAAAAAGTGGAAAAAATCGATAATATTTTCCCTAATCTGGACTATCAAATTTACTTGCCTATTGAAGAACCGATTAAGTTGGGACGCCAACCGTAATCTCGGTAATGACGGTAATCTGTCAGAATTTTGTGGTGGTCAAAACATAAATTTTCTGGCAGTTCCCAGAGGTGAAAAATGTCCAAATTTTTAGCATCATCATCTGCTTGTGGAGTGCCGATCGCGCTGGCAAGAAACACAATGCTAATCGTGTGTTTGCGGCGGTCCCGCTGCGGATCGGAATACACTTGAAACTGTTCAATCAGTTCAATTTTTAAGCCTGTTTCTTCTTGGGCTTCGCGTTGGGCTGCCGTTTCTACTGATTCGCCATAATCGACAAACCCCCCGGGAATCGCCCAACCGAAAGGGGGATTTTTTCGCTCAATTAAGACGATCGGTCGATGAGCGCGATTGCGCAATTCAATAATAATATCAACAGTCGGTACTGGATTACGATAAGACATTATTTGTCATTTGTTGTTCACAGAGACATCAACTATATAATCAGGATAACAAGCATTTAAAAGTTATTAATTCCGACGAATTAATGATTAATTATTAAACCAATGGTTAATACAAAATCTCAACCGAATCAATTTACAGGAACTGAAGAAACTCCCCAAAAAATTACCACAGTTCTTGGCGCTGGGGCTTGGGGATCTACCTTAGCCGATGTCGCCGAACGCAGTGACCATCATGTGCGCTTATGGTCAAGACGGAGTGAAGAAAGCCTAGAATCGGTCATTCAAGATGCAGAAATCATTCTCTCTGCGATTTCGATGAAAGGTGTCGCCTCAATGATTCATCGGGTCAAAAAAATTGGCATTCCAGAACACGCCATTATTGTCACCGCCACTAAAGGTTTAGATTCTGAAACCACTCATACCCCCTCTCAACTTTGGAAAGAAGCGTTTCCCGATCATCCCGTGGTGGTTTTATCCGGTCCCAACTTAGCCAAAGAAATTCAGCAAAATCTTCCCGCAGCGACAGTCATGGCAAGTGAAGATGAAGCAGCAGCTGAAGCCGCCCAAGAAATGTTCGCTTGTGAAACATTCCGCGTCTATATTAATCCGGATCCTATTGGGACAGAATTAGGGGGAACGCTGAAAAATGTCATCGCGATCGCTGCTGGGGTCTGTGATGGCTTAAATTTAGGGACGAATGCTAAAGCCGCCCTTCTTACCCGCGCCCTGCCGGAAATGATCCGTATTGGCACTACCCTTGGTGCCTCCACAGAAACCTTCTTTGGTTTATCGGGCTTAGGGGACTTACTTGCTACGTGCGATAGTCCGTTATCGCGTAACTATCAAGTGGGGTATGGTCTAGCCCAAGGGAAAAGCCTTGATGAAATCCTAGATCACTTAGAAGGGACAGCAGAAGGGGTAAACACGACGCAAGTGCTTGTCCGTTTAGCCCGTCAAGAAGGAATTCCGGTACCGATCTCGGCACAAGTGTATCGCCTTTTGAAAGGAAAATCAACCGCTCAACAAGCGGTAAAAGCCCTGATGGCGAGAGAACTGAAAGCAGAGTTTGATGACGATCTATTTGATGATTAAGTATTATGGCAGGCGAGCTAACTTAGCGGAGTTTTCGTAGCGCGATCGCGCCCGGCAACTTTAAACACTTGTTCAATGGCTTCCCCAAGCTTACCCACTGCCTGATACTGCATAATTGGTTTCAGTGGGGGTCTCATCTACTGGTAAATTTGAGAGGGTTGGTCTTGGGCTGTAGCAATGATACGGTGGCGCCCGGAATGAGGCAATGCCCACTGATAATGACATTCTTTGGGATTCCCCCAACAGAGATTTAAGATAAGTTCCTCACGAGTGGTTTCCACTTCCAACCATTCCGTTGCTTCTACTCGTTCTGCAACTGTTTCCGAATCAATTGGGGTCGGGGGATTCCCCTCTGCCCATAGGTTTAAGTTCTGCGTTGCGTTTTGCCAAAATTCAAAAATTCTCGGTTTAACGGCTTGTAACGTTTCTTTATCCTGGGGAATTGCAATCAGTTGATTATGGAGTTCTGGACACTCTACTTCATAGCTATTAAACCGACACAGCCGCCACACGAGCCCTGAAACTTGATGTTGACGTTGGTATTCATGAATTTGCGCTCGGAAATCACGATAGGCAAAGACTTTACTTAACTTTTCTGTGCCAATTGCTTTGGCTAAGACTGGGTTATTGAGACGATCTAAAGAAGAAAATAAAACCCGTTTTCCTTGCCAGGTTGCCTGTAACTCTTGATCTAAAATCTCAATCAGTTCTTCCGTAGTGTAGCTCATAAGCAAGGTTATCCTGCGCCATCGCATTTATCCCAATTTAGCAAGAAAAGCGAAGATCCTACGACGATCTCAATTTTGACAAAAATAATAAATCCCCCACCACTTCGGTAGGGGATTTTTCCTTATCTCTAGCTAAAAACTAGCGAGATGATTGCAACCTCACGTCAACCAAACAACGATGAGGTTGAAGCGATGAGGAAGGCGGCATAAGTCAGGATATAGCCGACTGCAAAGTGAGCTAATCCCACTAAACGCGCTTGCACAATGGAGAGCGCAACGGGCTTGTCTTTCCAACGAACCAAGTTCGCCAGAGGAGTCCGCTCGTGTGCCCAAACAATTGTTTCAATCAGTTCTTGCCAGTAACCACGCCAGGAAATGAGGAACATGAAGCCAGTTGCCCAAACTAGGTGTCCGAAGAGGAACATCCATGCCCAGACAGACAGGTTATTCATGCCAAAGGTGTTGTAGCCGTTGATTAACTGGGCAGAGTTGAGCCACAGATAATCGCGCAGCCAGCCCATAAGATAGGTGGACGATTCGTTGAACTGAGCAACGTTTCCTTGCCAGATCCCGAGATGTTTCCAGTGCCAGTAGAAGGTAACCCAACCAATGGTATTCAACATCCAGAAGACGGCCAAATAGAACGCATCCCAAGCCGAGATGTCGCAAGTACCGCCCCGACCCGGACCGTCACAGGGGAAGCTGTAACCGAAGTCTTTTTTGTCGGGCATGAGTTTGGAACCGCGGGCATCTAAGGCACCTTTCACCAGAATCAAGGTGGTGGTGTGCAGTCCGAGCGCGATCGCGTGGTGGACTAAGAAGTCTCCCGGTCCAATGGTGAGGAACAAGGAGTTATCCCCACTGTTAATCGCTTGCAACCAACCGTCTAACCAAGCGTTACCATAATTGGGCCAAGCCGTAGAGGCAATGCTATCGCTGTTGGACAACAGGACATCCATGCCATAGAGCATTTTGCCGTGAGAGGCTTGAACAAATTGAGCAAAAACCGGCTCAATGAGAATTTGCTTCTCAGGTGTACCAAATGCAACAACGACATCGTTGTGAACATAAAGTCCTAAGGTATGGAACCCTAAGAAAAGAGAAACCCAACTTAAGTGAGAAATAATTGCCTCTTTATGTTGGAGAACGCGATCGAGCACGTTTCCTTTATTTTGTTCAGGATCGTAGTCACGGATGAGGAAGATTGCCCCGTGAGCAAACGCACCGACCATAATGAAACCAGCAATGTACTGGTGGTGGGTATAAAGGGCAGCTTGGGTGGTGTAATCCCGCGCGATAAAGGCATAAGGCGGTAGGGAGTACATATGCTGGGCAACCAAGGAAGTCACCGTTCCTAACGCAGCCAGCGCTAATGATAACTGGAAGTGTAAGGAATTGTTGAGGGTGTCATACAGCCCTTGGTGAGGCAGGTTGAATTGCCCTTCACTTTTACCACCGATTAGACCTTTTTTGGAATCAAGCATTTCGCGGATGCTGTGACCAATTCCAAAATTGGTGCGATACATATGACCGGCAATGATAAAGAGCACCGCGATCGCGAGGTGGTGGTGGGCCATATCGGTCAACCACAGAGATTCCGTTTGAGGATGGAAACCGCCGAGGAAAGTTAAGATGGCTGAACCTGCACCTTCAGAGGTGCCAAAGAGATGGTTAGCGGTATCAGGGTCTTGCGCATAAACACCCCAATTACCACTAAAGAAAGGTCCTAAACCAGCCGGGTGAGGCTTCACGGAGAGGAAGTTATCCCAACCGACGTGCTGACCACGGGACTCAGGAATGGCCACGTGAACCAAGTGACCCGCCCAAGCCAAGGAACTAACGCCAAATAAACCCGCTAAGTGGTGGTTCAAACGAGATTCAGCATTTTTGAACCAAGATAGGCTGGGACGGAACTTCGGTTGGAGGTGAAGCCAGCCAGCGAATAAGAACACCGCAGACATCAATAACAAGAAGACTGCGCCTTGATAAAGATCGCCGTTGGTGGTCATGCCAATGGTGTAGAACCAGTGGTAAACACCAGAGTAAGCAATATTCACTGGGTTAGAAGCACCAGCTTGTGTAAACGCATCCACAGCCGCTTCACCGAAGTGAGGGTCCCAAATTGCGTGGGCAATGGGACTGACATTTAAAGGGTCTTTAATCCACTGTTCAAAATTACCTTGCCAAGCAACGTGGAATAAGGTACCGGATGTCCAGAGAAAGATAATGGCAATGTGACCAAAGTGAGAAGCAAAAATCTTTTGATAAAGATTCTCCTCAGTCATGCCATCATGGCTTTCAAAGTCATGAGCTGTAGCAATCCCGTACCAAATCCGACGTGTTGTTGGATCTTGAGCAAGGTCTTGGCTAAATTTTGGAAATTTGGTTGCCATAGCCTTTGTTGAAAATCCTCTTTGCAGATGAATGAGTCAATAAGTTGAGTTGAAACTTATTTTCGGGTTTGGAAGCACTGACTCCGAGAACCGAAGTTTTCAGGAGTCAGCCTTTGTCGGTTCACCGATTTTTTAAACCAGTGTTACCGTTTTTAATCGCAACCGTCAACTGACGGCGATAATTCGCGCTAAGAAGAACGCCCAAGTGGTAACAATTCCTCCTAGCAAGTAGTGGGCAACTCCCACCGCACGTCCTTGCACAATGCTCAGTGCGCGGGGTTGAATCGCTGGTGCAACTTTCAGTTTATTGTGGGCCCAAACAATGGACTCAATTAATTCTTGCCAGTAGCCACGACCGCTGAACAAGAACATTAAGCTGAATGCCCAGACAAAGTGTGCACCGAGGAATAACAACCCGTAGGCAGACAGTGCTGAACCGTAGGAGTTAATCACGTTTGCCGATTGTCCCCACAAGAAGTCACGGAGCCAACCGTTAATGGTAATGGCACTGGTGGCAAAGTTACCGGAGGTAATGTGAGACACGGTGCCATCGGGAGATACGCTTCCCCAAACATCCGACTGCATCTTCCAGCTGAAGTGGAAAATTGCAATGGAAAGGGAATTATACATCCAGAATAAGCCGAGGAACACATGGTCCCAACCGGACACTTGGCAAGTGCCGCCGCGACCCGGACCATCGCAAGGGAAGCGGAATCCGAGCTCTGATTTATCGGGGATTAAGCGGGAGCTACGCGCATATAATACCCCTTTGAGGAGAATGAGAACCGTAACGTGAATGGTAAAGGCATGAATGTGATGCACCAGGAAGTCAGCTGTGCCCAGCTCAATGGGCATCATCGCCACTTTACCGCCAACCGCTACTACATCTCCGCCAAAGGCATAACTAGCCGGCTCAATCGCGTTAGGAGCAGTGCCACCAGGGGCAACCGTGTGTAAGTTCTGGATCCACTGCGCAAAAATGGGCTGCAACTGAATCGCGTTGTCAGAGAACATATCCTGCGGACGACCCAAAGCGCGCATGGTGTCGTTGTGGATATAGAGTCCAAAGCTATGGAAGCCGAGGAAAATGCAAACCCAGTTCAGGTGAGAAATCAGGGCATCTCGTTGCCGTAACATTCGATCCAGCAAGTTGTTCACATTCTTCGCCGGATCGTAGTCGCGCACCATGAAGATGGCCCCATGAGCGCCAGCCCCGACAACTAGGAAGCCGCCAATCCACATATGGTGGGTAAACAGAGACAATTGGGTCCCATAATCGGTCGCCATATAGGGATAGGGAGGCATCGCGTACATATGCTGCGCCACGATAATCGTGACCGAACCGAGCATTGCTAAGTTGATTGCCAACTGCGCGTGCCAAGACGTGGTCAGAACTTCATAAAGCCCTTTGTGTCCTTCACCGGTTAAGGGACCTTTATGCGCCTCTAAAATTTCTTTAATGCTGTGACCAATGCGCCAGTTCGTCCGGTACATATGGCCCGCAATAATAAACAGAACCGCAATGGCTAAGTGATGGTGGGCAGTATCAGATAACCATAAGCCACCAGTTGTTGGATTCAGTCCGCCTTTAAAGGTCAAGAAGTCAGCATATTCACCCCAGTTGAGCGTAAAGAAAGGTTTTAAACCCTGTTCAAAACTGGGATAGAGTTCCGCCATCAAACTCCGATCCAAAATAAATTGGTGGGGTAAGGGAACGTCTTCAGCTGCCACTCCTGAGTCCAGAAGTTTATTCACGGGTAAAGAAACGTGAATTTGGTGACCAGCCCAACCGAGAGAACCTAACCCGAGCAAACCAGCGAGGTGGTGGTTCAACATCGACTCGACATTCTGGAACCATTCCAGTTTCGGAGCGCGTTTGTGATAGTGGAACCACCCCGCAAAAATCATCAGCCCTGCCATCACTAAAGCACCAATTGCGGTGCAATAAAGTTGGAAGCTGTTGGTGAAACCGGACGCTCGCCAGAGGTAGAAGAACCCAGACGTAATCTGAATTCCTTGGAAGCCACCGCCGACATCAGCGTTCAAGATTTCTTGACCCACAATGGGCCAAACGACTTGGGCACTAGGTTTAATATTGGTGGGATCGCCTAACCAAGCTTCATAGTTGGAGAAGCGAGCACCATGAAAATACATTCCGCTCAGCCAAACAAAGATAATGGCTAAGTGACCGAAGTGCGCACTAAAAATTTTGCGCGAAATATCTTCTAAATTGCCTTGACTATCAAAGTCATGTACGTCTGCGTGTAAATTCCAAATCCAAGTTGTGGTTTTGGGTCCTTTCGACAGGGTGCGGTCAAAATGACCAGGTTTTCCCCACTTCTCGAAAGAAGTTGGTACCGGGTCTTTATCCACTGCTACCCTGACTTTTTCCTCATTTTCCGGAGGACTAATTGTCATAGGGGGTCTCCTCTCTAGACAGTTTTAACTGTTATTCCCATGATGTAGGAATGAACCGTTAAAGAACAATCATTTCGTAAATTTATGATCACTATTGTTGTCTTTCGATACAACAATTGATCCCTTTTTACGGTTCACTGCTGTACCTTACTTGTAAATAATAGAGGGTAGTTTCGACAACTGTTGAGGGGGCTTAACAATACTTAAAGACTTTTCAAAACTTGGTGAAATGAGGATTATATCTCATTTAGCTCCCCAAAAAAGTCAAGGAGAGTTGCTTTATTTGTTACAAATTGCAATAATCAATTAACATTTATGTTAGTTATTGATTTTCCATTATTTGTGATTTATTATTAACGATTTGTTCGTCATACGGTCACTTGCTCAGCGATTTTAATTTTATTGGAGTAAATTTAATTGCTCCTTCGTGCTAGCCACCTCAGCGCTTTCTTCCTGAACTTGCCCGGTTAAAAGTTGTTCTGCGGCTTCTAGCATCTCTTCTGACATTTCTTCAAGATCATCGCGATTTCCAAGATAGGTTTTGAGGGCGCTCATGGGGTCAAGGCTGACTTGTTCTGAGAGTTCCGGAACCCGGGGGCGGGCTAACTGAGTGACCAACTCTGGGGAAATCGTGTAACTGTGGGCAAACTGCAGAGCATTTTGGAGCGTACGGGTTTCAATTTTGTCGAGTTGTTCCGAACGCAGCTTGTATTTGAGACGAACGACTGCATCGGGAATTTTTTGGCGCGCGATCGCGCTCTCGATGGCTTTTTGCGGTTCTTCTTTTTTCGTTACATCCACATCAATGGTCAAGAAGGGACGCACGGACAATGGACAAAACTCCCACTGCGTCTTGCCTTTAGCCAAATGAATCAGAACATAGCCCTTTTCTTCTTTTTCCTCGCTAAAGTCCACTCGTTCAATGCTTCCCGGGTAGATCACCGGCGGTTCTCCCTTGGGATTTAAATTTTGATGACGATGGACATGACCTAAAGCAACATAATCAAATTCGGGGCGAATGAGAAATGAGAGGGGAATCGTAAACCCTTTTCCCACCGCTAAGAATCGTTCTGCCCCCAACTCAGCGCGATCCGCCATCAAATGCCCCAGCAAGACCGTAGGAAGATTGGGATCAAGGCGACGAATTTCTGCTTCTAGAATCGGCTGTAATTTTGTCAGGAGTAATTGATTCACATCACTAAGAGAGAGCCCTTCTGTTTCCGGTCGAGTCAGCAAAGCCGAATGCGTTAACCAAGGAAGAGTAATCACTTGCACTTCGCCATTGGGGGTATTGATGCGATGGGTTTCAATTTTATCGCCCACAATAAAGCCGGGAACCCCTAAGGTTCGATAAATCGATAAACTCGCCCCTCCTTTCCCTTGGGCGTGCTGGTC
>CAZAYV010000062.1:8842-21729 GCA_964489465.1 uncultured Dactylococcopsis sp. | reverse complement strand
TTACCGATCCCGCTAGTCTCAAATTAGTCCGAAATATGGCAAGCCGCCCCTTTGGATTAATTTTAGTAACCGGACCTACGGGTTCTGGGAAATCAACAACACTGTACTCCATTTTGGCAGAACGCAATGATCCTGGCGTGAATATTAGTACAGCAGAAGACCCAATTGAATATACCTTACCCGGCATTACACAAGTCCAGGTCATCCGAGAGAAAGGAATGGATTTTGCCTCAATTTTACGCTCCTTTCTGCGGCAAGACCCCGATATTATTCTGGTGGGTGAGACGCGAGATAAAGAAACGGCAAAAACAGCCATTGAAGCCGCCTTAACAGGACACTTAGTTTTAACCACCTTACACACCAATGATGCCGCCGGCGCGATCGCGCGCTTAGACGAAATGGGAGTGGAACCCTTTATGGTTTCAGGATCATTAATTGGGGTGTTAGCACAACGTTTAATGCGTCGCGTTTGTGGTGAATGCCGAATTGCTTATAACCCCAGTCAAGAAGAATTAGCTCGTTTTGGTTTATCCGCAGCCAAAGAAGAAGAAGTCACTTTCTACAAAGCCAATACCCTACAACCAGATGAAATTGAACAAGCACGCAAGAAAAATAAACTGTGCAGTAAATGCAATGGTGTTGGTTACAAAGGGCGGGCTGGCGTCTATGAAATCATGGCAATGAGTGAAAATTTACAAACTTTGATCAATGAAGGAGCTCCCACCGAACGGATTAAAGAAGCTGCCGTGGAAGAAGGGATGAAAACACTCCTTTCTTATAGCTTAAACCTGGTGCGAGAAGGATACACCACCTTAGAGGAAGTGGAACGAGTGACCTTTACCGACTCCGGTCTCGAAGCCGAAATTAAAGCCAAACGCAAGAGTTCACTCAGTTGCAATACTTGCTCTGCTGAACTGCAACCGGAATGGTTAGATTGCCCTTACTGTTTGACACCTCGTTTCCAAGATTAGGGAAAGCTAGACCCTAAAAACGTCACTCAACTTTTTGTCATCCGATGAGGAATAATCGCAATGGATTTAATGATTGAAGATTTAATGGAAGAATTGGTCGAAAAAGGCGGATCGGATATGCATATTCAAGCCGGTGCTCCTGTTTATTTCCGCTACAACGGGAAATTAGAACCGGTTACTGATGATCCCTTGACTCCCCAGGAAACACAACGGCTTATTTTTACCATGCTCAACAATAGCCAACGCAAACAGTTAGAGCAAAACTGGGAATTAGACTGTTCCTATGGGGTAAAAGGATTGGCGCGGTTCCGAGTCAATGTCTATAAAGAACGGGGTTGCTACGCCGCTTGTTTACGAGCACTTTCCTCAAAAATTCCCAACTATGAAAAGTTAGGCTTGCCTGATGTGGTAAAAGAAATGGCAGGTCGCCCGCGAGGCTTGATCTTAGTAACGGGACCGACGGGTTCTGGGAAAACCACCACTCTCGCTGCGATTCTTGATTTAATTAATCGCACGCGCCATGAGCACGTTTTAACGGTTGAAGATCCCATTGAGTATGTTTTCCCCAATGACAAATGTCTCTTTCACCAGCGCCAAAAAGGTGAAGATACGAAAAGCTTTGCCAATGCTCTAAAAGCCGCTTTACGGGAAGACCCGGATATCATTCTGGTGGGAGAATTGCGGGACTTAGAAACGATTTCTCTGGCTGTCTCGGCAGCAGAAACCGGTCACTTAGTGTTTGGAACATTACACACCAGTTCGGCAGCTGCGACAGTTGATCGGATGGTCGATGTGTTTCCTGCTGAACAACAAGAGCAAATTCGGGCACAACTCTCAGGGTCCTTAATTGCCGTGTTCAGTCAATGTTTACCGAAAAAGCAAAAGCCAAAACCTGGTGAATTTGGACGGGCTTTAGCCCAAGAAATTATGGTTGTGACACCGGCAATTGCCAACCAAATTCGAGAAGGAAAAACGTCACAGATTTATTCTTCGATTCAAACCGGAATGAAACTGGGAATGCAAACGATGGAACAGTCACTTGCCGAGTGGGTAAACAAAGGAGCCATTTCCTTGGAAGAAGCACTCTCCAAAAGTAGTAAACCGGATGAACTTTACCGCTTAACCGCAGGAGGCGCCTCAGGTCGAGCAAAAGTGAGAGCAAATTCACGTCGCTAGAAAAAGATAAGTGATTAGGGAAATCAAGCTATGACAACTTATTTGGTAGAAGTTCAAGACGCGAAAGGAAAACGGACGAAAGAGAAAGTGAAGGCGGGATCTCCTGTGGAAGCCCAGCGCTTATTGCGGGGGAAATACCCAAAAATCGGTCGGGCGAAAAAAGCCGGCTTCGATCTCGATCTCGATTTATCGGTTATTGAGGAAAAGCTGTCTAGTGTTGGCGTTAAAGACAAAGCAGTTTTTTCTCGTCAGTTTGCCGCGATGGTGAATGCCGGTGTGGGAATTGTCCGTTGCTTGGGAGTTCTCGGTGAGCAATGTGCCAATCCAAAATTACGTAAAGCCTTAAACGGGATTAGTAGTGATGTCCAACAAGGTGTGAATCTTTCGGATTCGATGAGTAAACATCCGGAGTGCTTTGACCAACTCTATGTGAGTATGGTGGAAGCGGGAGAAGCCGGTGGTGTTCTCGATGAAGTACTCAATCGGATCGCAAAATTATTAGAAGATATGGCGAGATTGCAAGGACAAATTAAATCTGCCATGGCTTATCCAGTCGCGGTGGGTTTATTTGCGTTTGCTGTGTTTATTGGGATGACGGTATTTTTGATTCCGATTTTTGCTGGGATTTTTGAAGGGTTAGGGGTGGAATTGCCGGCTTTAACTCAGTTTATGCTCAATCTCAGTGCGATTTTGAGAAGTCCCAGAATCCTGATTCCCATTGTCATCATCGGTGGCATTGTTGTTGCCCTTCGACAATACTATAAAACGCCGGTGGGACGTTTACAAATTGATAAGTTGATGTTGAAAATTCCTGTTTTTGGGGATTTGTTAGAAAAAAATGCTGTCGCACGATTCTGTCGAATTTTCGGAACCTTGACTCGCTCAGGGGTTCCGATTTTAAGTACGTTAGATATTGTTCGTGATACGGCGGGGAATCAAGTGTATGCCAATGCCATTGAAGCTTCCAAACAAGAAGTTCAGCAAGGGGGAATGATTAGTCTCGCCTTACAGCGAGAAGCAGTTTTTCCTCCCCTAGCGATTCAAATGATGAGCATTGGGGAAGAAACTGGGGAACTGGATGCGATGATGATGAAAGTCGCAGACTTTTATGAAGATGAGGTGGAACAAGCTGTAAAAGCGCTTACGAGTTTAATTGAACCGCTGATGATGGTTGGTGTCGCCACTATGGTGGGTGTCATTCTTTTGTCGATGTATCTCCCCATGTTCAAAATCTTTGACCAACTCGGTTAAAGGGGTTAATCCGAATTTGAGACGAACCATGCTGATTAGACAGTCACAGTACGAAACCCTACTTGCTAAATATAGCAATCGCAAGAGCGCGATCGCGCTCTTGCGACAATATCGACCCTACTTGGAAATGTTACCGAGTTTGCGTCGTCCTGATGAAAGTGTGATTACGATTCCACTGCCTTTACTCCGTTTACGGACGGCAAAATCAGGCGACGGGAGTTTTTCTCATCCCAAAGCCGTGCAACTGCCTTGTGACTTAGCTATTCTCACCTGTGATCCGGAATGGAAAATCAAAATGGGAGTAGAAATTATGGTCTTTATCCATCGCCCCCAAGAAGAATTTTCGGAATTACTCCGGCGTTGGCGACAAACTGAAGTTTGGCTGAATCAAGAATATGAATGGATGATGCCTCTGGGTAAAGAACATATCTTTAGTGAAGGGACGCAAAAAGCCTATCCGCTTTTTGTTGGGTTTACAGAAACATCAGAGCAAATTCGCCGGGGGTTAAAAGGAGCCGGTTTACCCCTCCTCATTCAAGCAGTTGCCGAAGACTTAGAACTGGATCAAGAAGTTCCGTTGCAAGTCGAAACCTAACCGAGAACTGATTTCGAGGCAATTTGCTCCGATGCCAACACTTGAAGCTCCCCGTTACACTAAGTCGGGAAAAACCTCTTGCACTGCCGGATGAACGAGTTGCTGCTGCTGAACATTCAACCCTTTACCAAGAATCGGATTGGTTTTCAGCGCGGCTAAGCCTTGATCCGCAAGTTGGATGACATAAGGAAGGGTGCTATTATTCAAGGCTTGCGTCGCTGTCCACGGCACAGCACCGGGCATATTCGGAACCCCAAAGTGAACCACGCCTTCTTCAGTATAAGTGGGATGGCTATGAGACGTTGCTTGCAGGGTTTCCACGCAACCCCCTTGATCGACGGCGACATCGACAATCACACTACCCGTACGCATTTGTTGCACTAATTGACGCGTTACCAACTTGGGGGCACGTTTTCCAGTCGTTAGCACGGCACCAATGAGCAAATCGGCTTCTGGAACCACCGTTTCAATTTGTGAGGAATTGCTATAGAGGAGTTCGACACGAGACCCAAAAAGGTTTTCCAGTTCCGCTAATCGTTCCACGTTGACATCCAGGATTTGGACTTGCGCACCAATTCCCACTGCCATGCGAGCCGCTTCTGTCCCGACAACGCCGCCCCCGAGAATGACCACTCGCCCCGAACGCACGCCGGGAAACCCACCGAGTAAGACACCGCGTCCGCCCTGTTGTTTTTCCAGATAATGGGCCCCAAATTGAACGGACAATCGTCCCGCGATAATACTCATCGGATTGAGGAGGGGCAATTTGCCACTTGGAAGTTCCACCGTTTCATAGGCGATCGCGGTAATCCCCGAATCAATTAAAGCTTCTGTTAACCTCCGATCCGCCGCCAGATGAAGATAAGTAAATAATAGTTGATTTTTTTGTAAGTATATGTATTCATCAGGAAGCGGCTCTTTCACTTTCACGACGAGCTCCCGATTCCAGGCGGCTTTGGCTTCGGCAACAATCGTCGCCCCGGCTTCTTGATAATCTTCATCCGTAAAACCTGCTCCTACTCCGGCTTGGGTTTCAACAAAAACGTGATGCTTCCTTTCACACAAACTACGAACACTACTAGGGCTTAACCCGACGCGATATTCTTGGTCTTTGGTTTCTTTGGGAACGCCGATTTCCATCTTGATGTCCTTTGTTTCAGGGTCTGATTCGATCATGCTACACCATCCTTCCCTTGACCCATCTGTGCTTAATTACTCTTCCAGTTGCCAACTTTGCGCGATCGCGCCCTCATCGACAATGCGTTTGGGACGTAAAATCAAAATCAGTTTACCTAAAAGCTCTTGGTTCGGGGCTTGTTCAAACCATTGCACCCCTAAACCATCGCCTTGGGTGACTAAAAAGTAACTGTGGAGATACCATTGGGTGTCAGCGCGATCCACCACTAAGAGCAGGGGTTCATTTGCCAGGGACTCGGCTTGCGGGAGGTCTTCCCGAGTACAAGGAATCGCAATCGGATCGGTTGCGGCACAAATCATGTGCCAACCGGGCAGTGCCGCCCATTGTCCTTCTCCTGAGAGTGCGGTGACACTAAACAAGCCTTGCGGTTGCGGTTGGGAATAGCGTTGCAATTGGTCAGGGGTAATCTTTAAATGGGGAGCAACTGGCAGAAGGCGCGGTAATTCCTCTTCTTGTTCGAGACGATAGAGGGGTAACTTGGGAGCAGGGGTGGCTGGAACAACGGTGAAATCGCTGAGGAGGCTTTCGATTTTTTCCCGAGCGGTATGGGACTCCACATACCTTAATCCTTGGGCAATGAGGCGCGATCGCGCTTGTAAATCCTTTTTGCCTCGCGCCAGTTTCCAGTAATGATACGCCACCGCATCCCCAGCAGAATCCGTAAATCCTTCTGGTAGAGAACTTAAATAAGAAAAATCTTTAATCGCTTTTGCCATATCATGCGCTTCCGGTTGGGTTAAGTTTTTTTCCACGGCGAGGGTTGCCGCTTGAGAGCGCTCCTTTGGCGGCAAAATCCGGAACTCATACAAAATATCACTTCCCCCACTGGTAAAACGTTCTTGCACCGTTTCGGCTACCCCAATTTGCATCAGGCTATCATACACTTGTGAGGCGACAATGATTTGGTTTTGGTGAATCGGTTCAAATCCGGTAGCTTCAAAAATCGTTTGTGTATCGTATCCTGCTTTGTGTAACTGTTGACAAGATTTTCCCCACTCAACCCAGTTTCCTTCTTTTTGTCGGAGTTGTCGCAATAATTCACGGGCATTTTCTTCAGAAAAAGAGGCGGCTTGAGGCTGTTCTGGCATAAGTTACGGTCAATTTCACAATGAGAGTCCTCTACTAATTTATCTTCTTTTGTCGGTCATTGGTTATTTGTCAGGGGTCATTCAATGAGGAAAGCCTACAGCACAGTTGACAATCCCTTTAACTGGGTTTACTCGATTACCCTCTCAGCCCGTGACCAACTGAGCAATCATCAAAGACAAATCGCTGCTGGTAAAATTTACCTCTTTCCAGGTTGACCGCACAGTCCTACACTTTAGGGAGAAAGGTTTCTACAAAAGAAGTTCTTTCCCAGACCCTCTTTCCGCAAGGGCAACCTTGGCACTCAGGAGAAATTTTTTATGAAAAGAGTTTTAAGTATCATTCTTGGTGGCGGTGCCGGAACGCGCCTGTATCCCTTAACTAAATTACGCGCTAAACCAGCCGTCCCCCTCGCTGGAAAATATCGCCTCATTGATATTCCAATCAGTAACTGTATCAATTCCGGCTTAGAAAAAATTTATGTATTGACCCAATTCAACTCTGCTTCATTAAACCGTCACATTAGTCGCGCCTATAATTTTTCTGGTTTTACCGATGGTTTTGCCGAGGTTCTTGCTGCCCAACAAACCCCACAAAATCCGAATTGGTTCCAAGGAACGGCAGATGCAGTCCGAAAATATTTATGGTTATTTCAAGAGTGGGATGTTGATGAATACTTAATCTTATCTGGGGACCATCTCTATCGGATGGACTATGATAAATTCATTCATCATCACCGAGAAACCAATGCCGATATTACGCTTTCGGTGATTCCGATTGATGAAAAACGCGCGAGCAGCTTCGGATTAATGAAAATTGACGATACCGGACGGATCGTTGATTTTAGTGAAAAACCCAAAGGGGATGCCCTCCGGCAAATGAAGGTCGATACGACGACTTTGGGGTTAGATGCCGCCCAAGCGCAACAAATGCCCTATATTGCCTCAATGGGGATTTATGTCTTCAAGAAAGAAGTCTTAGCAAAATTATTACAGGCGAATCCGGAACAGACGGATTTCGGGAAAGAAATCATTCCTGCTGCTGCACCAGATCACCGGGTACAAGCTTACCTCTTCAATGGTTATTGGGAAGATATCGGAACCATTGAAGCCTTCTACAAGGCAAATCTCGCCCTGACCATGCAGCCAGAACCCCCCTTTAGCTTCTACGATAAAGCTGCACCGATTTATACGCGCGCCCGTTATCTTCCCCCGACGAAACTGTTACACTGCGATGTCACTGAATCAATCATTGGTGAAGGGTGTATTCTCAAAGAATGTACCGTCGGCAATTCTGTATTAGGAATTCGCACGCGCATTGAAAAGGGCTGCTCTGTAGAAAATAGTATGATTATGGGAGCAGATTACTATGAATCTCATGGTGAGAGAGCCTCAGGGGGACGCCAGGACAATCAAATTCCCATTGGCATTGGCGAAAATAGTAAAATTCGTCGCGCGATCGTGGATAAAAATGCCCGCATTGGTAAGAACGTTTTAATCATGAACAAAGACCGCGTAGAAGAAGCTAATCGTGAAGACGAAGGCTTTTATATTCGCAGTGGTATCGTTGTCATCCTGAAAAATGCAACGATTCCTGATGATACTGTCATCTAACATTCTAGTAAGACTTTCACCATGCAATACGCTGAAGCAGGGGGAGAAGTTGCTTCCTCTGCTTTTTTGGGGCAACGACCAATGAAACTTTCGTGATAAAATAGCAGGGAACTTGGGCGCTGCTAGCCAACTGAGGATTAAATCCAGATGTAGCAAGCTCCCTTTGTCTTTCAGGATAATGCTAAAAGTTGCGTTGACCCATTCATGTTTTTTGTTCTAGAGTCTCCTTTAGGAAACCGATCTCATTTTTCGCTTGTGGCGTATCTTCAGCAGATACAGTAAAGCCAAACTTGTTCAACGAACCACTCAGACGATTATCACAACGTAGCCATCAACCCAGCTATGCCAAGGCTTTGTCATTTGAGAAACATTGATCCTCAAACCGGTGACCATAAGTTTTGGCAAGGTGCTATCTTAAAACCTTAATCGTGGGAAAAGATATAGTTAACGCTCCTGATGAGGGAGAACTGAAAAAATTTTTGATGGTTCAACACCAACCCGTTCTTAGAGACAGATTAAATAATTCACAACTGACAATGAACAATTAATTCAACGTCATTCATTGTTAATTCTTAATTGTTAATTGCCGAGTTTATATGCAAAAAATTTGAGGGAATTGAATGCCAAAACAAATTATTATTGCAGAGCAACACCACACCGCCGCAATTTTTTCCGAAAATCTCATTGAAGAGATGGTTATTGCTACAGGAAATCAACAAATTGGCGATATTTTCCTGGGCGTTGTCGAGAATGTCATTCCTGGAATTGATGCGGCTTTTGTCAATATTGGCGATGCTGAGCGTAATGGATTCATACACGTCACAGATCTGGGGCCGTTACGCTTAAAACGCAGTGCTGGGGCAATTACTGAGTTAGTTGCTCCTCAGCAAAAGGCTTTGGTTCAGGTGATGAAAGAGCCGACGGGGAATAAAGGACCGAGACTAACCGGTAATATTAGTTTACCAGGGCGATATTTAGTCCTGATGCCCTATGGTCGTGGGGTTAATCTTTCCCGACGGATCAAGAAAGAAAGCGAACGGAGTCGCTTACGCGCACTAGCTATTCTAGTGAAACCAGCCGGAATGGGCTTGCTGGTCCGCACTGAGGCAGAAGGACAACCGGAAGAAGCCATTATTGAAGATTTAGAAACTCTAAAACAACAATGGGAGTCCATTCAACAAGCGGCGAATACCACTCGTCCTCCTGCTTTGTTAAACCGTGATGATGATTTTATTCAGCGGGTTTTACGGGATATTTATACTAGTGAAGTCAACCGCATTGTCGTTGATTCTAATATTGGTGTTAAACGCGTCAAACAACAACTTGCTAGTTGGAATGGTGGACGTTTACCCAATGGGGTATTGGTGGATCACCATCGGGAACGACAGCCCATTCTCGAATATTTTCGCGTCAATGCTGCGATTCGCGAAGCCCTGAAACCACGAGTGGATTTGCCTTCAGGGGGCTATATCATTATCGAACCGACGGAAGCCTTAACCGTCATTGATGTCAACTCTGGCTCATTTACGCGCTCAGCCACTTCCCGCGAAACCGTTTTATGGACGAACTGCGAGGCGGCTGTTGAAATTGCCCGTCAATTGTTGTTACGCAAAATTGGCGGCGTAATTATTGTTGATTTTATTGATATGGACTCTCGCCAGGATCAAATGAAGGTTCTCGAAGCGTTTGAACAAGCGTTGAAAAAAGATAAAGCTCGTCCGCAAATTTCTCAGTTATCGGAGTTAGGACTAATTGAGTTAACCCGTAAACGCCAAGGACAAAGCCTCTACGAGATTTTTGGGCAGACTTGTCCCACTTGTGGCGGGTTAGGACATTTGGTCCATTTACCGGGAGAACAAGAAGCTGTGCCAGCGGTTCCTGTGGCAGGCATTCCGACACTGCCTAGAGTATCAGCCAAAGATACCCAAGAAAAACCAGTTGAAGCCTTGCCGACGCCATCTGTGCCTTACTCTCCCCAAGAAGATAGCTCAGATTTAGAGTTGGTGAATCATCCTAGCTATCAAGAGTCAGGTGGGGATAGTGTGACTCGTCGTCGCCGTCGTCGCAGCATTGATCCTCCCACTAAAGCGGACTCGGGTTCTAAACCGAAAGTGAGTAATGGCGCTAAAGGAGGAAGTAATGACTCCGAGACCGGCCAAAAGAATGGTAAAGAGAGTAAAGAGAGTAAAGAGGTTAAAACAAAAGCAGGATCTGGTAGTCGTTCACCGCAACGGGAAGAACCAAAACAGAAAATTGCGGTAGAAATGAGCCCGCTTGAACAGGAAATGTATGCCTTGATGGGGTTATCCCCGTTAGTGCGTTTAGACGAAGAAGTGGATCGGCGCAAAACCTTGGTTTATGCAGTTGCACCGGGTGAAAAAAGCCCAGATACCAATGGTCAAGAGGGAAGTATTGAAACCAAAACCCCGATTCATGAGGATAATGGTCGTGAGGAAAATACCAAAGAACTGGAGAAGGAAACAGGGGACGGTGAAACCTCAGCTCCAGAGTTTGCTCCTGAACCTGAAACGGTAGAAACCGAGACCGTTTCTGCTGCTAGCGAGACGAGTGAAGAAACTAAAATCGCTGCCGGGCCAGAGGAAACTGCATCTGCTACCTCAGAAGAGCCTCCCCAAGAACAAAAGGTAGTTCGTCGTCGTCGCCGTCGTTCTTCTGCGAAAGAGAACTAAGCTGGATTAGGGGGAGAAGAAGGATTATCCCGTTGCAGGATAACCATTTTCTCTCCTACTACTGGGCTACGCGCTAAGCGTTTACCATCCGGGGTAGTCAGGACAAGGCGAGTAAAGTCGAGTTGGCGCGATCGCGCTAGCATTTCTTTAGATAGTTCATCTTGACGGGCATCGGATAGCTCAAACCACTGATCGCTGATGGCGATGATTAAACGACCATCTCGGAAGTTGGCTTCAATAGACTCAATGAGTCCTTCGGCATAACGGGTAGTAATTTCGGAAACTTGTTCCTGAATCGCAGCAATTAAGCCTTGTTCTGGGGTTAATTCCGGTTCGGGTTCCGGTTCTTCTGCTGGTCGTGACTCCGAGGGCGGTTCAGGACTAATTTCAGGTTCTTCTCTCGCTTCCGGCGGGGGGATGGGTGCTTCCGGTTGCTCTGGCTGTTGGGAAATTTCTTCTTCCGGCGGTGATGAGGGAGTTGAAGAGAACAAACCTTCTGGAATAATTGCAACCGCCCCCCAAACAATCGCCAAACTTGCTCCGACTAAAATCGTGGTGAGTAAAAAATCAGGAAGATTGCCAGTCAAGGGAACTCGATTTCTTACTTGCTGTAAAATCTTATCCCAGCCCCGCAGTTCTTCGGTGGGAACTTGGGGTTGGCTTGCTGTAGGTACCGTGGTTTCTGTTGTTGATTGTGTCTCTAGTGTTTCCACCGTCTTTTCCAAACGGGCAATGATCGCTCGCAATAGTCGAATGATAAGCCCCGTGAAAAATCCAGGCTTTGCTTTTTCCGGTTCCGTTGCTGGGGTTTCCGATTCTGTTTCTGGCGTTGGCGTTTCTTCTGAAGGATTATTATTTTCTTCTGTCATTCCAAATTCTCCGACATCACCACTGATGCTTCACTCACTCTATCATCAACCCCGGTTCCCTTTGTACATTGCTCGTATAATTTTAAAAAAGCAGAGCCGCTATTCCGATGGCAACCCAACGGCACAAACGACAAATGGATTTACTCCTCGAGCCCTTGCAACCTGGGCTGGACCAGCAAAACGATAGAGACGAATGGATTTAAGGCAATTCTGGCAAAGTTTCGGTGAAGGAGCAGTTTACTATCCTCAGTTAGCACAAAAAATGGGAGGGGTTAGTGCTGCTATTCTCTATCAAACCTTATGGCGTTGGTTGAATTCAAATTCAAAGGCAATGGTACAGTGTTCGTCTCAGGAAATGACCACTGCCAGTGGGTTAAGCGAGGAAGAACAAGCATTAGCCAGAGATGCCCTGAAAGCGCGATCGCTGCTTGAGTTTAGTCTGATTCGTTCGCAACCGCCTGTTTACTCCTATACTTTAAACTTGGAACAACTGGAATACCGATTGCTGAATCCTTCATCCGTTTCCGACCAAACGGTTTCTCAGGCACCAACCTCGGCTAAAAGTGACCCCTATTTCCCCCCTCGTCGTCAACCCATAGCGGTTAATGTCACATCGCACTATCGATTTGAAGGTCCCTGGGAATCACAACAACAATTAGACGCGTTTCAAGATGCGCTCCTCAACTATGCTAAACAGCGGGGTTATTCTAATCCCGGGGGATGGGTGTTTAAAATTATCGACAGCATGAGCAAAGGGATTAAATCTCCCTTCTGGGAGGAATTTGTAGCAGGAATTCCCTTTGGGGAAAGCCAAAAAGTCCAGCAAGAATGGGAAATTGAACCCGGGGTTCCCTACCCAGCGTTTGAAAGTGAACGGATTCAGTATTACGTCCATCAAGGGGAACCTTTAGAAGCAGCGGTAGCCAAGGCGCGATCTGAGTTACGCAACCCCATGAAAGCTAAAGACTTGTGGGATGGATTTTTAAGAAAATGCGATCGCGTTGCGGATGAAGCCCTAAAAGCAAAAAAAGCAGGAGTCCAAACCCCCTATCTTCCCCCGGCTTTTAGTGAGCAAACCACGGTGACCAAAGCAAGTGTCATGGCAAAATTCTCACAGTTACAAGGCAATACCCCGTTGTTAGAAGAGGATCAACCGCCTGAAACAACCTTATCCCCAGAAGAAGAGGAAAAAACATCCGATATTCCTAGCTGGCAAGACTTACAGAAACTCTATCAATCTCCGATGACCCGCAGTTGGGTGGAAGAACAAATTAAAAAACATCCTGAATGGGGCTATAGAATTGTAGAGGGAGAGATTATTGATCAATATCCCTTTTAACCAATGAAACATCTCAGTCAAATTGATCCTTTTCTCGAAGGAAGAAAAACACCTTCTCCTGGAGAAAGAAAGAAACTCTATCAGCAAAAAGCCCAACAA
>CAZAYV010000062.1:0-8742 GCA_964489465.1 uncultured Dactylococcopsis sp. | reverse complement strand
CAAAAAGCCCAACAATTGCGGGACATTCAGTTAATGGAGGGAGTTATTTTACGACCTAATGCTGAAGAAACGATTTACTTGTGAGCGCTGTGGCTAAACAACTTAAAGTAAGTAGAAACGAAAAATTCTTTTAGAGGAAATAGTAAATAAGTCAAAGGATTAATCGTCACAATAATATTGCGAAAATCACGCACTGCAAAGTTTACAATTTGTTTTGCTACCCACGATGCTGACATGACCCCAATCGGATTCAAATTACTTTTAAAGGGTCCTAAAATTAATTTACGAATGACACAAGGGGAATCTAAGCGGCGCAGCGTCACTAAATCCCCTAAGGTTCGTTTAGACAGTTCATAAAGGGGACTAACTGCTGGACTCACTTCTGCTTCGGACGTATTCACCCAAATTTCTTTACGCACTTTGTCTTCATTCGTGCGAATCGTCTTTAAAAACGCTTCCAGCAAGCGCCAACTGGAAAAAGCATTAACTTGATAAGACTGATCAATGGCTGTTTCTGTTCTTTCGCCGTGAACATTAATGCCATGATTCAAGATTAAAATATCAATTTTTTCTAGAGACTCAGCCAGATCATGTTCTCTCCCATTTTCCCAAGTGAGGGGATGAATTTCGGTACCATCTTTGAGGACAATCGGTTCGGTTTTAGAACTCAAAGCCGTTACTTTCGCCCCGCGATCGCGCAGTGTTGTTAATAGGGCTTTTCCTAAAGTTCCCGAGGCACCGGTCACTGCTACCCGTTTGCCTTTTAGGGAAAGAGCAGTCCCCACTAATTTATCCACAATTGTAAACGTACTGCAATAGTAAGCCTTCTGATTATCAAAATGGTGTCGCCAATGATACGGACGATTCACTCGCCACTGACCGGGAAGTGTGGTAAAAGTTCCCGGGCGATGGGTCAGATCAGTGAGTTCATCGGCATAGGCTAAACCACTGCCCCGGGCCATTGCGCTTAACAAAAATCCCCCGGTGTAAACCGTTCCTGTCCAGGCAACCCAGTCCGAAACCAATAGCGCCGGCAATAAACTCCCTACTAACATCACACCACATTCGGGGACATCATTTTGCCATTGGGAACGCCGATATAAATTTTCATCAGCCACACTTAAATCAGGGCGAAACACCCGATGATGGATCTGATGTAACCGATATAGCGGCTTCCAAAAATGCGACAATAGATGATAACTATCTCGAATTAATTCCACCCAAACCACACTCATTAGCGCGATCGCGCCCCATCTTAACCATTCCATTAACATTTTTTTGAAACCTAAAAAATTAAGCTATACTCCCAACAATAGTGTTGCGCTTTGATTTTTAATAAGAGTTAAGTTTTATTATCTAAAGTTAAGATAGAACTAAGACAACTCTCCTGTCAATCATTACCCCCTAACCTGTATGCCACAAAATTCCTGGACAGACAATAATTCTTACGAAGAGTTTAATCCGATAGAAGCCCTCCTATCAGAATGGTCTGATGCAGAAACAGAAGAAGAAGAATGGAGTAGCGATTTTTTCCAAGGTTTAGGGGGAAGGCGCTGGAAAGCAGCGGTAACTTTGATGATGGTTTGGGGCACCACGATTGCTCTCCATCTGATTTCCTGGGGATCCTGGCTCGTCCTCGCGATTACCAGCTTACTGACCTTACAAGTAGCACGTCTGCTGTTCAGTCGTCCTGTCACACCGCCCACTGCTTTAGCCGATCAAGATTTGCCAGCAGCACCGGTTGTTTCTATTTTAGTGGCGGCGAAGAATGAAGAAGCAGTCATTACTAGTCTTGTGGCAAGCCTTTGCAATCTTGACTATCCTCAAGACAAATATGAAATTTGGTTCATTGATGACCACAGTACAGACAAAACACCGGCTTTATTAGATCAGTTATCGCGGCAATATCGTCAATTAAAAGTGCTGCATCGCCCGGCAAATGCGGGCGGCGGCAAATCAGGCGCCCTGAATCAAGCCCTGACACTGAGTAAAGGGGACATTGTAGCGGTCTTTGATGCGGATGCCCAAATTCCCCCAGATATTTTACGACGGGTGGTTCCTTTTTTTAATACAGAAACGATTGGCGCTGTGCAAGTGCGTAAAGCCATTGCGAATGCCGGGCTCAACTTTTGGACAAAAGGACAACAAGCGGAAATGGCACTGGATAGCTATTTTCAACAGCATCGCATTGGTTTAGGGGGAATTGGTGAATTACGAGGGAATGGTCAGTTTGTTCGCCGTAGCGCCCTTGCTAGCTGTGGGAAATGGAATGAACAAACAATTACTGATGATCTTGACCTCACCATTCGCTTACATTTAGATGAATGGGAAATTGGGTTTGTCAATGACCTGAGTGTGAAAGAAGAAGGGGTCACTAGCGCGATCGCGCTTTGGCATCAACGTAATCGCTGGGCAGAAGGCGGGTATCAACGCTATCTCGACTATTGGCGTTGGATTATCCGCAACCGCATGGGATTTGGGAAAACCCTTGACCTCAGTGCATTTTTACTCTTCCAATATCTGCTGCCTACTGCTGCCCTTCCTGATCTGCTAATGGTCTGCTTGCGCCAAGGACCCCCTCTTTATTTACCGGCGACGAGTATGATGTTTACTTTGTCAATTTGGGGGATGTTCCAAGGACTGAGAGGAACGCAACCTCACGACAGCCCAACCCAAATTACACTTTGGCAACTCATTGGGGAAACGCTACGGGGAACCCTTTACATGATTCACTGGTTGCTCATCATCCCCAGTATGACGGCTCGTCTCGCGGTTCGTCCCAAAAAATTAAAGTGGGTCAAAACCTCCCATCAAGGAGAAGAAAAGCAACACCAATATGAAACTTAAAGCTGCTTTTGGTATTCCTCGAGCAGTTCCATTAAATCACTCACGGCATGGGAAGGGAGTAAGTCCAGTAAAGGAAGCTGGGTCCGTCCTTCCCCTAGTTTGACAGAAACTCGTTTCAGGATATCTTCGACTTGTTCGGTCGTCAGACTTTTATTTTCTAGTAGGGGATACACCTGTTCAGCAACAGTAGTGTGCAGATGGGCATCGGAGAGATAGAGATGCCATTTGGCCACATCGATGTAAATTTTATCGCCAATTTCAGCAGCGAGGGCTTCAATTTCTCGGGTGGGGTTAGAGTTAGCCATCGGATTTTTTGGGTTGAGTCGAATAGTCCGCGATCGCGCTAATGTAGACGAAATGTAATGCTAAAATTGCCAACCAGCTTAAGGTTAGCCAAGTGGTCCATTGCCAGTCCGCTTGATTCAGTTGTTTAAAGAACCATGATCCAGAGTTGATGAGGGTAAAAACAGCCACATGAACCGCAAAATTCATCCGGTCTTCTAGCTTCCGGTAAGCGGGATCTTGACGAGTGGGTTTACGGGGCCAACGCGGCGGCATAAGCAAGTAATTTCCAGAACCTACAAAACTATATTATCATTATTGAAGAAGAGATTGTTGTATGACACACTTGCATAACAAGGGAGACTTATGACTGCCAATACCATAATTTTTAATGCTACTGTTTTATCATTCACGTTGATTTTAGTTGGCTTAGCTTGGGGCTTTTTACTACTCAAAATTCAAGGCAATAGTGCTGAATAAGTTCTGGAGTCGTTGATCCCCTACTTTGATATAACAGAGCTTGCGGATTAGGGTGAGTCAACCTAATCAGCTGACTTGATGATCGATTATTAGTTATTTATTATTCGTTGTCGGTTAATTTTTCATGGTTAACAAGCAACGTTTAATGAGTAACTAATAACTTGTTATTGATTATTTTTTTGAGAAAATGCTAACTCGGAATCGATAACAAATCACCCTTCTCTCTTCCCAATAAAAAGACAAAAATATATTAGCTAAGACTATGGCTGAATCTATTCCCACTGTCGAATTTTTTGAAGGCATTCCTGAAGAAATCAGTGACGTTCGTTTACGTCAAGAAAAATCAACAGGTATCCGTAATGTTTTAATGATTTTTGAAAAGTTGGAAGCCTTAGAACGGTTTAATAGCTTTCGTCAGCAATTTTCTAAAGCCTTAAGTTTGACCGATGCTGAAGGTAAAATTTCTGTTGAACCGGATTCTCTGCGCTTTATTTATGGCGGACCAGAAGGAGATGATTTACAACGGGTTGAATGTACGTTTGCCATTGATCAAGATGATCATTGGGACCGCTTTATGCGTTTTATGCACCGCTATGCAAACGCTAACGGGATGGCGTATGAGGATAAATAGTGATTCATGAATTTGGGAAGAGGAGGTTTGCTACTGTAATTCAGGGACAATTAATAATGAATAATTAGGGGAATTGAGAGAGGGTGTGAACTTTATATGTCTTGCTTTTTTACTCGTTTTTCCCTCTTTGCTCAAATAATGAAATCAAGTTGACAGTTAAAAAATAACGGGTTAATAAAATTCTAAATGTTTGGTCAACCTCAGGTTGGCACTCACCACCATTTTCTCTAAAGTAAACACAGTTAAAAAAACCAAAATAATAATGGATGTAAAAGCAGCAGTTGCCTTTGAAGCCAATCAACCCCTGAAACTGGAAACGGTACAACTTGATCCCCCAAAAGCAGGAGAAGTCTTAGTGGAAATTAAAGCCACAGGCGTTTGTCATACAGATGCTTACACCCTATCCGGAAAAGATCCCGAAGGACTCTTTCCGAGTATTTTAGGACATGAAGGGGCTGGGGTCGTTGTGGACGTGGGAGAAGATGTAAAAAGCGTTAAACCGGGCGATCATGTCATTCCCCTTTACACTCCCGAATGTCGAGAATGTAAATTCTGTCTCTCTCGAAAAACCAATCTCTGTCAAGCGATTCGTTCCACACAAGGTCAGGGCATTATGCCCGATGGTACTAGTCGATTTTCCTTGAACGGTCAAAAACTGCATCACTTCATGGGCACCTCTACCTTCGCTAACTATACGGTTTTACCAGAAATTGCAGTGGCAAAAATACGTGAAGATGCTCCCTTCGATAAAGTCTGTTATATCGGTTGCGGGGTCACTACGGGGATTGGTGCTGTCTTATTTACGGCTAAGGTAGAAGCCGGGGCAAATGTTGTGGTCTTTGGCTTAGGGGGTATTGGCTTAAACGTGATCCAAGGCGCAAAAATGGTTGGCGCTGACAAAATTATTGGCGTGGATATTAATCCCCAAAAACGCCCCCTCGCGGAAAAATTCGGCATGACGGATTTTGTTAACCCCCATGAAATTGAAGGGGATGTGGTAAGCCATATCATTGAACTCACTGATGGCGGGGCTGACTTTAGTTTTGAATGTATTGGCAATATCAACATTATGCGTCAAGCCTTGGAATCTTGTCATAAAGGTTGGGGGGTTTGTACCATTATCGGTGTTGCCGGGGCAGGAGAAGAAATTTCCACTCGTCCGGTGCAACTGGTAACGGGTCGCGTGTGGAAAGGAAGTGCCTTTGGTGGCGCCAGAGGACGTACCGATGTTCCCAAAATCGTAGATTGGTATATGGATGGCAAGATTAACATTGATGATCTCATTACTCACACCTTGCCCATTGAACAAATTAATGATGCCTTCCACTTAATGCATGAAGGCAATTCGATTCGTACGGTACTGACATATTAGGACTCATGGGATAGCACCTGATACAGCAGCTGTGAAATTTGCTGATTAATTGCTGCCAACTTAAAGGATTGCCTAGCTTGAGCTCGGCTATTTTGAGCAATCACTGCAACTGGTTGATGTTCCTACATCAATACTTGTCGCTTAAGACCAAAATGAAATTTATTTTTATTTTAAGCCCCAAATTTTTGCAGTCGCCCCGCATGAGCTAAGGCTAACCCCATTAAGTCCGTACCGGGACGAGTCCCTAAAGAACCTTGAAGACAGACATATTCATCGAAACTCTTGACCGCATCGACTTTTGCATTTGCTGCAGCCAACATCACTGGAACCGGATGCCAACTATGAACACCCATGGTGGCTGGAGTAGAGTGGTCAGCCGTTACGACCAAAACATCTGGATTAAGGGCAGTAACTTGAGGTAACAGTTTGTCAACCGCCTCGATTAATTCCACTTTCTGGTCGAAATCCGCATCTTCTCCATAACTGTCGGTTTTTTTAACGTGAAGAAAGTAAAAGTCATAGTCGTCGCCATAGCAGTTGGCTAGCGCCTGAAAACGCTTCTCCATTCCCCCTGGAGACGGTGGGACTGTCATGCCCAATAAGCGGCTTACCCCTCGATACATCGGATAATCCGCCAGACAAATCCCATTCAGTTGAAAGCGATCGCGTAAGCTAGGTAAAGGATGATACTGTTCAAATCCCCTCAACAAAACCATATTGGCTGGATTTTCGTCTGCTAGGGTTTCGCGGACGTGCTTAAGAAAAGTGTCTACGATGCGAGCTGTCTTTTGCGCGGCGTCTGAATGCGCTTGCAGTGGTTTTGGCTTTACGCCGGTGCGCTGGGGATCGGTATCGGGTAACTCTCCGCTTAACCCTTCCCCTCTAAGCACTAACACGGCACGATGTTCGCTGACCGTTTCAAAGAAGAATTCGATATCATCATCTAGCTTGACTTGATCACGAATTTTCTCACAGAGGCGTTGGTTGAGGTTGGTAGCAATTCTCCCGGCACGACGATCGCGCACTTTTCCCGATTCATCTACCGTCGCAAAGTTCGCACGAGTAGCAATGTCTCCCTCTTGCAGTTCAAAATCGATGCCCAAAGCAGATAGCACTCCTCTTCCAATCTTCTATCGGAGAGGATGGTATCCAAACAAAGTGAGATGACCGGGACCACTGCCAGGAGTAATACCCGGGCCAACAATTTCTAGTAAACCGCAGCTGGATTTTTGAGCTAAAGCATCGAGATGAGGAGTTTGCGCAACTTGTAGTTCGGTCCCGCCTCTTTCGGGATCGGATAATCCACCTACGCCATCGAGCACGACGTAAATGATTTTGCCTCCTGTGGGGAGCGCTAGGCGTTCCCAAATTTCACTGATATCTAATGGTAGGATCATACATCAAGGTTCGGATTGGCTGGGCTAGTATAATGAACCCCCTCACCCTTGTAGCTAACCAAGGCTCAGGGAGGATTACATCTGTCAAAGGCTGGAAATCAGAGTGGCAAAGCAAGTAGACCAAGGCTTTAGTACTAGAGAGAGGAATCGTGTACTAACCACTGTATGACTTTAAAAGCCAGCCAATAATAACTCCTAAGCCTCCGAACCGTACAGCTAACCAAAAGGGCTCAACTAAATCTTTCCAAGTGACGAGACGGCTTTCAAGATTATACTGCAACCCTTCGATTTCCGATTGTAAATGTTTGAGTTTTGCTTCTAATTGTTCTTTTTGAGCGCGATCGCGCTGCAATTGACTATATCGTCGTCTCAAATCAACGAGATCGGCTTCGACTTGTTGGAGTTGGGTTTCCCATTGTTGGTCGTCTGATGGGGGCTGAGAATTAGCAGCAGGCATTTTACAATAGATCGTATTGACTCGTTAGTCATTGTACTCCTGGAAGGGAAATCAAACTTATGTCACAACTTAGTCCGTCTGCTACCAGCGACGATCTCGCAGAAAAAACGACCTTGGAACTGGCGCAACTGCTTGCTGACAAGTGCGCGATCGCGCCCAATGATTGGCATCGTCTCAAAGCGAACCGTAAGGCGCAAGCTAACCAACACATCACAGCTGCTTTAGTGTATCTCCAATCGTCTCAAACCGAAGAAGCCCTCGCTCACCTTAAACAAGCAGTGGGTTGGCTGGATCGCTCAATTTCGGCACCCCCTTGTCCAACCCACGGGAAACATTAAACATTTACTGTTATTTTCAACACTTCCCAACCTTTCCCTTGGTAATCGTAGGAAAAGTGTTGGGGATGTAACATTTGGGCCAGCATTTCTAAAGAATCGACCAGACGCGGGCCAGGACGATTAAAATAAGCATTGCCATCGGCAATATAAACGCGGTTATTTTGCACGGCTTTGAGCTGTGACCAACCTGAATGTTGGGCTAAAACTTGCGCTTCGCTGCGTGTGCGTTCTAAGTTAAAGCCGCAGGGCATAATAGCAATTACATCTGGATCAGCCTCTAATAATTCTTGCCAGTCGAGATAGCGCGATCGCGTTCCCGTCTCATCCAACACGGGCGTTCCGCCTGCCATGTTGACCAATTCCGGTAACCAATTTCCCCCCGACATCAGCGGCTCGATCCATTCCATTGTCACCACTTTCGGGCGCTCTGCCTCTGGAATTTGGTCAGTAATCCGTGTACAGGCATCGACCCGATTTTGGAGATTTTGTAAAGCCGCTTGAGAGTCAACACCGAGACGGTCTGCCACACGTTTCATATCAGCCCAGACCTCGGTCAAAACATTTCCCTGCAGAGAAATCACTTCCGGCTGCGTTGACACCATCTGGGATACGGCTTGCTGCACTTGCGCCATACTCACCGCACAAGCATCACACTGATCTTGCGTAATAATATGGGTTGGTTGTAATTCTTCGAGAACATCAACCTTAATTTCATAAATACTCAATGCCGATTGCATCAATTCTTGAACATCTTGATCAATCCCAACACTATTTTTTCCAGGGTTTAAACGGGCTTGTGTACAAACGGGTAAAGATTTTACTGCTGGGGGGTAATCACATTCGTGAGAACGTCCCACTAAGCAATCGGTTAGACCTAAAGCAGCAACGGTTTCTGTTGCACTCGGAGATCGGAAGAGCACACGTCTGAACTCCAGTCA
>CAZAYV010000061.1:0-21749 GCA_964489465.1 uncultured Dactylococcopsis sp. | reverse complement strand
TTTTTGTGTCACCGCTAACCCAACCTTGGTGTTTGACACCTTTTCTCTCCGACTCCACATAGTCGCCTTTGCGAAAACCATGTCTGGTTACTGTTCCCCCATACTTTCTTCTAACTCCTCCTTGAGCTGGGAGCATTAGATGAAGCTGACGACGGCTAACTGGTGGTCTTTTAATCACTGAGAAAGGAGCATTAGTTATTGCTACCTCTCCCTCAAACCAGCTTTGATCTCCTTTTAAGACCTTGTATTTTAAGAACTCGTGAGAAGCCAAAGCTACACCATCTACCGCATGAGTAGCAGGGGTTTGATTGGATTTGTGTCGATCTTTTTCTAACCCAAGAGTGTTTCTTCTTGCTGAAGCCTCCCACCCAAATTTAGGGGTAACTGGAGCAATTTGAGGTAGCCACTGTTCGGTCATTACCTTTTGAGAAACCATTACAGGGGAGAAGCCCTTGTCTCCTTTGGCTTTGACAATTTCGTAAATGATAGAAGAGATGGGGAAAAGTCGGGATAACTCTTTGACCACACGATATTCTAATTGTCGGTTAGCTTTAATGCTAGGTGGTAGCTTGTGACCCCGACGGTTGTCAAAACGTTTTTGACGATGAGCGCGTAAGTCAAAGGGGAGCTTACGGTTAATCCGTCGTCCTCTTCTGCCACGACGCATCATGGCTCTGGTTTCCATACGGTCTTTAATCCGTTGGAAAGGTAACTCTAGATGAGCTGTAAATAAGGTGGCTTTTGAAGATTGAACCCCGATTCCTGAATAATGTTTACCCGGGTCAATGCCCACCGCTACGGGTTGGGTTGCTTCCCCAGAGTCAACGGTTAACTGTATTGAAAAACAATGTAAGTCGTTTTTATGGATCACCGCTTTTCCCTCTTTGAGCCAACGTCGAGCGCGACTAGGTTTAGTGGGCATTAAGGGTTTTCCTTCTTGACTGATTACTGGGACACGATACATTGGTATAACCCTCTCGTGATCAAGTTTTTAGCCTCTTCGCCCACCTCAATAAAGATGATCCTGTCTAACAGCGACTTTCCAACAAGTCTTAGAGAGGGGCGCGCTAGAGGAGTACGCGAACGTCTGTACCAGATTGAGGCTCAATGGGCTATTCAAGTCTTTAGGACAGCGTTGGACTGTCAATCTCCCGTTAGACCCAAAGGGTTAGCGGGAGTTCTTGAATACTGAAATTTAGGCACCAACTAGCTCTACTATAATAAAAATGATTATTATTTACATTAATTCTCCTTGGGCGGTTCTTTCTAGTCTTAAATCATGGTTCACTGCTGCTAAAGCAGTAAAATGTTCTGGAGTGAGATGGAGATTGATGGTAATTGTAAGTTAAGGGCAAGTGAACCTGTATTTGCTCTGAGAGGGGTTTCTACCATTGCAACTTCTATTTTTTACTTTGTTCGCTGATGGTATCGATTTCTTCATCAATCGCTTCGATCATCGGGTAAGCTTTTTGAGCAGAATACAGTTTCTTTGCTTTCTCTAGAGAGGCGAGTGCAGCTTTGGTTTCTCCTTTTTCTTTTAAGGCTAACCCTAATACCCGATGCGGTTCTGCAAATCGATTGGGTTTGATTTTTGCCCCTTGTTCAAATTGCGCGATCGCGCTGTCAATCTTTCCCTGCTGCATATACACTTTTCCCAATTCAATATAGGCATCAACATTTTTGGGAGAACTTTGGGTTAAGGTTTCAAAAGTAGAAATGGCTTCCGTTAAGTTTCCTTGCCCCACGAAAGATTTTCCCAGTAATAATCTGGCTAAATCATTACTCTTTTGTCGCTCAATAATTTTCTTAAAAATGGGAATAGCATCCCCATATTTTTCATCTTCATACAGTTGACACGCTTTTTCAAAACGTCTGGAAAGGAGAAAACTTCTTCCTAGAGTTACCCCAACTAAAAGAAGAATAATCGAAACGGTTACTAAGGCAATAATTTTTGTTGTGTTTGGATCAAGTTCTGACATAATTTAAGCTAAAAAACAAGCGATAGGAAACAGTAAATATTCCAGATAAAATAACTTCCAAATAAATTGATAAAATTGCGCGATCGCGATTTTATTTTCTAAGTCTACATTTTGGCTACGCCACCACAGTAGCAAGAGTAATACGCTATGTGTCATCCCCACCAAGAGAGGATTGACATCGGGTAGCCAGCGCCACGAAGCTAGCATCACTCCGATATAGCAAATACTAATAATCAGACGAGTAATATTTAAGATGGTTGGTTTTCCTAAGAGCAGGGTAAAGGTGGTGATGTTATATTGTTTATCGCCTTCTAAGTCAGGAACATCTTTAAAGATCGCGATCGCGATGGTAAAAATCAAAATAAATAGCGTTAATGCCCAAATCGCCGGCGGAATGAATTGCTGTTCAGTCAGGGTTTGGCTGAAGTGTAAAAACAAGCCTAAATTAACAATTACTCCTCGCACTGTAAAAATACATAATGCTGCCCAAAACGGAAAGCGCTTTAAACGAATAGGCGGTAAAGAATAAGCGGTTCCAATGGCTAAACTAACACCAACAGTAAAGAGTAACCAGGGACTAGAAATGAGACCTAAAAAAAGGGCAAGTATTCCTGTTAGTCCAACCAGCCATTGCGCTTGCTTTAAGGAAAATTCACCAGCAGCAATTGGTAAATCTGGCTTATTAATTTTATCAATCGAAACATCTTCTAATTGGTTTAAACCGACAATATAAACATTCCCACCCAAACACGCTATCCAAGCGAATAAAAGCGGGATTAAATTATCTAAATTGAAGGGAACATTATTAATAGCAATGGTAATAAAATATAAAGCAAAAACACTGAGGGTTGTCCCAATAATGGTGTGAGGACGAGAAAATTTCCAGAGGCTATTTAACCACTCTCTTGGATCACGGAATAAATTTTTTTCAAGATTAGAAGTCATTGGTCATTCGTCATTTGTTATTGATCATTCGTCATTGATTATGACCTCATGTTGTCTCGCTGTCACTGACGGAAATTCCTTGTAAAATACCAAAACGAATTAAGCCGCGATGGTATCCCCGACTCATTAATCCTAAAGATAAAGCAGCTTCAACCGTTTTCCAACCACTTTGTATTAATCCCATGAGGGCTTGAGGGGTAAACGCAGAATCAATGACAATATTCCAAAACGGATCGACCGCTTGTGACCAATCATCGCATTTAATCTGTTGAAAACCCACTTCTTGCGCGATCGCGCGATATTCAGGTAAAGAAATGACGTAAGGTAAACAATACACCCGGTAAATTTCTGCTAAATGTTGCTTTTCATCAGCAGTTAATTCCCCTGCTAGAGAATCAGTGGGACGATGACACCACGTCGCCATCAATAGCATTCCCCCTGGCTTGAGAACGCGATCGGCTTCTTGAATAAATTTTGCTTTATCAGGGAAATGTTCGCCACTTTCCAATGACCAAACTAAATCAAAACTATTATCGGCAAAGGGTAACGCTAAGGCATTGGCCACTTGAAACTGCACTTTCTCTTCTAAATTCGCTTCCGTTGCCCGTTCTGTGGCGCGTTTTGCTTGTTCAGGAGAGAGTGTGACACCTTGTGCTGTCGCGTTAAATTTTTGCGCTAAATACAGAGTACTGCCACCAATCCCACAACCCACATCTAAGATATGTTGCGGAGGGGTCTGTGTCTCCCCCAGATTACCCCAATGAAGTAATTCTTCAATAATATCAATTTGGGCTTGCCGGCGAGATACTTTATTCATCCCACTGCGACCATAATAGCCATGATGCATATGTTCCCCCCAAATATTTTCCCAGAGAGAACTTGAGGCATCATAGAAGTCTTGGATTTCTTGTTCTAAGTTGCGGGGCATAATGTAGTGATTGATCTATATTATGTAGTTAATCCTATCACTAAAATTACTGAAACGTAAAAAATAATCCATCAAAACTCCTTTTTTTTGACTAATCATTATGTCAATTTGCAATTGATATGATTAATTTTAAAGACACCTAATAAATTACTTTTCAAATGTTTTAATTAGGGCTTGAATCTCTGGGTTATACAATCGTAAATAGTTCCAATAATTCCCAAATACTGCTTCTACATAGCCTTTTGTTTCCGGGAAAGGAATGTTCTGCACAAATGCGTCTGCATCTTCTAAACCATAACGCCTCACCCACTGTGCAACATTACCGGGTCCAGCATTGTAACTGGCTACGGCTAACATCGAATGATGATCATAGCGATCATGTGTGTAATCTAAATACCAAGTTCCTAACTTGATATTATCTTCTGGATCAACTAAGGAATAGTTTTTTACATTGGCTTTATTTGCTACCCATTCCCCTGTAGTAGGCATAATTTGCATTAATCCTTTTGCTCCCGCAATCGAGCCAATATCCTTTTCAAAGCGGGATTCTTGACGAATTAAACTCATGACTAATAAAGGATTTAATTCTCGTTGTTCTGACCAATTCAGGATATTTTTTTTGTAGGGAAAGGGAAATAAAGCATGCCAATACATTGATGTTTCGCGCAAACGTTGCCAACGAGAAACATCAGCCTGTTGGTCACGATATTGTAATGATGAAATCTGAGCAATTCCCTTCAGATATTGTTCTTGCGTCAGCTTTAATACGCCATCGGTAAATTGTTCTTCTACAGAGAAAGAAGACCACTGGCTCGTTTCAGTTTGCCATACCATCCAAGCTGCGTCATCTTGTCCAAGTTGATAGAGTTCTTTTAAAAGCTGAGACCCGGCAGGAAGGAGAGGACGAGAAGCGGGTTTGACGACTTTTGGCATTTGATCGCGAATCGTATCAAAGTCTCCCACGGGTAAACCTAAATGTACGGCAGAACGCCACGCATAGTAGGATTCTGGATATTCAGCTAATGTTTTCTCAAAGATATTCTCTGCTGCTGTGGCTTCTCCTTGCTGTTCTAACCATTTTCCTGCCCAGAAACCGGCTTTGGCCGCTAACGTATCATTCTGGTTTTCTTGAACAATCGCTTTTGCCCAAGTAATGGCAGACGTTAAATTACCTTGTTCTGCTGCTTCTTCTGCCATTTTCCAGCGATAGTCAGCTGCGGCATCAGAGTGAGAGTAATTCTTTAATAAAGTGTCTCGGGCGGTTTGGGCTAACTCAAGATTCCCTTCGGCTTCCAACAACTGTGCTTGGCGAATCAAAGCGTCTGGGGCTTCCTTTGGAAACTGATTAATCACTTGGTCCAAGTAGAAGATACCCTCTTGAGGCGATACCATCTCTGCTAGGCGACGTAAAGCTAATCCGGTTTCTTCTGCATCTGGAAAGGTATTGAGGAGTTCCACATAAATCTGTTCAGCGCTAGCGGTTTTGCCACTAACTTGTAGCCCTCTCCCATGCCGGTAGAGGTTTTTTGGCGTTTTCGGCGCATTGCCATAGGCGTTTCCTGCTTTCTCATATTCCCAGGTTTCCCAGTAGCCTTCCGCAATCACTTCCCAGTCTTTTGGACTCAGTTGACTCCTATAGTTATTCACTAATTGATCGCGCACCTGAGTCATGCCCTCAGCTTCTGGAGTATGATAAGCGAGTATTTTTAGTAATTCCGGTTGATTGGGGCTTGCTGCTAACCGCTGCTTGATCATTTGATGAGTACGAGGATGTTCGGGAAACTGACTCACGAGAGTGTCCCATTTTTGAGGATTCTTTTCTCCTAAGTGATACAGTGCCTCCCCAACACTGGCTGAATTAAAATTCTTTTCAACAATGTGAGACCAAATTGCTTGTGCTTTTGCTTTATCTCCCTGCCTAGCGTAGCCTTCTGCGCGCTTGAGGAGAATGTGTCCTTTTAATAAGGGATAATCTTTCTCTAAATCTTGTAAGTGTTGCAGTGCTTGCTCGGGCTGCTGATTTTCTAAAGCTGTAACAGCTAGCAAGTAACGAGCCCGATTTTGGTCTTGCTGATGACTGCTTTCTAAAATGGATTGTAGTTTATGGCTTCGTTCTGGCGTCGGTAAAGACACCTGAGGAACCACTTGGGAAGGAAGATTCGGATTAGCCTCAATGGTTTTGGTGGTTTCTTGCTCCAAAAGAATTGTTGTTTGTTCTCGGCTGTGGTTGTCCTCTTGAGGTTTGTTTCCCATCAACAGGATAGTTGCCAACTTTCCTACCACAGCCAACACAATTAACCAAAACAGGATTCGTGGAGAGGGCTTCATGCCAAATTTTCCTTGTTTTTTATGATGATGAGGTTATTTGAGAGCGTCTTTCAAGGCGGTGCGCGCAGCAAGATGATTGCGAGTGGAGCCCAAAATTTCTGCTTCTCGCTCTAAGCGGGCTTTGGTATCCTGCATTTCCAGCAGACTTTGTTGTTCTGATGCGACACCATACAAATTACTAGCGACCCAGAAAGATAGTTCTCGGGGAAGATCTGGAATATCATCGGGAAGTTCAATAGTTTGGTCGGTTAATTTTGCCGATAGCTTGACCACATCTTTTAACAAGGCTTCTACATCGCTAGCCAGGGGACGTAAATCAGTTTCTGGCGCTTCATCTTCAATCCATTCCACTAAGCCAACGCGATAAGGCTTTTCGCGCACCCAGTTTAAAACCCGGAATCGTTGTTGTCCGAGGGTAAGCATTTTCATGCGATCATCGGGAAGACGTTGGAACTGGGAAATTTCTGCACAACAGCCCACCGATGCAATATCTCCCTTAACTGGATCAAACATAAGGACGCCAAAGCGACGATCAGTTTCTAAGATAGTGTTCATCATCATGCGATAACGAAACTCAAAAATGTGTAGTGGTAGGGGGCGACCAGGAAATAAAACTACATCGGGTAAAGGGAAAAGGGGAAGTTCTCTTACAGCCATAGAGGTTGAGGATGCCATCGTGTCTTATACGTGCGAGAGAGTTATATTTTCTTCTACTTTAACGAATTTTTACAATTCTCCGATGATTGAGATGAACAGAACATCGGGCAGTAACTAAAGAATTTAATCAAGCAAATCAAAGCCCGATTCTGTTTTTAGCTTACGGTCAAACGTGGCAGTCTTGTCACATCCGGCTTGATAACAGATAGCACCGATCAAACAAATAATCGGAAAAATCTCCTTTTCCCTGTTTCGTGCGCTGTAAGGCTTGATAGACGATCAGTAAAGAACCAACCATTAGTTATGGCTACCCTTCTGTGGTGCCATCTTGAAAAACAGTATCTCTCCCTCCAAAATGTAATCTAATCGTTATCCTATAATCAAAATAAACTAAGCTAAGTTTAGCTAATTTGTCTCGCCATGAAAATGATTAACATTCATGCTGCCAAGACCTCTCTTTCGCAATTAATCGAATTAGCACTTGCTGGGGAGGAAGTCATCATTAGTAAAGCGGGTCAACCTCTTGTTCGACTCGTTCCTTATATGACTAACACTGAACCGAGAAAACCTGGAGATTGGGCAGGTCAAGTCAAAATCGCTGATGACTTTGATGTCACCCCTGAAGAAGTCATTAATTCCTTCTACGAAGAAGAAATATGAGTTATCTCCTCGATACTCATACTCTGCTGTGGTGGTTAGCCGATCATCCGACTTTATCTGAGCCCGCTCGATCCGTAATTGCCAATCCCCATCACTTAATTGTGGTTAGTGCTGTTAGTGCATGGGAAATCAGTATTAAAAAAGCACTTGGAAAATTAGAAGCTCCCTCCGATTTAGAAGGAGCAATTCATAGAAATCGTTTTGAATCTCTAGTGATTTCTATTAAAGAAGGTGAAGATGCAGGGGCTTTACCCAATTATCATCGGGATCCATTTGACAGAATGCTGATTGCTCAAGCTTTTCGTAATCAGTTAACAATTGTGACCAGAGATGAAAAGTTCCAACAATATGGTGTCTCCTTGTTAAAAGCCTGAGTCAGAAATTACAGTTATCGCAGTACGCAACAAGGTTAGGACATTTTGTTTCGGTGGTCGTGTGACAGTATCGGTTTTTAAGACCATAACTTATGTCCTAACGTGAATCCGTAGGGGTATATTTCATTAGGATATCGTGACTGCAAAAACAACGGTGCATTAGCTAATCACGGGGAAGCCCCGCGCTCTACCCGATCGGGTGAGCGACGGGATGAGGAGTGGTGAGTCGAGGGGTTCAATACCCCGAAGACGAACACACAATGTATCTTCTTGTGTTCTACTATTTATATTAAATCGAGTTTGCCCTAATGCTTCAAGTCGTTAAAGTCAGATTATATCCCAACCAACAACAGCAACAGTCGCTAGAACAAAGTTTTGGCAACTGTCGTTTTGTTTGGAATTGGGGTCTCAATCAAATCAATACGACCTACAAGGAGACGAGTAAAGGACTTTCTAGCTACGACATTAAGAAGCAACTACCAAAGTTAAAGAAAGAACTCGAATGGTTAACGCTGACCTATTCTCAGTGTCTCCAGCAAGTTTGCATTAATCTGGGAACTGCTTTTAAGAACTTCTTCGAGAAGCGGTCTAGGTACCCACGATTCAAGTCAAAACATGGGAAACAGTCTATCCAGTATCCTCAAAATGTAAAGATTGGCGGTAACTTTTTGAAACTACCCAAAATTGGAGAAGTAAAAGCTGTTATCCACCGAGCGATTGAGGGAAAAGTTAAGACCGTTACCGTATCTCGAAACTATTCGAGACAATATCACGCCTCTATTCTTTTCGATGATGGGAAAGAGAAACCGTCCCCATCAACAGAAGGTAAAGCAGTTGGCGTTGATCTCGGCTTAAACGACTTTGCCATAACCAGCGATGGAAGCAAATTTGATAACCCTCGCTGGATGGACAAGCACGACAAAAACCTCAAAACCAAGCAACGTCAGCTAGCTAGAAAGGAAAAGGGTTCTAATAATCGAAACCAGGCTCGTAAGAAAGTAGCCAAGGTTCATAATAAGGTCACTCGTTGTAGAGAAGATTTCCAGCATAAGCTAAGTCGCAAGCTAGTAGACGAAAACCAAGTCATTGCTGTAGAAAATCTCAATGTGAAAGGAATGGTAAAGAACCATCACCTCGCCCGTGCCATCAGCCAAGTCGGTTGGGGACAATTCTGCACTATGTTGAAGTATAAGGCAGAACAAGAAGGCAAGGTCTATGTGGAAATTGACCGTTTCTTTCCTAGTTCCAAAACTTGCAACGTTTGCCTAAATCAAGTTGATCGTCTCCCACTAGATGTTCGGAGTTGGAGTTGCTCTAACTGCCGAACAAAGCACGATAGAGACATCAACGCAGCAATAAACATTCGAGAAGAAGGATTGCGACTTATTTCCTGCGGGACGCGGGATAAAGCCTACTGCCCAGATGTAAGACCTAGCCGTGGAGGACGAAAGAAATCCACGGTTGGGCATTCTGTTGGGTAGGAAGCCCGCGCTCTGTACGTAGCACGAGCGTCGGGTAGTTCACTTAGTCACTTATCTGAACGATATCGCGCAAAGATCATTTTAATTCCAATAGTAGCAAACTTGTTTTTTTATTGGTTTTGATTGATGAATCGTCTCCCTTTGTTGGATTATTTGTGATTTAAATTAAATAATTAAGTGATAAAAAGACAAGATAGGGATATAGATTAAATCTCGCAGGCTCCAACTCAGCAATGTGTCGAAAATAGCCTATAAAATTACAAAATTTCACAGATATATTTAGGGTTAAATCAACTATTTTAGTTGGCTTTACTTACAAAGAAATATTGACAAACTACGGGGAATTCTATAAAATCACGATATGTTCACTGATAAAACACGAATAAGGATGATGAAATTAGACAGGTTTTCAGTAATTCTGTTAATATTCTTCTCTCTCATTTGGTTTATACTCCCTGCCGGAGTACGTAATTTTTCTAATTTTGTAGAAGATTTCAAGGATCAGGTGACCCCTAATTATCCACATCAGTCAATCGGCTACTGATCAAACGTCCTCTCCGATGCTCTAGCATCACACTGACTAGGAAAGATTTAAACGATTAACAGGTTGAAAAATACAGAGGGAAAATTAAATGATGACGAATTTAAAGAGAGAAACCGATTCCTTAGCTGAAATTACCCAAGAAACGATCTTTGACCATCTAGGCGATACAGCATGGATCAGCAAAAACCTCAATGGTATTGTCTACCTCAACAGTAAGAATCTGTGGATAGTCGATATTGATTTCAGGGAACTCTACCTTGACGAACTCTTTTTTATTAATAAAAATGGCTTCCGGCTCCCTATTTTTGAAACGTTAGCTTTCGGAGAAGCAGTGAGCGAAGTTGATAATGAAGACAGACAAAGCTTGGTTAAAGGAGCAATTGAATTAGCTTTGGAACGCATGCTTGATGGTTCCTATCGAATCTATGAAACTCATCAGGGATTACGTTTAATTCGTATCGATCAACCGATGATTGCTCGGTCTCAAGATAGTGTGTTTCGCCAACTTCTTTGCTATACGGATGTCAGTTATTCGGAACTCTGCATCCATCAGGACTGTTTCCGAGCGCGGTTGACACCAAAAGCTTGGAAAATCAATCGTTTAGAGAAACCTCGTGTGACACACTTCCTGGGCGATGTCGTGGTTCGCACGAATGACGAAGAAATTAATAACACCGTCTTATTCCATGATTGTGAACCTCATCCCCAGCTCAAATCAATTGTGAATTTTCACGACCACGTGACAGGAGCATTTTCTAATACTTCGATGATTGCCTAACGGACTAATTTAGCCATGTTTTTAATACAGGCCATCAGGGCGCAGTTGGCTCATTTTTAACTGATGAGAATAAAGGGTGACCTTCAAACACTGTACAAACGGATTTCATATCAGTGATCGAGGAAGCTGGAGGGGATGATTTTTGATGTCACAGCACTCAATCATTTTGTCTAAGAATTCATATAGGGTTGTGAGACATTCGTCTGCTGAAACAATTTCTCTTTTCCTTTTTGCAGAATGCTCTTAAACAAAACAGTACGTTGATTGTTCTGGAAAACTTCTTGTAACTTTGTTTGTAAGCGGTTCAGGTTTAAAGTTTCTCCACTTTCTTGACTCAGTTCCTGTTCTTGGAAGTATTCGATTAAACTTAATCCAGCAATGCGAGTCAGATAAGCGGCACTTAAGCCTTGTACAGTTCCACCAGCAAGATAAGTGAAGGCGTTTGCCTTTAAAACACTGGTCATGGTTTGAGTGGAAAATTCCACTAACCCTAACTGCACCATTTGTTTACCCAAGGTTCCTGCAACGGTTTGCGCTTGTTGCCAAGAAAATTGCGGTTGATACAGTTTACCGAGATCAAACACCAATTGGGCGTTAATGGCGGCAGTAGCAAGTAAATCTAAGCTGCTAACCGGGTTGGCAAAAGCAGCCCCTGCTGCTACCCACTGATATTGCTCAATATAGGGCATAGCGCGTTGACGGCGAATCTCATTGAGAATTGCTTTTGCTTCTTGCTTCAGGAGGTAAGTTTTGCGCCAAGTGCTTTGATACAGCAAAGTTTGTTTTTCTTCACTAAGAAGGGTTTGTAGCCGTGTTCCTAAAGTTTCAATTTGCGGTTCAGGGGTTTCTTCCCACTCTTCGCGAGTGTTATCGGCTTTAAATTTACGCACTTTAATCGGTGCTGGCGCTGCAGTGGTGCTGATAATATCTGCTTCGGGAATTATCTCACTGAGGCGAGTTTTCAATTGCTTTAAGATGAGGGCTTGTTGTTCGCTAGAGTAATGATCTTGTTTGTTAAAGACAAGTAAAATCTTTTGTTGCAGTTGACTCCACTTGATAAGGGTTTGATATTCGGAGTCGGTGAGGTCGCCATTGACAACGAAAATCGCGATTTCGCAAGGGAGAACACTGTTTTCAATCGCTGCGCGATCACTATCATTTTGGTACAGTGCAGGCGTTTCGAGGAGACTCTCTGAGGAAAAGGCAAGGGCTGATTTGAGGCGTGTTTTTCCGACGCTTTTTCCGCCTGTAATCGCAATCTGGAAGCTGTCACGGTTGAGTTGATCAGGAAGTTGATCAAGACGCTGTTGGAAATGAGAAATATCTGTTTCTGGTGCTTCAGTGGTAATTTTATCTAAAACGGCTTGGGTTGATTTCAGGATTTCATCTACAGCTTGTTGATCAATGGGGGTTTCTATCGGAGAAGCGGCGGTTTTGCTTTGTCGCGATCGCCACCACCATAACCCGCTTCCCAGCGCGATCGCGCCTGTAATGCCCCATTCTCCCAATCCCATTAAGGAATCTTGCACGGTAGAACCAATCCACAATAAAAAGGATAAACCGACACCTGTGACTAAAATTGGCTTTCGTAGTTGCAGCGCCATAATTCAATTCTCCCTAAGCACTTTAAAGCACACCTCTTTAATATCCTAAGCTATTTTGAGGAAATCAAGCGCTAAATTTACCGTTGATTATCCTACCGCAGGAGGGGGATAAAATTAGCAAGTTATCTCAGCGAGATTAGCCATATTGATCTTAAGGTTGAGTCACTTCTCTTAGGCATCAACTGGGTTTAACAGCGCCGAAATCTGGCCCAAAAGAGTTTCCAAATTAAAGGGCTTAGCTAGAAAATAATCAGCACCCGTGGCGAGAGCGGTTTCTTCATGGGTTAAGACACCACTGATGGCAAGAATAGGCAGCTCGGGATGGATCGCTTTTAGGTTGCTGATTAAGTTAAACCCGTCCTGGTTAGGCATTGTGAGATCGGTCACAACGAGTTGAATCTTTGATTGGTGTAGCCGGTATTGTTCCAGAGCTTCCGCCCCATTCTGAGCCAGCAAGACGCGGTAATGATAGATTTCGAGGAGAGCTTGTAGCATCCGACGCACCATTTCTTCGTCTTCAACGACTAACACCCATGCCCCCTGATGGCTTGGTGTCCCTATGAGCTGAGGCTCTGACGGATCTTGTTCTGGGCTGTTGCTGGCGATCAGGGGGAAATAGACCTTAAATTGAGTCCCCTGGCCCACCTGAGTATAAACCCGCAAAAACCCCTCATTGGCTTTGACTAGTCCACGCACCGTTGCTAAGCCCAACCCGGTCCCCTGCCCTTGTTCCTTGGTGGTAAAAAATGGGTCAAACATCCGTTCTTTCACCTCGGGCGGAATTCCGATGCCGGTATCGGCTACCGTTAGGAGAGCGTAATCGCCCACATGGGCATCCAGATTTTGGGCTGCCATGGCCTCATCCACAAACACCTTCGCCGCAGAAATGGTCAGCGTGCCACCATTGGGCATAGCATCGCGGGCATTAACACATAGGTTTAAAACGATCTGGTGCAGGTAGGTCGGATTAATCAAAATCATGCCTAAGGCAGGCTGGGTTTTCTGTGATGGGGGGACATCAATCTGAATCTCAATGGATGTGGGAAAACTCTGCTGAATAATCGTGGTTTCTTCTTGCAAGAGAGCTGCCCAATCAACCGGCTCCCGTTGTCCTTCAGGGACACGTGTCATAGAAAGAATTTGTTTCACCAGGTTGCCTCCGCGTTTAGCGCTGGATTCTATAAATTTCAATCGTTCTAACCCCTTGGCATCTAATCCCTTCTGCGTCAACTGGAGAATCTGAGCCATTGTCAGAATCGGAGTAAGCATATTGTTGAGATCGTGGGCAATGTCGCTCGCTAAAATACCGAGGCTTTCGAGCCGTTGGGCCTGATAAAACTGGGCTTCCAGATTTTTCTTTTCGGTAATATCGGTAGCAATGACACCGATCGCGTAAGGGGGACCTGTAGCATTGCCCAGGGGAAACTTGACGGTGAGGTAGCTGTGAATGCCATCGGCTAGGGGGGCGGTATCTTCCATCTGTAGAATTTGACCAGTTTTTAGGACGCTACGGTTTTGAGTGGCAAACCGATCGGCAACCTCTGCTGGCCACACCTCATGTAAACTCTTGCCAACCAGAGCGGCTGGTGTGGTAGCGAGTTGTTCGGCATAACTGTGATTCACCAGTAGGTGTCTGTTTTGAAGATCGAGCAAATAGATGATAGCCGGGGAATGATCCAAAATCGCTTGCAGCCGTTGTTCGCTATCTCGCAGCGTTTGTTCTGCCTGTTTACGTTCAGCGTCAAGCCGTTTCTGTTCACTGATATCATAAAGAACTGCCGTCACAATCCAGCAATCTTCGGCAATTTTCTCTGACGCATAGGTACCAGCAATCCAACGGATCTGCCCATTTTTGTGACGGAATCGATATTCGACCCTGACCTCCCGCTCTGCACAGAAATCCTTGAATAGAGGTAGGATGATCGTCTCCAGGTCTTCTGGATCAACCCGAGACATCCATAAGGGTTTCTCTGTCAGTTCCTCCACAGAATACCCAAATAGCCTTTCGCAACCGGCAGACCAGTATTCATACTCCCAGTCTTGGTTGGCATAAACCCGAAAACTACAAATAGCGGCAATCGCTCTATTGAGCACTTGACTGAGCTTCGCCTTTGAAGTTTGCAGATTAAGTTCTAGCTGTTTCCGATCACTGATATTTGTCGCTACCGTCGTCACCTGCCAGCATGCGGCAGCCTCATCCCAATGAGAATGCAAGGTTTCAGAAATCCAGCGGATGGTATCGGTTTTATCCTGGAAGCGGTACTCGACGGTGAAACTTGCTTCGGCAAAAATTTGCTCATAGGCGGGTATGATCACTCCCTCGAGATCTTCTAACACTACCCGTGACTGCCAGAGATGCCTATCTCCCATCATTTCAGCCTGAGAGTAACCATAGACGCCTTCACAGCCAACCGACATAAATCCATGAACATAGCTGCGATCTCGATAGGCTGAAAATTCGCCGATCGCTGCTCCTACATTGTCAAAAATCCGGCTGAGTTGCGTTTCAGATTTCTGGAGAGCGGCTTCAGCACGTTTACGATCGCTAATATCGCGCAAAATAGAGAGATGACGACCGGGGATAAAATGGGCAATCGCGTTAAACTCAGTGTCCTTAATCTGACCATCGGGCCGATGGATCTGAAACTCTCCCGACAATTCACCGTCGTGCAAAAACTGCTGCCAGACCGCTGCTATATCCATTGCTGGGTCTGCGATATCAGCAACATTACACCTCAGCAAGTCTTGGCGCGTCATGCCTAGTAACTCGCACGCTGCTGGATTGGCATCAACATAGTGACCTTCATCATCAGCAATCAAAATGGCTTCCTGGGCATGGTCAAAGAGGGCTTGCCATTGGTTTTGTTGTTGCTGCAGCCCTTGATTGGCTTCTATCAATTGTTGGGTGCGCTCTGTTACCTGCATCGCCAATTGGTTACGAGCAGCTTGTAACTGCTGCTGTTCTTGGGCTAGAGCTTCCTGGGCGATTTCGAGATCTTGGTTTTTCTTTCGCAGTTCAGCTTGGGTGGCTTGCAGTTGTTCCAAAGTTTGCCGCAACTCCTCGTTGACCCTCTTGAGTTGGGCTATTTGTAGCGACGACAACTTATCTGTTGAACAAAATTGGGCTTCACCATACAACGGATTCAGACGATAGCCCTGCCGGTGCACTGTTTTAATAAAATCTTCAGGAGCCCCAGCCGCTTTGAGCTTTTTGCGCAACTCCTTGACGTGATTGCGAACGGTTTCGTCGCCTGGGATTTCCAAGGCATTCCAGCCCTGTTCCAGAATAGCGTGGACACTCTGGATTTTGGGGGCATGGCGCAGCAATACTTCTAGCAAGCTATATTCCTTGGGAGTTAGGTTCAGCAGGGTTTTTCCGTAGCTCACCTGCAACTGACTGGGCTCAAGGGATAAGTGTCCCCACTTCAATATCGGTTGGGCTTTCAAGTCTCCCCGACGCAGCAGAGACTGTATTCGCGCCAGCAGCTCTTCTGCATCGAACGGTTTGGTCACATAATCATCGGCTCCGGCGTTGAGGGCAGTCGCTTTGGCCTGGGCTTCAGCTTCCTGTCCTGTCAAGAGCAGAATAGGAGTCTGTATCCCTTTGCTGCGAAGCTGCTGACAGAGGCTGACTCCGTCTAAATTGGGCAAGCCAATATCCAGCAATATCAGATTGTAGTCATAGGCTTCTGCCATTTCCAACCCTTCTGAGCCATCCGCAGCGAGATCCACCGTGTAGTGATGGCTGACCAGTAAAGTTTCGATCACATAGGCGATAAGGGGATCGTCTTCAACAACCAGGATTTTCATGATCACCCCCTTGAAACGTCTGGAGTCGCTATACTTCTGATTCAGAACCGAGAAATCAGGCTTTTCAGCAGCTCAAAACCTAAGCTTGGTTGCACCGTATCCCTCAATTGCGATTACTATTATCCTCCTTCACAACTTCATTACAAGACTACTGCCACAATTCTTAAATGAAGAGAGAGTTGGCTTGTCTGATTGTCCTTTAGAGAAACCAGGAGACACAGCTAAATCTCAAACAACCTGTTTATATACAGCTTTAAAACAGCTAGATAACTATAAATTCATTAAATTAATGATAAAAGAAAGCGTACCTAAGCCCTCCTCCTGCAAACATTGCAAATATTACAACTATGAAGGAAGACGCGGTGGTCAATGCCGTCTGTTGAATGTACCAGTTCGGGCAAATTGGTGTGCTTGTCCTTTAGGCGTTCCGATCACTGATATTCTTACAACTCATTCGTCATCTACTCCCTCAACGACACGGTGCGGCCTTCTCGAAGATGCTCTACCCGTTAAGAGTTCGCTTTTGCCTGCCAAAATTCTGTGCTGCTACACCAATGACACAGACCAACATCAGATTATTCGGATTTCAAATATTCCTTGCTGGTTTTTGGAACGAGCCGTTTTCCCGGGACAATCCATAACGTTTAGAGCCTTTTCCGATGGTTTACTTGAGATTCATACAGGGGTGTTTAGTGGCTCAATCCTCTCAGATCTTATTCCTTGCGATCAATTACTTCTAAGTGACTATTTATGTATTTAAAGAATCTGGCTATGGATATTAACTGCGTGCAACAAATCAAGTTAACAGAATTAAAACAAATTATTTCCGACTTACAAGCAACAGACCCCAACCTTGAATTCGAGGTTACTGAATATGCAGAATTGCTCGAAAATATGGGATTACAAAAATATGCTGCTGAAATGGCATTATTCAAGGCTTGCAAGATCATCCACCCCAAAAACCCTGAACTTGCCAATCAACTTTTGGAAAAGTTAATAGACACTTCAGATGATCTGGTTCGACAAATTTATGAGAATCTTCCCATAGATGAGCTCATCAAGCAGGTTTAGGATAGCTTGGGCACAGCTGATTGTTCTCAAGCAGCCTATACCCTAGAGCGATCTGATCGGCTATACTCTAGTAAGTTCAACCTCAATTTGAATAACAAAACCCCCTCCTCGAAAGAGGGGGTAAACATTAACTCGTTATCTTAACGAGATTAGCCATTAATTTCTGGCGCTTGCATTGCTACGGGAGTCGCTTCACCGGAAGCTAAGTCTAAGGGGAAGTTGTGAGCATTACGCTCATGCATGACTTCAAACCCTAAGTTCGCTCGGTTTAACACATCTGCCCAGGTATTAATCACGCGACCTTGGCTATCCAAGATAGAGTGATTAAAGTTGAATCCGTTCAAGTTGAAAGCCATGGTACTAATACCAAGGGCGGTGAACCAGATGCCAACGACCGGCCATGCGGCGAGGAAGAAGTGTAAGCTACGACTGTTGTTGAAGCTGGCATATTGGAAGATTAAGCGACCAAAGTAGCCGTGGGCAGCAACAATGTTGTAGGTTTCTTCTTCTTGTCCGAACTTGTAGCCATTGTTTTGGCTTTCAGTTTCGGTGGTCTCACGAATTAAGCTAGAGGTGACCAGCGAACCGTGCATAGCCGAGAAGAGTGCACCCCCAAAGACGCCGGCAACGCCAAGCATATGGAAGGGATGCATGAGGATGTTGTGTTCAGCTTGGAACACGAACATGAAGTTGAAGGTCCCACTAATTCCTAAGGGCATACCATCAGAGAAGCTGCCTTGTCCGATGGGATAAATCAAGAATACGGCAGTTGCTGCTGCTACCGGTGCAGAAAAGGCAACGCAGATCCACGGGCGCATCCCGAGACGGTAGGAAAGCTCCCATTCCCGTCCAAGGTAGCAGAAAATGCCAATTAAGAAGTGAAATACAATCAACTCATAAGGACCGCCATTGTAGAGCCATTCATCAAGACTTGAGGCTTCCCAAAGAGGATAAAAGTGTAACGCAATGGCGTTGGATGTTGGTACCACCGCACCAGAAATAATGTTATTGCCATAGAGAATAGACCCTGACACTGGCTCACGAATCCCGTCAATGTCTACGGGCGGAGCAGCGATGAAGGCAATAATAAAGCACGTGGTCGCGGTTAAAAGGGTGGGAATCATAAGTACACCGAACCAGCCGATGTAGAGGCGATTTTCGGTGCTAGTGACCCATTCGCAAAACCGTTCCCAGAGATTCTGGCTTTGTTGTTGCTGTAATGTGGTCGTCATAGTTATATGATTGCTTTCAATACGACAAGTGTCTGCATTAAATAGCAAGCAGCTTTGCGCTGCTGATTATTACTATAACTTTTCTGATTATGAAAATAAACAATAGATTGCGTTTTGTAAAGAGTCCTCACAAAAAATTAATTCTTAGGAGAGAGAGTGTTAACGACCATGGGTGCGAGGTTGAACCTCAGCATTAGGAGATGGACTGGGTTGTTGAGATCTCACCCGTGATCGCTGCCCTTGTTGATTAGCATAAGGAAGGTTTTCATCCTCAGCGAGAGCGGCTAAGTTAGTGTCTAAAACCGATTGGGGTTGCTCTCCAATCACTGACGCGATCGCGCTGCCTTCTCTCGAAATAAAAGCAAAGTGAGGAATGCTATCGACGTTGTATTGCAGCATTTCGGGCAGCCATTTATCGTTATCCACATTCAACATGACAAAGTTGATGCGGTCGTTATACTTCTGTTTAAGTTCCCCAATTTCCTTCGCCATTGCTTGACAGCTGGTGCACCAATTGGCGTAAAACTCCAAAAACGTAGGTTTGTTGTTACTTAGGGCCATTTCTAAAGGAGTTGCTTCTTCCGCTTGAGCTTCTAAAGAAAAGGAAGGGCTATCGGTTTGTAAGCCCAAGAATAGGGTCAAACTAATCGCAATGGCACCGAACGCGATTAAAATATTCCGAATGCGCGTGCTGAAAGTTGTTATTTCCGACTGCTCGTTTGTCATTTTCAGGTTAATTTACATTTATTTACGTTTTCCTTTGTTTATTAAGGTAACAGTTTCTGCGTAGAATTCTTTCTAGACAAGGGCAATACATCTGATTGAATGAGAACGACTGGTGTAGTGAATGTAGCGTAGCCTAAAGACAAAGGTCATTTGACTTTTCCCACAGCAAAGAATCAATCAAGACGACAATCGGAGTTTGGAGTGATACGTTGACAGGTAAAGGACGAGCCGATAACCAGAATGAGTAACTATGAAAAAACGAGTGACGCTAACCTTCCCGAAAAATCGGGTACCGATGCCGGTAACTTATCGTTTAGCAAAAGACTTTAATGTTGCTAGCAATATTATCCGTGCTCAAGTGGCCCCGAATCGCACCAGTAAATTAGTTGTAGAGCTATTGGGCGATATCGATGAAATTGAAGCCGCGATTGAGTGGATGGGGTTGCAGAATATTACGGTTTCTCTGGCGAGCCGAGAAATCGTGATTGATGAAGACAGTTGTGTGGATTGTGGTTTATGCACGGGAGTTTGCCCGACACAGGCGTTAACTCTCGATCCTGAAACCTTTAAACTCAATTTCACGCGATCGCGCTGTGTGGTTTGTGAACAGTGTATTCCCACTTGTCCCGTGCAAGCGATTTCCACTAATTTCTAGCCACCTGAGTCTCAATGAGGGCGAGTTTAACTTGTTGATAGTAATGCCCTAAGATTTGACGATAGTTTGCCCCTTGCTGGGCGAGATAGTATGCCCCCCATTGGCTTAAGCCGACACCGTGACCAAAACCGCGCCCATAAATGGTAAATCCTTGGGGATTGGGATTGACTTGAAACAGAGTACTCCGTAAGTTCAGGGCTTTCCGAAACTGATTGCCGCTAATGCTTTTTGTGGCGCGATCGCCCACTACTTTCAACTGCAAAATTCGCCCTTGCGGTGTTGTTTCGAGAGGGGTTACAGCGCGAATTGTCCCTAAGTTTCCTAAACGCTGCCCCATTTCAGTACTGGAGACTCTCTTCTCCCACTGATAAACCGGTGCCGTCTGATCGTAATCAACCACACCTCGTAAATAGGGCAGAGGGCGATGCCAAATATCTTCCACATTTTCGGTATGTCCCCCAGAAGAGGAATGAAAGACAGCTAAGATGGCTTTCCCACCATGTGTCAGAACCTGTCCTTGGGTACTATTCACAGCTTCTAAGGTGCGTGGCGTTTCACTTTTAATCCCTTTATACACTTGCGAAGCAGTGGTACTCTTGACGTCATAGAGACGACTTGCCGACTGATTTTGTTTATGGAGGGCATAAGAGCGGGCAGCAACCGCTTGGGCTTTTAGCGCTTCCAGGGGCCAACTCGCTACCATTTCCCCACCGACAACACTGTAGAGATACTCTTCTAAATTCACTTGATTAATCACAGTCAGATCTGACCCATCATGAATTAATTTGGTGTCTCCGCGATACCAACGGTCACCAATCCAAACCAATCCCTCACCTTGGGGATCAATCCAGAGTTGATTACTTTCCCATTGTCCTAAGCGAACTTTACCATTGCCACTTTCCGCCCGAAATCCGCTCATACCCTGCACTGAACCCAAAGGTGTGCCTGTGGCGTCTCGAATTACGGCATCAGTTGAACTGCCCACTGTTACTTGTTTAGCATCTTCTTTCAAAACTACTCTTAAGGCTGTTGCTGCTTGGGCTGGGGCAAACAAGAACAACCATAGTAGTAAACCAGGTAGCAAAGACTGAAAAGGATCACGCAAAACTTTCTTGACTGCAGATACCCTTACCATTTCCGAACACTCCTCACTCAATTCTTAGTTGGTAATCTATATCGTCGATTTTTAAAGCAAAATTGTTCAGATTTTTCTCACAAATTTGACTTGACTTTAGCACTTAATTGTGGTTAACTCCAAGTCAGTTAAGCTAAATATTGTCTATAGTTACCTTATTATGCCTGAAATGATCACTTTTTCTCCATATTCTTCGGTTTCTTTTTCTCAATATGAGAATACCGTCGTGTTAGCCCAAACCATTGAAGACCCGGAAGTCTTAAAGCAAATTGAAGACGGCTGGAATAATTTTATTGAGTCAGGGCAGGTTTGGGCATTACTCATTGGTCTATTTTTGGGATATTTATTCCGCACTTTCATTTCTTAGGGATTAATTTGTTCAGAACACTACTTCTCAAAGGCCAAAATATACGCTAGTCTCACCTTTGGTGAGATGATTTTTTTAGCAGCAGAGCAACGAACAAGCATGACACAACCAAAGACCTGGAGTGATCGGTTTGAAGGAGCATTGCATCCGGCGATCGCGCAATTTAATGCCAGCATCGGGTTTGATCTTGAACTGTTACCTTACGATATTCAAGGATCAATTGCTCATGCCAAAATGCTCGCCCAAACCGAGATTATTACTGATGACGAAGCACAGCAGTTGGTGCAAGGGTTAGAGCAAATTTTAAGGGAATACGAAAACGGAGAGTTTCAACCAGGGGTGGCAGAAGAAGACGTTCATTTTGCAGTGGAACATCGCTTGACTGATTTAGTGGGGGAGGTGGGCAAGAAACTTCACACCGCGCGATCGCGCAACGATCAAGTGGGAACCGACATTCGCTTGTATTTACGGGACA
>CAZAYV010000060.1:0-21769 GCA_964489465.1 uncultured Dactylococcopsis sp. | reverse complement strand
AGCAGGTGGTGGCGGTTAAGAGGGTGGGGATCATGAGCACGCCGAACCAACCGACATAGAGGCGGTTTTCGGTGCTGGTGACCCACTGGCAAAACCGTTCCCAAAAGTTCTGGCTTTGTTGTTGCTGTAAGGTAGTTGTCATTATAGGTATGAATCCGTTTTGAATGACTATGATTTAATTAAGCTTTAATCAAGCTTGATTAAAAATATACGGCTTATATTAATAAAGTGTCAAGTTTTGTAAATTAAATTAACTTATTAATATAATCAGTTTTGCTTATGTTGAATTCAGAAGGGGCAAACCTTGATAATGGTTAGAGAAGACTCAACAAGCAAACTCAAGTCTAATGGCAAAACCAGTGAATCAAGATCATCAAAGACAAGTAGAAATGGCGGTAAGTTTCCTGACTGTTCCCTTTTTAGCCAGTTTAGTGGGAGCGCGATCGCTGCAGGAAGGATTGACCAGTATTGGTGAAGCAAGTGAAGAAGTTTTTCGGGGTGCCCGTTTGCCTATTCTTCATCTTCAGCAACAATCTGAGATAGAAATTAAAGAATAAAAACGTGAATTGTAACCCTCATCCCGAGGACAGAATGGGTATAATGGCGAGCAGACCAAGCTCTGAGGGCTGCAAGGTAATAGAAAAATATAAATTGCACATTCCTCTCCTTAAGTATTAGGTTGGTTGAAATTTCTCCAGTATTATTGAATGAAGATCATGAGTTCTCTGTTGCAAGCATTCAGCCAAGAAACCAATAACTCCTCCCGTTCCGATACATTCTTGACCTATCGTATTAAGTTAATTGAAGATTTATGGGAATCTGTATTGAAAGCCGAGTGTGGTCAGGAATTGGTTGATTTATTGCAACAACTCCGATCAATGGGATCACCAGAAGGACAGGCCACAGGATTACCAACTTCTTCCGTTCCGCAACTGATTGAGGAATTGCCGCTTAACGATGCCGTCAGAGCAGCACGTGCCTTTGCCCTATATTTTCAGCTGATTAATATTGTTGAGCAACATTATGAACAACGAGAGCAACAGCTTAATCGGCATGTTAGCTATGACAAAGGAGAAGAAAAATTTTCGCTAAGAGAAACTGCTTCTGAAGAGACCAGAAGTGAAAATTCTCACAGTGTTTTAGGTGCAGAACTGCTGGAAAAAACCTGGCAAGGCAATTCAACGTACCAAAAAGCAGGAACCTTTGACTGGCTATTTCCTTATCTGAACAAACTGAATGTTCCCCCTCAACTGATTCAACGGTTACTGAATAAGCTTGATATCCGATTGGTGTTTACCGCTCATCCTACAGAGATCGTGCGGCAAACAATCCGTAAAAAACAACGTCGAATGTCTCGGATTTTGCAGCATATTGACCAATGTGAAATGGCTGCCCAAAGTTTAGGCTTTATGGAGTCTCCGGAAGCAATTGAAGCAACGGAACAATTGAAAGAAGAAATTCGTTTGTGGTGGCGTACAGACGAACTCCACCAGTTTAAACCGGAAGTCTTAGATGAAGTGGATTATGCACTCCACTATTTCCAAGAAGTTTTATTCGATACCATTCCTCATCTTTCTTATCGCCTCAAACAAGCGTTAAAAAACTCTTTTAAAGAGTTACATCCTCCGAAAAATAATTTCTGTCGCTTTGGCTCTTGGGTAGGGGCCGATCGCGATGGTAATCCTTCGGTCACCCCAGCGGTCACTTGGGAAACCGCTTGTTACCAGCGCAACATTGTTTTAGAACGGTATTTGCGTTCTGTGAAGCGACTCAGCACCCTATTGAGTTTGTCTTTGCATTGGAGTGATGTTTTACCAGAATTATTAGAATCTTTAGAGCGCGATCGCGCTTTGATGCCGGACGTATACGAGCGGTTATCTATTCGCTATCGACGAGAACCGTATCGCCTGAAACTTGCCTATATTGAGCAACGTTTAGAACATACCCTACAGCGCAATCATTTCTTATCTTCAGAACAAACCGCCCCAAGAGAAACGATTGAGAAAAATCGTCAAACGATCTACAACTCTGGGGAAGAATTTTTAGCAGAACTGAAACTGATTCAACGTAGCCTCACAGAAACTGGACTCACTTGTCGCGAACTCGAACATCTCATTTGCCAAGTCGAAATTTACGGTTTCAACTTAGTGGAACTGGACATGCGCCAAGAGTCTTCTCGTCACTCGGAAACCATTGATGAAATTACTGAATATCTACAGATTCTACCGCGCTCTTATAACCAACTCTCAGAACCCGAGCGTGTTAAATGGCTGAGTGAAGAGTTACAAACTCGCCGTCCTCTCATTCCTGGAGAATTGCCTTTTTCAGAAACTACCCGAGAAACCATTGAAACCTTTCGACTTTTAAGAAAATTACAACAAGAATTTGGCTGCGAAGTTTGCCAAACTTACATTATCAGTATGAGTCATCAAGTGAGTGACATTTTAGAAGTGTTACTCCTAGCCAAAGAAGCCGGTATTTATGATCCAGCCACTGGAAAATGTACGCTGCAAGTCGTTCCCTTATTTGAAACCGTTGATGACTTGCTGCGGGCTCCCTCGGTGATGAAAGCTCTCTTTGAACTCCCATTGTATCGGGCTTGCTTAGCGGGAGGATATGGTCAGGAAAATACTGACCAGTATGATATTCAAGAAGTGATGCTTGGCTATTCGGATAGTAATAAAGACTCCGGTTTCCTAAGCAGTAATTGGGAAATTCATAAAGCCCAAAAAGCCCTGCAAACTTTAGCACAATGTTATGGCGTTTCTTTACGAATTTTTCATGGGCGAGGCGGTTCCGTGGGACGAGGGGGAGGACCAACGTATGAAGCGATTCTTGCTCAACCGAGTTCAACCATCAATGGACGGATTAAAATTACTGAACAGGGAGAAGTGGTTGCCTCGAAATATTCCCTTCCTGAACTGGCGCTGTATCATTTAGAAACCGCAACCACAGCTGTCATTCAAGCCAGTTTGCTGGGTAGTGGCTTCGATGATATTAATCCTTGGCAAAGTATTATGGAGCGTTTGGCAACGCGATCGCGCCAACATTATCGGGCTTTAATTTATGAAGAACCGGATTTTCTCGACTTTTTCCTCTCGGTCACGCCGATTCAAGAAATTAGCCAACTGCAAATTAGTTCCCGTCCCGCCCGTCGCCAAGGTGGGAAAAAAGATTTAAGTTCATTGCGCGCTATTCCTTGGGTGTTTAGTTGGACACAAACCCGTTTTTTACTTCCGGCATGGTATGGCGTTGGGACGGCACTGCAAGACTTTTTATATCAAGATACAACAAGAACATCTGAGCAAAATATCAAGCTGCTTCGTTATTTTTACTGGAAATGGCCCTTTTTCCGCATGGTCATTTCCAAAGTTGAAATGACCTTAGCCAAAGTTGATCTCCAGATTGCTCACCATTATCTGAAAGAACTGGGAAATCCTGAGGATTATGAACGGTTTGAACGCATTTTTCAACAAATTTCCCATGAGTATTATCTGACCAGTGAATTAGTCCGTCTCATTACCAATCACGAAAAACTGCTTGATGGGGATCCCGATTTACAGCGTTCAGTACAGTTACGAAATCGTACAATTGTTCCCTTAGGCTTCTTACAAGTCTCTCTGATCAAACGTCTGCGCCAGTACAGTAATGAAAGTGCATCAGAAGTGATTCACTTCCGCTATAGCAAAGAGGAATTACTGCGAGGAGCGTTATTAACCCTCAATGGGATCGCAGCCGGTATGCGGAACACCGGTTAATTAATCAGAAAAAAGAGAAGGGACAAACCTGCCATTGTATTTTGTCCCTTCTCAACCCGTTAAACAGATAATTAATCTGACATTAAGAGGCTACTTTTACTAACTCAATGTCAAATGTTAAATTTTGACCAGCCAACGGGTGGTTGGCATCGAGAGTCACTTTAGAGTCTGCCACTCCTGTGACAACGACTGGAATTTGTTGACCACTGGGATGCTGCACTTGCAACTGTTGACCGGTTTGGACTTCAATATCTTCTGGAATTTGTTCGCGGTCAACTTCTAAAACCATTTCCGGACGATGGGGTCCATAGGCTTCTTCTGAGGGAATTTCTGCCGTTTTCGATTCTCCCTCAGCCATGCCAATCACTGCTTGTTCAAACCCAGGGATAATTTGACCTTCTCCAATCGCAAATTCTAAAGGTTCGCGACCTTCAGAAGAATCAAAGACGGTGCCGTCTGCTAATTTCCCTGTGTAGCGAACTTGGACGGTGTCGCCCGATTTTGCTTGTACCATGTTGCTCCTTATGGAATTCTACTTCTTATTTCTACGATTGCGAAATCGACGACGTTCTCGGTGCCGACTGATTTCTTTTCGTTTACGCTTTTCAGCAGGGGTTTCAAAGTGCCGATTTTTTTTCATATCAGCAAAAATCCCTGCTTGAGATACTTTACGTTTAAAGCGACGTAAGGCTGACTCTATCTGTTCATTATTGTTGAGAACTACTTTGGTCATCCAACTTTTTACCTAATTTGAAGATTTGAGAGAATGATCACGCTTAATCAAGTTTATGATAAAAGCTGTCGCTTCGTGAGTATGGCTCGATCATGCATCATGGACAGCTACGAGTTCTGGATCACTTTTCCCATTTCAACAAAGCCATAAACGTCCCTTTTCCTTGATCAAGAGCTTTTTGCTTTTTTAGAGGAGTCGATTGAAATCTCCAAGGTTCGGTTCTCTCCTGCCTAATCCTTTCATTAATTAATACTCACATCAAACTACATCTTAACATAATTGAAGGTCAGGAACAATTAACCTGGGTCGGTAAGGGATGGATCTGGTTTCGATAAAATTTCTTCCAAAATTACTGTCACCTGCTCCGTTTTCTCGACCATTGACATATGACCACAATCAGGAATCTCAATGAGATTATTTCCTTGACATTGAAATAAATGATGGAAACTCGCCAGATGGCCTACATATTTGGGTTCCATAATCCGATCTTTTTCTCCCGCTATGAAATACACAGGTTGTTTGAGTTGAGAAACCAGTTGTGGCAGTCGATGAACTTCCGCTTCCGTGGTTGACTCTAATAAGGAACCCACTGCTGCCACGGCATCGGCTTTGACAAAATCAATGACCCGTTGACGCCCCCAACATCGAGCAAGGGGTTTAGCAACCATTGCACGAGTAAACAAGACATCAATCAGAGGAAGATAAGGTAGCCATTGCGGTCGATATTTAATTAATTGTTGTCCCGCTTGGCGAAAGCGGTCAAATTCTTCTTTAAGATAGACACCGCCACCGGCATTCAAACAAATGACCCCTCGTACTCGGTCTGAACAGCACTGAGCTGCCCACAGGGCAATACTACCGCCAAGAGAGTGACCAACTAACCAAGCCTCTTTGATATCTAGCTCTTCTAATAACGTTTTGAGGTCATGAGCGTAGCTCAGCAAACTATAATTGCTCTCCTGTTGATCGGATGCTTGCGAGTCACCAAATCCGCGTAAGTCGTAGCAAAGACAGGAATAATTGAGAGCAAGATTTTGAACAAGAGGTTGCCAGTATTGACGACTAAGTAACCAACCGTGAATTAAAACGACAACCGGCGTGTTGGTTTGAATTTGAGCAGGAAGAAAGTCATAGGCGTGAGTTATACCAGAAATATTGATTGAGGGCATAGTTACTGATGTCAACAGTGACTTGTAGAGGATTCGGCAGACACACGAAGACTCTGATTTGGATATCAAAGAAACTAGTTAAACTTAATTGCTATCTTAACTTAATTTAACCGTGGACAACGGTTTTCAGAGCGGAGCAAGGCTTGATGGACAAGTAATTGAAGTCAGTTTTTAGATCGGGGTGATTGATTAAATTAGAATCATCCTGAGGCGGCCTCAATCAGAGCCCTGTTGACAGAAAGGGGGATATGTTATGATTTTTAAGAAGCTTTAAGGGATAAAGCTGACTAGCCAGTTACAGGATGTACCTGGTTAGAAATTAACGAATAAGCGACTCGCAGACCGCATGGCATTTTGGAAAAGTTTATTTAATAGTAGCTCAAACGCGATCGCGCCTTCATCAACTTCATCAGAGGAAGAGACTTTGCTAAAAAAGGGTGAGACGCAACACGATACCAAAATTCTTTTTAGTACAACTCGCTCCATTGACCTTTATGAACTCGAAGAACTGTGCGATGCCGTTGGATGGTCTCGTCGCCCCCTGCGGAAGGTTCGCAAAGCAATGCAACATAGTTTTTTAGTAGTGTCAATGTGGGAGGAAAAAGGCGCTAGCAGACGCTTGATTGGGTTTGCCCGTGCCACCTCTGACCATGCCTTTAATGCAACCATTTGGGATGTGGTGGTTCATCCTCAAGCTCAAGGAAAAGGACTGGGAAAAGCGTTAATGAACTATATGATTAAACGCCTCCGGCAAGAAGATATTAGCAACATTACGCTCTTTGCTGATGCTGAAGTGGTTCAGTTTTATCATCGCCTCGGCTTTGTTCCTGATCCCGAGGGAATTAAAGGCATGTTCTGGTATCCTGAATAATCTCTTTGCTTTGGGCAGGAGGAGTCTTTTTCACCTTAAACAGGGGCTTCTCCCCTCAGACAACAAATTTTTTAAAAAACTTCCCAATTTATTTCAACCTACGTTAGAATGGCTGAGGAATTAACGGGATGTAGCGCAGCTTGGTAGCGCGCCTGCTTTGGGAGCAGGATGTCGTAGGTTCAAATCCTGCCATCCCGACTTACTTAAACAGCAAATTAAAATTCCTGTCTGTTTTAGAGGCAGGAGGTGAAATTGCTTTTAGGATCACAGTAGAGTGTGAAAACGGCAATTTTCCAGCCGTTCTCAAACTCTGTTTTTTATCCGACACGAGGAACATGGTCAATTTGAGCATAACCACTAAACACTAAAGCTTTGCCTTGGGTTTCTAAACGGTTAATGCGCATTTTGACACCATCAAGATTGAAGCTATCTAAATCAATCATATTGTTTAAAATTTCCCCCAGAATTTCTGTCAGTTTTTCGCTTGTTGCTCGATGTTCTTGAGGAACATTATTGGCTTGGAACTGAATGTTCTTAAACAAGAGCTTGCGTCGGCGTTCCAGTCCTAGGGTACAAGTTAGACTAACTGGAATTACTCCTGCTTGCCCTAAATTGGCATTAGCATCCAATTGGATTTGGTTTTGAGGGAGTAAGGTTAAGTTAATCTCAGTAAAAGAAACTGGGTCACCTTTAGAAAATTCAGTTAATTGAGGGGCGGTTAAGTTCTCGAGGCGCTTTTTGACAAGTTCCGCTTTAAAAGCAACATTGATATCTTCTTCTAAGAGTTTGACTTGTGCAATCGCTTGCGTTGGTTGTTTCAGCGCAATTTTACCTTTTAATGCCGAGCTAAAGTCAATCGCAACGGCATCCGTTTCAAACCACATTTCCTCAGTGCGAAATGCTTTACGAATCACCAACCCTTTCCCACTCATATCAAAACTATCAATACTCCCCTGTAAGAGCTTACTAGAAGGATGACAGCGGACCTGCACCTTTAAATCATCACAGCGAGTAAACAGGTGGCGAAGAGTATTAGTTGCAACACTATTGAGAAGATTCTCTCCCCAGTCACTACCCTTATTTTGAAAATCGGCTAAGCCACCAATCATGAAAACCTCCGTTGTGAAAACTGAATTGTACAGAAGCCGTTAAGAACATCTGTACAAGATAGGAAAGGAAAAATGTCTCATGCGCGTTTTTCGCTGTAGCAAAAACAGGCTTTTCGGCTAGAAACCCTGTCAAACTATCTTTTCGGCGCCGAGTCCTCACCAAATTGCACTTAATCTTGAAATTTGAGAGTCCCTTCTGTTGTAACAAAATATTAAGCAGACGGCAATTGATCTGAATAAAAACCCTAAATCGGTTGGATGAGACTTTTCAATATCGCTAACTGATCGCAATGATGAGCAAGTTTTAAAAGTCATTACAGTTTGAGAAGCAGAAACTCCCTAATCATGGTATTGGTAAACATATATGGGCTTAGGTGAGACCCTGGCTTAGCGTTATCCGTTTGTAATCAATTGGGAGGGGAAATTTAACTATGCTTAATAAAATTTTGCTAGCTGACTCGGGAACTGGTCATTCCGAAGAAATGTTGCAGTATTTATTACAACTGCCATCTCTTAAGAATTCCTCAATCACGATTTTGCACGTTGTTCCCCCACAAACTACAAGTGAAGCCATGATGGAAAAATGGGAGGAAGGGGGAAAAGTGGTTGCTGGTGCGATTCAACGCATGCACCTTGATCCAACCCAGGTTTCTACCGTTTTGCGTCAAGGAGACCCGAAAACCACGGTTTGCGAAATCGCGGAAGAGATGGAAGCTGACCTAATTATCATGGGCTCACGGGGGTTAAAGCGCTTGGAGTCGATTCTAGAAAACTCAGTCAGTCAATATGTCTTTCAACTTTCAACGCGCCCCATGCTACTGGTTAAAGATGACATCTATGTGACGCGACTGAAACGAATTATGGTCGCAGTGGATCAATCTCCTGATGCTCAGTACTGTCTAGAGTTAGCATTGTTTCTCTTAAAGGATATTCCTTCCGGTCAATTATTGCTCGTGCAAGTTGATCCTGCGATGGAGAAAGATGAAGTTTTATCTGGCGAACAAGCTCACAAAACTGCTGTCCTTGCACCTGTGATTGAGCAAGCCAAAAGACAAGGGGTCAATTACAAAGGAATTGTTGCTGGTGGTAAACCCGGTCCAACTTTGTGTGAAATAGCAGAGGAAAATAAGGTTGATTTATTGATGCTGGGTTCACCCGAACGTCGTCCTACTGTTGCAAGAACGTTACCAGATTTAGATCGTCTTTTAGGAACTTCTTTATCTGATTACGTTCGAGTTTACGCTAACTGTCCCGTTTTATTAGGGCGAAGAGTGAGTTAATCATTACTCTAGGCGTTGTCCGATCAAGAACCAATTGACGCCTCTTCATTTTAGGGTTGAGAATGTCATTTCACTGGTCGGCTTGATTGCTTCGAGACTTGTCTTTTTGCTGGAGATTGTTTGATACTGTTGTTGCAAATAGTCGTACCAGCTTTCTAGTCCAGTGCGCGATTGAATCGAATCGTTACCCAATCTTAGATTTGATCGCGCTGAGAGTTCTAAAATTTCAGCTTGGGGGGCAATTTTCTTGACATTCTCAATGGCTAAATCACGATCAAATCCTACTGCTTCGGCAATGTCCATTTTACTGAGAACTACCACATCAGCCGTTTTGAACAAAGTGGGATATTTGAGCGGTTTATCCTCTCCTTCTGTTGCTGAGAGCAAGACAACTCTGGCACTCTCTCCTAAATCATAAGCAGCTGGACAAACTAAATTGCCCACATTTTCAATGAAAAGGAGTTGCACACCATCTAAGTTGATTTTTGCAAGGGCAGTTTCCACCATATTGGCTTCTAGATGACAAACACTTCCTGTGGTGATTTGTACAACTGATGCTCCTTTTCCGCGCAACCGTTGGGCATCATTATCCGTTTCTAGGTCGCCGACAACTACCGCTATAGAAATGTCAGGCCCGAGATCGGTTAAGGTGCGCTCAATGAGGCTAGTTTTCCCAGAACCAGGAGAAGATAAAAGATTGAGGGTGATAATCCCTTGCTGGTGGAATTTTTGGCGTAAATGATCGGCGAGATGGTCATTTTTAGCAAGGATCGCTTCCTGAACTTCAACTTGGCGGGGTTGACTCAGGTGAGGTGCGTTGTGAGTATGGAAGTGAACATTCCCCGTAGAGTTAGCGCAACCGCAGTTTTCACACATAGTTAAGAAATCTCCAAAGAAATAAGTTCCAATTCTTTCCCTTGCCGAATGTCATAACTCATTTCATGGCAGTGGGGACATTCATGAATCCAAGTGTTGGGTTGAAATAATTGCTGGCAGGTAGTGCAATAACATTGGGCTGGTACGCGCTCAATTTCAAAGCTTGCTGATTCAGCAATGGTTCCTTTTGCCGTAACATCAAAGGCGAAGGCTAAGGCTTCAGGAACAACACCTGATAAATCTCCGACACGCGCTTTAATGGTATGAATGCAACTTGCCCCTTCCTGGTGAGCGTGTTCGGTCGCGATCGCGAGCAATTGCTCCATGATTCCCACTTCGTGCATGATCAATCGTCCCGTCCCGTTAGTCAAGGGAAAACATTGGATATTAATTTCAGCCTAGCGGATTTGTCTCTGTGCTGAGCAATTTTTCAATGATTTTTAAGGCTTGGGTTATCCCGTTTTCTGCCAGCGGAGAAAACTGTTCTCCAAAGTCAAAATCCACCACCGGAATGGTAATTAACAAAGCTTGGGGGGCGTAATTGTATAAAAAGCGATCGCGTTCTAGAAAATCCTAATTTTTCGGCTTCTGTGGCAACTTTTAAGCCTCAGTCTGGCTACAGCTACATACTATATCCCCACACCGCAATGATGAGCAGCGCGGGGATGCGTATTAAGACTTAAGCCAAATCAAAGCGGTCAGCATTCATCACCTTTGTCCATGCTGCCACGAAGTCCTGCACGAATTTTTCCTTGTTGTCATCCTGCGCGTAGACTTCAGCATAGGAACGCAGGATGGAGTTGGAGCCGAAGACAAGATCCACTCGTGTCGCCGTCCACTTGACTTGATCGGTCTCGCGATCGCGGATTTCATACAGGTTATTACCTGCTGGCTTCCAGATGTAGTTCATGTCCGTCAGATTCACGAAGAAGTCGTTGGTCAGTATGCCTTCGCGATCAGTAAAGACACCGTGCTTGGTGCCGTCATAGTTGGTACCCAACACGCGCATACCGCCAACCAGCACTGTCATTTCAGGAGCGGTCAACCCCATCAGTTGCGTGCGATCAAGCATGAGCTCTTCGGCGCTGACGGCGTAGTCCTTCTTGAGCCAGTTACGGTAGCCATCATGGACCGGTTCCAGCACTGCAAACGATTCAGGATCGGTCAATTCCTCCGTTGCGTCGCCACGGCCAGGGGAGAAGGGAACGGTAATTTCAAAGCCAGCAGCTTTAGCCGCCTGCTCAATACCAACGTTACCTGCGAGGACGATGACATCTGCGACGCTGGCACCGGTATCCGCCGCCATGCCTTCCAGTATGGCTAGCACTTTGGCCAGACGTGCCGGCTCGTTGCCTGCCCAATCTTTCTGCGGGGCCAAGCGAATCCGTGCGCCGTTCGCGCCCCCGCGCTTGTCCGACCCCCGGAAAGTTCTGGCGCTGTCCCAGGCGGTGCAAACCATTTCGCTGATGGTCAGACCGCTGGTGGCAATTCTGTCCTTCACCGCCTGAACATCGTAGTTAGTGTTCCCGGCGGGAATCGGATCCTGCCAGAGCAGGTCTTCTTGCGGCACATCGGGACCGATGTAGCGAGACTTTGGCCCCATATCCCGGTGGGTCAGTTTGAACCATGCCCGCGCAAAGACGTCAGCGAAGTATTCGGGGTCATGGTAGAACCGCTCGGAGATCTGCCGATATTCAGGATCCATCTTTATCGCCATGTCGGCATCGGTCATGATTGGGTTGTGGCGGATTGTGGGATCTTCGACATCAACAGGCTTGTCTTCTTCTTTGATATTGATGGGTTCCCACTGCCAAGCACCAGCCGGGCTCTTCTTCAGTTCCCAATCGTAATTGAGAAGTTGGTGGAAATAGCCGTTGTCCCATCGGGTGGGATATCTCGTCCAGGCGCCTTCAATGCCACTAGTCACGGTATCGCGACCAATGCCATGATGGGTCTTGTTGATCCAACCCAAGCCCTGTTCTTCGATATCAGCGGCTTCGGGTTCCGCACCGAGCAACGCAGCATCGCCGTTCCCGTGGCATTTACCCACCGTGTGTCCGCCAGCGGTAAGGGCGACGGTTTCCTCGTCATTCATCGCCATCCGGGCAAAGGTCACACGCACATCATGGGCGGTCTTGAGTGGGTCGGGATTGCCGTCCACGCCTTCGGGGTTGACGTAGATTAGCCCCATCATCACGGCAGCCAGCGGATTTTCGAGCTCCCGTTCACCGGAATAGCGGCTGTGGGGATTGTCGCTGGGCGCGAGCCATTCTTTCTCCGACCCCCAGTAGATATCTTTTTCGGGATGCCAGATATCTTCCCGTCCAAAGGCAAAGCCGAAGGTCTTTAGCCCCATGGATTCATAGGCGATGGTGCCCGCGTAGGCAATCAGATCAGCCCAACTGAGCTTGTTGCCGTATTTCTTCTTAATTGGCCAGAGTAGACGACGCGCCTTGTCCAGATTTACGTTGTCTGGCCAGGAGTTGATGGGCGCAAAACGCTGGTTACCGGTACTGGCACCCCCGCGGCCATCAGCGATACGATAGGTACCTGCCGCATGCCAGGACATGCGGATCATTAACCCACCATAGTGACCCCAGTCCGCTAGCCACCAGTCCTGGCTATCCGTCATTAGTGCGTGCAGGTCTTTCTTGAGCGCATCATAATCAAGTTTCTTGACCTCTTCCCGATAGTTAAAGCTTTTTCCCATCGGATTGGTCTTGTTATCGTGCTGATGCAGAATATCGAGGTTGAGTGCCTTGGGCCACCATTCCTGATCGGACATGCTAATTGTCGTAACACCGCCGTGCATCACTGGACATTTGCCACTGGTAGTTGTCATATTGTTATTCATTTTCAGTAATAATGATATGCAGAAATCTTCCGTTGATTTTCCCGAGATAGCAAGAAACTTTCTGGATCGCATACTGATTAATAACAGGATCCAGAAATCTGCTGAAATATATTTCAGGGAACAACCCATCAAAAACTTCCTTTCCTTCCCAGTTAAATAATTGATAGGATTGATACTTTTAATCTAAACGGTAACCAGCGTAAACGGGTCAAATGTTACAAAATTCTAGAAAGAGTCTTAATTTCTCCCTAACCAAGCCAACTCATTCTGGAACGCTGAGCAAGTTTTCAATGATTGTTAAGGCTTGGGTTACCCCGTTTTCTGCCAGTGGAGAAAACTGTTCCCCAAAGTCAAAATCTACCGCTGGAATAGTAATTAACCAAGCTTGGGGGGCGTAGTGGTATAAAATTTGACTGAGGGCAAGCAGCGATCGCGCATCACAAAAATGCCCCATCTGGGTTCCGGTTGCCTCTTCCGGCTGAATCGCTTGGAATTGAACGGTATCAGAATTAATCCCGGCATCCACAAAGATCACGCGATCCACTTCGGCAATCGTGGCAGCCAGTTCAGGGGTCAGTTGATGTAGGGATAGGGATTGTGTTCCAGAGACCCCTAATTTTTCCACTTCTGTGGCGACTTTTAAGCCAACGCCATCATCTCGACGGAGGGTATTGCCATAACCAATAATTAGCGTTGATGGGGATGCTGGTTTCATTTTACCTTCCAAGTTCCGCCGTAACGATAGTAAGGATTATTCGCACTGAGTTTTGACCAACAATCTGGGCAGACTAAATACCAGCGATCACTCTGGTCAAACTGAATGCGGTAGCGTAAAGTGACAACGGTTTGGCAGTATTCACAAGGTTTTGGTTGTTTTGGCATTGGTCATGTAAAAACCAACTCCATGCCAATTCATCCTGCAACCCTAATAACAATTGACAACTTACGCTTGATAGTGCAAAGGGAAGCATGGGAAAAACTACTGTTTCTTGCAGTTTTTCCAGATATTTAGCGCGAGAGTTTCCGCAAGGGCATCTTCTCTTATTATCTACTGATCCGGCAGAGTTGGTTATTAGTATTTTAAGAGAGCTTTTTCTGAGCATTAAAGGCTTATCAACGACTAAGCTCACCTGCCGCCAACAACTCTTGACTCTCAGCAAATAGCTTTTATCCGGTCGGATGCAGCGACTTGTTATGCCGTTGGCGAGGCTGTCGAAGAGGTTTAGAAATGATTTTCCTACCACTTGCTGCTTGTCGTTTCTGCAAATCATCACAAATCGCCTTCAAATCATAATTGAATGCCTTTGCATGTTCCTCTCGAATCTGATAGATTTCCTCTAAAATCTCATCTCTCCACATTTCTAAATTACCATTAATTCGTAGGGTGTACAAACTGGGGGCAACTCGTACCCAGCATCAAAACTAATCTGAGCCAACTTTTTCTGAATTTGAGCGTTTGCAATATGTTTACAGTTCCACGTTAGCAAATAGTCTAAGCCATAGATTGTAGCAACCGCAAACAGAAAGGATATAACAGGATTTGGGACCTGCTCGACCACTTGCTGGGCATAGCTCCATAGAGCAGCTTGGCTATGGCTAGCTTTCGCAAGCAGCAACTCTCGCCCAGCTTGGTCAACAGGTGTAATGGTGCTTTCCTGAATGCGGATGTCCAGGTACTCACGCATCGACTTCTGAACGCCCCCACGAATGATAGATGGAAGTAACTGCGAACGAATATACGCTGTACGAAGGCGACTCATTCTGGAACAATAAAGAATAAGCCTCTTTGCACCTACGCTGAGGGTGTCAAACTGGGTTAGGCTTAGTTATCAATTAGATTGACTCATCAATGCGCCATTACACACTGACTGCACCGGCAAAAATTAATCTTCACCTGGAAATTATCGGCGATCGCGCGGATGGTTATCATGAGTTAGTGATGATTCTCCAGGGAATCGGTTTAGAAGATCGGATTCATCTCTATGCCGGTAGCACCCAAGACATTCATCTCCATTGTGAAAATCCGGATGTTCCCTTGGGAGTAGATAATATTGCCTACAAAGCAGCACAGTTGATGTGCCAAGAGTATCCCCAATCTTACGCGCAATATGGCGGGGTTGACATCAGCATTGAAAAGAATATTCCCGTAGCAGCCGGATTAGCCGGGGGTTCAACGGATGCCGCGGCGGTTTTAGTAGGGATGAATTTGCTCTGGAAATTAGGATTAACGCAGCCGGAATTACAAACCTTAGCCAGTCAACTCGGATCTGATATTCCGTTTTGTTTAGAGGGAGGAACTGCCCTCGCCTTAGGACGAGGAGAAGAAATTTGGCCGTTGGATGAGTTGCGCGAGACAAAAGTGATTCTGGCTAAACATCGCAATTTATATGTTTCCACCGCTTGGGCGTATCAAACCTATCGTCAACAGTTTGAACAGACCTATTTTCAGCAGCCAGAACAGGTAGAAGCGGGAAGAAAACAGGCGCATTCGGCTAACTTGGTCAGCGCGATCGCGCAACAAAATTACCCTAAAATTGGGCAACTTCTCTATAACGATTTAGAGAAAGTGGTGTTCCCGGCTTATCCGCAAGTAGAAGCCTTGAAAGCCGCGTTTCAGGAAGAAAAAGAAGTTCTGGGGGCCATGATGTCAGGGAGTGGTCCTACCGTCTTTGCCTTATGTCCTCCTACTGCCGTTGCAGAAAATATTGTCAAGGCAGTGAAGTCAAAGCTTAAGGATGCCACTCTTGAATTTTGGATTACTGAGTTAACCGGTCATGGGATACAAGTTAAATAAAATCTACTTGCTGAATTGCACAAGCTGAGAGATTTTTCTTGCTCTCAATTCCAGCCGAATGATGACATATTTTGTAACAAAGTTTACAGAAATTAGTACTTTTTTAATAATTAAACGCAATCAATTTTAAGATAGAAACAAAGGAAAGAAATGATCCGCCTCCAGAGCAATTAAACCTGTCTCACTCCCAAATGAACCGCAACTTAAGCCCATCTCAGTAATTCCCCAAAGGTAGGTTGCGCCAAGCCGTTGTTTTACTCTAGTGGCGGGAGATTAAAGAAAAGGATGCTTCTGTTTGACAGGAGTGATCGTCAAACGTTGATCGAAACTGGCGTGAGTTTCAAAGCTCAACAGGAGGAGAACATGAAAAACTATGATTATGTCATTTTAGGCGCTGGCTTAGGCGGATTATCCGCAGCAGCTTGTCTCACCCGCCAAGGATATCAGGTCGCTGTGTTAGAGCAACATTACCTTCCTGGAGGATGTTGTCATACCTTTGATTATGGCGAGTATCGCTTCTGTGCCGATGTTCACTATATCTATCAGTGTGGCGAAGGGCAAACGGTCCAACAATTTTTCAACTATATCAATCGTCACGTTCCCTTTAATTCCCTCGATTCAGATTGCATCGACCGCGTGATTACGCCAGAAGTTGATTTTCGGATTCCTTTGAATTGGGAAAAATTCCGCGATCGGCTCATCACTCATTTTCCTGAAGAAGCCCGGGAAATCAATCTTTACTGTGATGAAATTAAGCAATTACATCAAGATATACAACGGTTAAATAGCGAAGGGTTGCAGTGGTTCAATCTCGACTGGTCTGATTGGCTCTCGTTACCGAAATATTGGCATTTATTCACCAAACGCAACTGGACCTTACAAAACCTCTATGATCGCATTGGACTATCCCCGAAACTCCAAGCCTTATTAGCTGGTCAAAGTGGAGACTATGGTTTACCCCCCTCAAAAATCGCCCTTCTTACTCATGCGTCGTTGGTTTTTGACTATGCAGAAGGAGCCTACTACCCTCAGCATCACTTTAAAGATTTAGTCGATACCATTGTCTCTGCCATTACTGAGGGCGGGGGAATTGTCAAGTATTCCACCCCTGTACAGCATATTGAAGTGGAAAATCATCAGGTAAAAAGCATCACCGCCGGGGAAGAAACCTATCAAGCCGATATTGCCTATATCAGCGACCTCGACCCCAAATTAACCGTGGAACTGATGCATGATCCCCAAGCAGTTAGCCGACAGGAGTATCAGCGCCTGACTGGCTATGAATACTCCGCAAGTGCATTTAATATTTATCTGGGTTTGGATACTCGATTTGATCCGCATCGCTATGGAATTGGCAACTGGAATATTTGGTATTATCCAAACAGCGATCTCAACCAAGCCTATCAACAGCAACTGCAAGGCAATTTAGAGCACCCTTGGCTCTTCTTGTCCTGTCCGACCTTGAAGTCCCGTGAACCAGGTATGGCACCAGCCGGTCATCATGTTTTAGAAATTGCTACCGTTTGTCCCTACAAGCCTTTTCAGGAACTTCACGCAACTGATTTAAAAGCTTACAAAGCCAAAAAACGGGAGACGTATAAAGAAGTCATGGCTAGCGTCAGAGATTTAGTGCCTGATATTGATCAATATATTCGCATGAAAGTCTTTGGAACCCCCACAACCAGTGAATACTATCTTGGACAACCGCAAGGTAATATGTACGGTGCTAATCTGATTCCGCAACAGATTGGTTTAAATCGTCTCGGATATAAGACCGAATTGCCTAATCTTTTTCTGGTGGGAGCGAGTGCTGGCTATCCCAGCGTGCCAGGGGTCATTAACAATGGCATGGATGTGGTGGAACTTCTCACAGGAGAATCGGTGCGGCAGCAACAACCTGAACTGGTAACTAGCAGTTCCTAGATTAAAGAAACCATCATACCTTTGGGGGTGAGTGCGATGCGTGCGATGATTTTAGAAAAAGTGGGTCAACCCTTACGAGAGGCTGAACTCGCTGTGCCTAAACCGGAACCGAAACAAATTCTACTCAAGGTCCAAGTTTGTGGTGTCTGTCGCACGGATTTGCATATTGTCGATGGGGAACTGCCTGACCCTAAGCTGCCTCTGGTTTTGGGTCATCAGATTGTGGGGACAGTAGTCGAAACGGGTAGTCAAGTGAGTCAATTTTCGGTCGGAACGCGGGTGGGTGTCCCGTGGTTGGGTCAGACCTGCGGCTGCTGTCGTTATTGTCGGGCAGGAAGAGAAAACTTGTGCGATCGCGCTTTGTTTACCGGTTACGATCTCAATGGCGGTTATGCTGAATATGCGGTCGCTGATGAACAATTTTGCTTTGCCATCCCCAAAGGATTCCCTGACTTACAAGCTGCCCCTTTACTGTGTGCGGGACTAATTGGCTATCGTTCTTATCGCATGACAGAAGAGGCCCAAACAATTGGCTTTTACGGTTTTGGTGCCGCTGCCCATATTCTGATTCAGGTGGCGAACTATCAGCAGCGCCAAGTTTATGCGTTTACTCGCCCCGGAGACACCAAAGGACAAGCATTTGCTCGTGATTTGGGTGCCGTTTGGGCAGGGGGATCAGATGAAATGCCACCAGATATGTTAGATGCGGCGATCATTTTTGCGCCAGTGGGTCAACTGGTTCCTGCTGCTCTCAAAACATTAACAAAGGGAGGAATTGTTGTTTGTGCTGGCATTCATATGAGTGATATTCCTAGTTTTCCCTATCGGATTTTATGGGAAGAACGGGTTGTCCGTTCCGTTGCCAATCTCACCCGGCAAGATGGGGAGGAGTTTTTGGCGTTAGCCCCACAGATCCCCATTCGCACAGAAGTAACCGCCTTTCCTTTAGCTGCCGCCAATGAAGCCCTTCATGCGTTACGAGTGGGTGAAATTAACGGTGCAGCGGTTTTAGTCATGCCCGATGAAAAAGATTAAGCGGTAGTCTCTGTGGTCAATTCAATTGCGTTTCAGGGCGAACACCGTCCGCCCCAACTGATCCTTATAAATGGACGTTACATCGCCGCTGCTAAATCAACCAGACGATTGCTATATCCCCACTCGTTGTCGTAATAAGCGAGAATTTTCACAAAATTCCCATCCATCACTTTAGTTGAACTGAGATCAACAATCGAGGAATGGGGATCTTGGACACAATCGGAAGAAACTAAGGGCCATTCGCTGGTTGCCAAAATGTCTTTCATTTCTCCTTCCGCGTACTTGTTGAACGCGGCATTGATATCCTCAGCAGCAACGGCTGTTCCCAGCACCGCGTTGAGATCGACAACTGATCCCGTTGGTGTCGGCACTCGCAAGGCAATGCCATCCAGTTTACCTTTGAGTTGCGGTAAGACCAAACCCACTGCTACTGCCGCCCCGGTACTGGTCGGAACAATATTCTGAGCAGCCGTGCGTCCTCGCGTCCAGCTATTATGGGCCATATCGACCACCCGTTGATCTGCGGTGTAAGCGTGAACCGTAGTCATCCACCCTTTTTCGATGCCAAATTCTTTGTCTAAAATGGAAGCAATGGGAGCCAGACAATTGGTCGTGCAAGAAGCAGCAGAAATGACGCGATCGCGCTCAGGATCAATCGTCTCATCATTCACCCCATGCACTACCGTCGGTACATCTCCCCCTTTTGCCGGGGCACTAATAATCACCCGTTTTGCACCCGCACTGACATGAAGACCAGCCTTCTCGGCACTACTGAAAACGCCAGTTGATTCAATCACGACATCAATGCCCATATCTTTCCAAGGCAAAGCAGCGGGGTCTTTTTCTGCCAAAATTGGAATATTTTTGTCATCAATGACTAAGCCTTGTTCATTGCAGTCAACCTTACCGGGATAACGACGATAAACCGAATCATATTTCAACATATACGCCGCTTGATCACTGGCAATTGCAATATCATTAATTGCGACCACCTCTACATTTGGGTAAGGGTGCGCAATGCGCATAAACGCCCGTCCAATTCTGCCAAAGCCATTAATTGCAACTCGTACCATGGTATACCATCCTCCAGCTCATGGGTATTTTCGCTCAATTTTGCTTAGTCAGTATATACCCCACTTTGAAGACAAACTGTCGCCAATAAACCCAAATTATGCCCATCAGTCTTGAAATTGACTGCTCTAACAGCGATCAATCGGCTTTAGGAAAGTTTTAAAACTAATCCCGCTTTTCTCTCAGAAAAAGAAAAATAAGTGATTTTTATTACGCTATAAAACTAATCTGACTGTGTTGATTGAATTACGCAACAATAAAAAGAGATGACTGCTAACCCAAAATTGATCATGCAACGTCCAATTTATTTTGACTGTCACGCCACAACACCGGTTGATCCGCAAGTGTTAGACGCGATGCTGCCCTATTTTACCGAGCATTTTGGCAATCCCTCTAGTGTTTCTCATGCCTATGGTTGGGAAGCTGAAGCAGGGGTCAAACAAGCCAGAGAAATAATTGCTGCTGGGATTCAGGCATCACCTGAGGAAATTATTTTTACCAGTGGCGCAACAGAAGCGAATAATTTAGCGATTAAAGGGGTGGCGGAAGCTTATTTCAGTCAAGGGCAACATATTATTACCGTTGCCACAGAACATCGTGCCGTGCTGGATCCATGTCAGTATCTAGAAAGTTTGGGGTTTGAGGTGACCTTCCTCCCCGTGGGAGAAGATGGACTGATTGATTTAGCCGCATTAAAGGAAACGATTCGCAAAGATACTATTCTGGTGTCTGTGATGGCTGCGAACAACGAAATTGGCGTTTTACAACCCCTAGCAGAAATTGGGCAAATTTGTCGGGAAAAAGAAGTCCTTTTTCATACCGATGCCGCACAGGCGATTGGTAAAATTCCTCTGGATGTGGAAGCAATGAATATCGATTTAATGTCCCTAACGGCCCATAAAGTCTACGGTCCAAAAGGGATTGGGGCACTCTATGTCCGTCGTCGCCAGCCGAAAGTCCGTTTAGCGTCACAAATCCAAGGGGGTGGACAAGAACGGAATTTCCGCTCTGGAACCCTCTATCCGCCGCAAATTGTTGGCTTTGGGAAAGCAGTGGAACTCGGTTTAGCGGAAATGGAAGCAGAAGGAGAACGACAAGCCAAATTGCGCGATCGCGCTTGGCAAGAATTATCGCAACTGGAAGGGGTTTATCTCAATGGTCATCCCACTCAACGCCTCCCGGGAAACTTAAATATTAGCATCGCCGGAGTCGATGGAACGGCGCTTATTTTGGGGTTACAGCCAGTAATTGCCGTTTCTTCCGGTTCCGCCTGTTCTTCGCAATTCACTGCCCCTTCCCATGTCATCACTGCCCTGGGAAGGAATAAATCTCTTGCTAACGCTTCAATTCGGTTTGGTTTGGGACGTTTTACCACCAGTGAAGACATGGATCGCGCGATCGCGCATACCATCAGTACCATTGAATCTCTACGGCAAGCAAAAGCTCAAGTTTCAGCTTGACGCACGAACTTCAGTTGCAGTCTCTTAAAAGCAATGGCTTAAGTTAACATCAAAACATTAGGTCACAATGGTCGAACAAGCAGTAAATCAAAGCAGAATTTGATGTTATCGGTCTCAGAGGCAGAAAACCTAATTTTAGAGCAGGTAAAACCCCTCACGGCAGCAGAACCGGTGAGTTTAGAGGCAGTAGCCGGGAGAATTCTTGCGACTCGGATTCGCAGTGAGTTGGACTATCCCCATGAGGATAATTCGGCAATGGATGGATACGCAGCGCGATCGCGCGATCTGTCTCAAGCGAGTCCTGACCAACCCGTTACTCTCGATATTGTCGAAGAAATCCCGGCTGGGGTTCCGCCGCGTCACGAGTTGCAAAGCGGAGAAGCGGCGCGGATTTTTACTGGCGGTATTTTACCGTTGGGTGCCGATACCATTGTCATGCAAGAAGATACGCAACAGCAAGGCAAGCAAGTACAAATCTTTTCTGCAGCAACACCAGGACAGTTTGTTCGCCAAAAAGGAAGTTTCTATCAAGCACAACAGCCCTTATTACCCTCAGGAATTCCCATTGGCGCGCCAGAAATTGCTATTTTAGCAGCCATGCAATGTCAAGAAATTTCGGTGTATTGTCCCCCAAGAGTGAGTCTTTTTTCCACTGGCAATGAGTTAATTACTCCAGAAGAAAAATTACAGCGAGGACAGTTGGTGGACTCTAATCAATCTGCTTTAAAGGAGTTGGTGAAAGCGCAAGGGGCAGTTCCGATTCCACTGGGGATTATTCGCGATGATCCAGACTTAATCAAAAGCGCGATCGCGCAAGCGATTTCTTCCTCTGATAT
>CAZAYV010000059.1:0-22670 GCA_964489465.1 uncultured Dactylococcopsis sp. | reverse complement strand
TGTCTGCAAATTGGAAGTGCTCTACTTCGCTGACATTTAAGAACGTACTAGTGTCAGATTGCATAATATAGACATTGAGATTTTCTGGGTCTATCTCCATAAAATCATAGCCCGACTTTAAACCCTCCAGAATTAGAAGGTCGTTGTCTTCACCCCCCATAATACTCCCTATACCACTTTGCGTGTCGAAGGTATCATCACCCCTACCCCCCTTAATCGTACTGTTAAAGATACTGTTAGAGCTGATAATATCATCACCCTCGCCACCATCAATCGTACTGTTAAAGATGCCATTGGCGTCTCCAGTGGCAATAATTTTGTCATTGCCGCTACCGCCCTTGATTGTACTGTTATCAATACCGTGAGATTTGCCCTTAGCAATAATTTCATCATTACCGTTTCCGCCAGCAATTGTACTGTAACAAATCCCATTGGACTCTCCCATCCCTGTGATAATGTCATTCCCACTGCCGCCATGAATAGCACTATTATAAATACCGTCGGATTCTCCCATCCCGGTAATTTTGTCATTACCTCCCAGTGCAGTTATCGAGGCCGTAACAATACCTTCCGCAGGAGCGACAAAAGTATCGTCACCATCAGTACCTAATAAACGACCTTCCAATGAAGTTTCTTCTCTAGCTTCTGATTCACTAGGGGTTTCCTCTTCAGCTTCGGCTTGAGGAGGCGTTTCTTCCGCAGGTGTTTCTGGTGTTTGTTCTTCGGTTAACGTTTGCTGTTGGATATTCACACTCATGCTTGTTCACTCACTAGGTACTATGTATAACTTAAGATCACTAAAGAGCATTTGATTTCTGCATTACTAATACTACCGTGATATTACTCGTTTTTGATCAAGTAGAGGTGACTAATTTCCTGCCAAAATCAGGGAAAAGTAGCAAAACAAGACAATTTCTGGATGGTGATAGGGGATAATGGAGTTATCCACTTAACGCGATCGCGCTGACGATGAATCAACAAGCGGAAAAATTAATCTGGACAGCAGAAAACGAACTGACTGAATATAGCACCGAAGCACGTAAAATTGAGAAATTACGCCGTACGTTTAGTTTTGTTGTCCCTTACCCTGAACAAAAAGCGATTCGAGATCAAATTGCCGCAGAAATCCCTCAAAACTTCCTAGCAAGAGTAGTAGAAGAAAATCGGCAAACGGTTGCTCTTCCTTTTTGGGGCATTGGTGGATTAGGGTTGCTCTTTGGCATTTCCTCGCAACAACCTCTTGATTTCATTGCTACTGCAATTGGGTTTTATGCGGCTTACCAAATTCAAAAATGGGGCTGGCAACTACAAGCCAAACGCCTTGTCATTAAAACCTTAGACGCGATTGAAACGAGTGTTCAAGCATCTAAGCAAGAAACAGCAACTGAATAATTTTCCAAGAATTTAATGCAAGTTTTGCATCCAAAGAGCAGAATCAGCTAATCTAAGAGGAGCCTAATCGGAAGAAATAAAAAATTTAGGCTACCAATATGTTTTTAGTTTCCGTTTTAATTATGTTCTTTATTGCTCTCCTTTTCAATAAGATTCCTGAAGATCGCTGTTCTCCCTAGAATATGAGAAAAGAAGAGTAGCCTCATTATCCTAAAAGCTATTGATTTTTCTTGCAGTAAGAATGAGGAGAGAAGGGTTGATGCCTACAATTGATCAAGGAAAACTACGCCTAGTTAAAAAAGCTGATGTCACAACCTACAATTGAATCAATATTACAAGAAAAACGTTTATTTACTCCCTCTCAAGAATTTGCCCAACAAGCCCATATTAAAAGCCAAGCCGAATATCAAGAACTTTATACAGCAGCAAAAGAAAACCCAGAGCAATTCTGGGCTGACTTAGCCGAACAAGAACTCGACTGGTTTGAAAAGTGGGATCAAGTTCTCGATTGGAATCCGCCTTTTGCCAAATGGTTTGTCGGTGGCAAACTCAATATTTCCTATAATTGTTTAGATCGCCATCTCACCACCTGGCGCAAAAATAAAGCCGCGTTAATTTGGGAAGGAGAACCAGGGGATTCTTGTACCTATACTTATGCGCAGCTGCATCGGGAAGTTTGTCTGATGGCAAATGTTTTAAAGCAATTAGGCGTGCAAAAAGGCGATCGCGTTGCAATTTACCTGCCGATGATTCCCGAAGCCGCGATCGCGATGTTAGCTTGTGCTCGAATCGGCGCACCCCACAGTGTTGTGTTTGGTGGATTTAGTGCCGAAGCACTAAAAACCCGTCTGATTGATGCGGAGGCAAAATTAGTGATCACTGCTGATGGTGGCTTCCGTAAAGATAAAGTGGTTTCCCTCAAGCTGGAAGTGGATAAAGCAATTGCGAATAATGCAGCTCCCAGTGTGGATAATGTCCTCGTTGTGCAACGCACCGAAGAAAAAATCCATATGGAACCAGGACGCGATCACTGGTGGCATGACCTCAAAGCCGGCGTTTCGGCTCATTGTCCCCCTGAAAAGATGGACAGTGAAGATCTGCTTTTCATCCTTTATACGTCGGGTACCACCGGCAAACCCAAGGGGGTGGTTCATACAACCGCCGGTTACAATCTTTATACCCATACCACCCTCAAATGGGCGTTCGACCTCAAAGAAACAGATGTTTATTGGTGTACCGCTGATGTCGGCTGGATTACCGGACATAGCTATATTGTCTATGGTCCGCTCTCTAATGGTGCAACTACTGTCATGTATGAAGGAGCACCTCGTCCTTCTAATCCCGGCTGTCTCTGGGATGTCGTGGAAAAATATGGGGTGACCATTTTCTATACTGCTCCCACTGCCATTCGTGCCTTTATCAAACAGGGCGAACATTATCCCAATGCTCGCGACTTATCCTCCTTACGCTTATTAGGAACGGTAGGTGAACCGATTAACCCGGAAGCCTGGATGTGGTATCACCGCATTATTGGACGGGAAAAATGCCCGATTGTAGATACCTGGTGGCAAACGGAAACCGGCGGCTTTATGATTACTCCGCTTCCCGGTGCCATTGCAACAAAACCGGGATCAGCAACGTTACCTTTCCCCGGAATTATCGCCGATGTCGTTGATTTAGACGGTAATCCGGTTCAACCGAATGAAGGGGGCTATTTAGTCATTAAATATCCTTGGCCCGGCATGATGCGCACTGTTTATGGCGATCCAGATCGATTCCGTCGCACCTATTGGGAACACATTGCCCCCAAAGATGGACAATATTTCTACTTTGCGGGTGATGGCGCGCGTCAAGATGATGATGGCTATTTTTGGGTCATGGGACGTGTTGATGATGTGATTAACGTGGCTGGACATCGTCTCGGCACCATGGAAGTGGAATCCGCTTTAGTGTCTCATCCGGCGGTTGCTGAAGCTGCCGTGGTTGGACGCAAAGATGAAGTAAAAGGGGAAGAAGTGTTTGCTTTTGTTTCCCTAGAAGGGGAGTATGAAAGCAGTGATGCCTTGAGCAAAGAGTTAAAACAACACGTTGCCAACGAAATTGGCGCGATCGCGCGTCCAGGAGAAATTCGCTTTACTGATGCACTGCCAAAAACCCGTTCTGGTAAAATTATGCGCCGTCTCTTAAGGAATTTAGCCTCTGGCGAAGATGTTGCCGGAGATACTTCCACCTTAGAAGATCGCAGCGTTTTAGATAAACTGCGTGGCGGATAAATCACCAAAACCAATTCCCCTCCAACGGGAGGGGTTTCCATGAAAATGCGATTAAATGACTCGATCAACAACTTATGGTAACTGCGATCAGTGAGCTTTTAGAAATCCTCCGCATGATGCTGAAGAATTGACGGTGATAACAGGAGTCAATTGGAAAAGCTATGAAAAGCTGATTCATACCTTGGCAGACGATAGCACTGATCGAATTAGTTATTTAGATGGAACGCTGATTATTTTGTCTCCCAGTCGCGCTCATGAAGCAATCAAGAAACGGATCGCAATCTTATTAGAAACTTATTTGATTCAGCAACAAATTCCTTTTTATCCTCTTGGTTCAACCACTTTCCGACAACAAAGTAAACGAGGCGGAAAATTTCTGGTGGCTCTCGCTCTCTCCAACGATTTGCTCAGACAGCCAACTTATTGAGTGTGATTCAATCTTGTCGTTTACAAGGACGTTCGGTCATTACTTTTTTCCAGGAGGCTTTACAAGCTATTGGGAGACATTTTTCTCGTACTTCTCTTGTTCCTCAATCTTGCACCTGAATCCTTACTCAATAACAGTTAATTCACCTTGGCTAATATGTTCTAATAATTCATTAACCGATAGATTAAATTGTTGAGCAATCTCCTCGATTCTAGTTAAATTCTCTTGAAAAATTTGAAGTTGATTCATCTTGACTCAACTAAGACTAATAATGAATTGAAACTTTTGAGTTTACTTGACTTATTGTTAGTGTAACACTTTCATTCTCGATAAGACATAATTGATGATAGAAATAGTAAGAGTAAAGACGAAGATTAGTCATATAAAATATTATGTCACACTGGATTGTGATTAAAATACCATATAGGTTGTCAAATCTCGTAGTATTGCGGGATATATTAGTTAAGGAGAAACAACAGCAGAAGCTCTAGAAAATATTAAGGATGCGATTTTTGCCAGTCTTCAAGTACGTTCAGAACAGGGGTAAAGATAAGCAAGCATAATCAAACAAAGATGATTCCAATCTATACTCAAATTCAGCAAGGCAATCGTTGGTTAAATCAATATCGGGGGAAACGTCCTGCCCTTGCTTGTGTTTTAGGCTTTACTGAAACCAGTTTGTTGCCTCGAATTTCGGCAGCGGGCGCCACCCCAGATGATCGCCGTTACACCGCGATCGCGGATGCGGAATGTTTAGTCAATGGCATTCAACCGCACCCGAAATATCCCTTACCGCCACTGACTGTAGGGGCATCTCCCACTCTCATTTCCCGCGCTTTTGTGGAAGCGTTGGAACTACCCGTTTACGTTTTTAATGCCGGCTTACCGAAACCGCCCGCTGTCCCCCATATCGATTTAGGTGGCATCCCCGCCCAATGTGTTTCCACCGGGAATGCTTTACCCCAAGCTAGAGTGGAAGCGTTATTTGCCCAAGGTTGGCATTGGGGAGAAGTGTTGGCAAAAACTGTGCAAGACAGTTATTTGATTATTGGTGAATGTGTGGTAGGGGGAACCACGACTGCTTTAGGGCTACTCACTGGCTTGAGAATTGCTGCTGCCAATAAAGTCAATAGCAGTCATCCCCAATGCAATCATCAACAAAAATGGGAAATTGTCCAGGCGGGATTAGGACGAACGGATTGGTATTTTCAACAAATGGCAGTGGATCCGTTTGGCGTGGTGGCAGCGGTGGGGGATCCGATGCAAGCGGTGGTTGCTGGAATGGCATTGTCGGCAAGTCGGGAAGTAGGCGTATTACTCGCAGGGGGAACACAGATGCTAGCCATTTATGCCCTGATGCAACGCTTACTACGGGAAGGCAGTCGGGGCGATTTAGAAAAAGTCGTTGTGGGAACCACGCGCTGGGTTGCCCAAGATTTAACGGGAGATACTGTCGGTTTAGCAAAAACTTTACAGGATGTTCCTTTACTGGCGACGGGTTTAAGTTTTGCTGCCTCGGGTTATCCGCAACTAACGGCATATGAGGATGGTTATGTCAAAGAAGGGGTCGCGGCTGGCGGGTGCGCGATCGCGGCGCATCTCTATTTAGGCTGGAATCAAGATCAGTTACTGCGTACCATTGAAGCTATAGTCCAACAATATGCAGCAATTTCCCAATTTGCTCAAGATTGACCCTGAATTTGTTTCACTAGATGCACTAATTCGGGCAGAATCAGCTGTTCTAACCCGAGTTTAACCGCATTACTCGAACCCGGGAGAGAAAAGACAAGCTTGCCTTGATAAACTCCAGCAACTGCCCGTGACGCGATCGCGCGCGAACCAATGTCTTGATAACTCAAATACCGAAACAATTCCCCGAATCCCGGTAAGGTTTTCTCCAAAAGGCTAGCTACCGCATCATAAGTAGTGTCTCGTGGGGCAATTCCCGTTCCTCCATTACAAAGAATCACCTCTAATTCCTGAACCGTTCCGAGAGTAGAAAGTTGATCAATAATCTGTTGTGGGTGATCAGGAAGAATGACATAATTTAGAATCTGATGACCCCTTTCTTGCAGCTGACTTTGCATGAATTGACCGCTGCGATCTGTTTCTGGGGTGCGGGTATCACTCACGGTAATCACAGCGCAACGAAGAGAAATAAATTCTTGATCGGGATGAGGTTGAGACATTTTTAAGAGGGAGAGAATGATTGTTAGGTCAGACGTCTTACTTTGTCGGTGAAGATCGGGGAGGGGGTGACAAGGTGAACCTAAATGACTAATGACTAATATTAATCAATTCCTTCTAAATAGGTGGTTAACGTTAACTCATAGCCTTGCCAAGATATGGGAGAATTCAAATTAATCGGAGGTAAGGCATCTTGACAATCACTTTCTGCACTGAGCCAACGGGCTTTCACTAATGCTAAATCAAACCGACACGCGAGTTCAGAAAACTGAGGATACGCAGACAAAAACATTTGTGCCGTGCGATAGAGTTTCCTTTGCTTTTGCCAGGTAATCGCACAAAGACCATCAGCATCCCAATTCTTGCTTTGGCGGGTTTTCACCTCAACAAAAATTAATCCCATCGCTGGCTTGTAAGCGACGAGATCTAACTCTCCCCAACGACAACGCCAACGAGAAGCCAAAATATCCCAACCTTGATCTTGCAGCCACTGTGCGGTTACTTGTTCTCCCAACTCGCCAAGACTAACCATTTTTCTGTTTAAGTGACCGTGGAAGAATCCAACGCCATTTTCATCAAGGTTTCATGGGTGCTGATCACTTCTGCTTCATCGTCCGGTTGTCTCTGTACATAATGTCCGTCAGGCTGCAGTTCCCAAGCTTGACGATTATCAGCTAGCATTAGATTGAGAATTCCCTTTAACTCTTGGAAGATCTGAGGATCTTCAATGGGAACCACCGCTTCAATGCGACGATCTAGATTCCGTTGCATCCAGTCGGCACTGCCAATATAAATTTCTTCTTCCCCTTGGTTGTAGAAGTAGAAAATACGAGAATGCTCTAGAAAACGACCAATGACACTAACCACTCGGATATTATCGCTGATACCTTCTAAACCGGGACGTAAACAACAAATGCCGCGGATAATCAAATCAATTTCAACGCCTGCTTGGGAGGCTTCGTAAAGATTTTGAATGATTGTAGGATCAACCAGAGCATTCATTTTAGCAATAATATAAGCTTTTTCGCCTTTTTGGGCGCGATCGCGCTCCCTCTGGATTAAAACAATCATTCGATCGCGCAAACTCACCGGTGCCACTAATAATTTGCGATAAGACCGTTGACGAGAATGACCCGTGAGAAAATTGAATAAATCCGTTAAATCAGCCCCCAAGGCTTCCCGACAACTAAATAGCCCTAAATCCGTGTACAAGTTAGCCGTTTTGGGATTATAGTTTCCCGTTCCAATATGAACGTAGCGATGAATTTTATCCTCTTCTTGGCGCACCACTAATGCTGTTTTCGTATGCGTTTTTAAGCCCACAATGCCATAAACCACATGCACCCCTGATTTTTCTAGCTTGCGCGCCCAAACAATATTATTCTCTTCATCAAAGCGTGCTTTTAATTCCACTAAAACTGCCACTTGTTTGCCATTCTCCGCCGCATTAATTAGGGCGTTAATAATGGGAGAATCGCCGGAAGTACGATACAGGGTCAGCTTAATCGCTAAGACTTTCGGGTCTACAGCAGCCAGTTCAATGAACTCTTGTACGGTTGCGGTAAAAGAATGATAAGGATGATGGACTAATAAATCGGATTGACGAATTTCCCCAAAGAAGCTGTCACTTTTTTCCTCCACTGAAAGTGCGCCTTCACCTTCTTCTGTTTCCCGATACCGTTGAAACGGCGGGGGAACAATTGGCGTCCATTTTGGTTCTTTCAACTCCGGTAAAGGAAGAGACATAAACGACATCAAATCTCCTAAACCGAGTAACCCTGTAATTTGATGCACATCGGGTTCTTCTAACTTCATCTCCCGCATCAACATCCCCCGCACGTGATCTGGCGCTGAGTGATCAATTTCCATCCGTACCACTGATCCCCCCATGCGACGTTTCCGCAGTTCTTTTTGAATCGCAAGTAACAAATCATCTGCTTCGTCTTCTTCTACTGCAATATCGGCATTGCGAGTAATCCGAAACGGATAACATTCCTGAATGGTCATTCCCGGAAAAAGCGCTTCGAGATGATGAGCAATAATTTGTTCGAGAGGAACCCCAGTCCAGATTGCCGGTTTACCTTTTTCATCATAAACCCCTAACTCTTTCGGAAACTGGACAAAGCGCGGTAACACTTTTGGCACTTTAATCCGCGCAAACCGTTCGTCCTCGGTAGTGGGTTCTTGTACCACCACCGCTAAATTTAAGCTCAAATTAGAGATATAAGGAAAGGGATGCCCCGGATCAACCGCTAACGGCGTGAGTACGGGAAAGACATGATCCTCATAAAAATGCTGAAGGTAGGTTCGCTGTTCAACATTTAAGTCCGTATAATTAAGTAAATGAATGCTCTCTTTAGCGAGTAAGTCCCGCAACACGTCCTCAAAGTGCTGATCTTGTTTGGTAATCATGGGACGCAATCGCTCACTAATATCAGTGAGTTGTTGTGCCGGATCTCTACCATCAGCAGTTAGTTTATTAACATTAGCTTCCACTTGTTGTTTCAAACCAGCAACCCGTACCATATAGAATTCGTCTAAATTTGAGCTGAAAATAGCCATAAACTTAAGACGTTCTAAAAGGGGGGTACGGGAATCAAGGGCTTGATGAAGAACACGATTGTTAAATTCTAACCAACTCAATTCACGGTTAAAGTAATATTCGGGATCTTTGAGGTCAATGGTGGAGGTGTCGGTCTTGGATTTTGACATGATGACATCGCTGGGTCAGTGGGAACGCGCTTTGATTTTATCTTAAATGAACTGTCTCGCAAGGCGCCATTCCTACGCCCCGATTCCACCATTTTGCTGAGTTCAACACTGCCTGATCTATTAACATCAACTGTGGGAGCATTTAATCATTAAGATTCATCTGATTTCTCCCGTACCCCTTGGACAATGCGAGAAAGTTCTGATTTTTCATCAGCAGAAATGCGAGTGGGGGCACCACTAATAATCCGTTCATAGTTGCGGAAAGAGGCTTTAATTTCTGGTCCTTCTTCAGCAATAATATACTCGCGAATCCCTTTATCATGCCACGATCCTCGCATCTTAAATACATTAATCGCTCGTGACATTTCGCCCCGAATTTCAACGTATTGGAGCATAATAATGGTATCGGTAATGGTGGAAATATGAGAATCGGTAATGGAATGCGATCCCATGAATTGATCGGTTGTATTGGTAAAGAAACCGGTAATTTCTTCTTGTTTAGCGTATCCGGTTACACCAATCACAAACTGCCGAAAAGCATTTTCGGTAACGCCTCTGGCTAAAGCGGAAAGGGAATCAATGGCAATGCGCGAGGGTTTAAAGTCTTCAATTTCCGATTTGATCGCTTGTAAATGATCTTCTAATCCTGCTGATTCAGGATAGGTACAGAGTAATTTTAATAATCCTTGTGCTTCCAATTCTTCAAAATCAATGCCCCAGGAATAAGCATTCCGAGATAATTGGGCACGAGATTCTTCATAAGCAAATAAAATGGCGCGTTCACCGCGTAAACAGCCTTCTTCTAAAAACTTACTAACGAGTAAAGTTTTACCGGTTCCAGTTGCCCCTGTAGCCAGAATAATCGAGTCTTTGAAAAAGCCGCCGCCGCACATTTCATCAAGGGTACTAATACCAGAAGAAACCCGTTCATTGGAGGATCGCTGCGTTAAACGCATTGCCCCTAAGGGGAAGATATTAATGCCATCTCGGGTAATGGTAAAGGGATACTCCCCTTTCATGTGAGTGGTTCCTCGTAATTTCAGAATTTCTGCTGTCCGACGACGTCGTTCTCCTTCTAAAACATTGCGCATGATCACCACATTATCGGAAACAAATTCTTCGACGCCAAATCGGGCAACCGGACCATATTCTTCTTCCCGTTCCGTGGTCATAATGGAACTGACCCCCACTTGTTTCAAACGGGCAGCAAGACGGAAAATTTCTCGACGAATTAAACCCACCCCTTCATATTGTTGGAAAATCGCCGTGACAGAATCAATCGAAACCCGTTTTGCTTTATATTTACGAATCGCATACTGAATTCGTTCAATGAGTGCTGAAAGGTCAAAATTTCCCACCACTTCTTGCCCCTCTGGATCGGGAGAGGCATCCAAAATAAAGAGTTTTCCTTGTTCAATTAATGCCTGTAAATCCCAGCCAAAACTATAGGCATTGATAATAATATCAGCGGGGGATTCTTCAAAGGTGACAAAAACCCCCGGCTCGTCAAATTGTTGAATCCCATTGTATAAAAATTGAATGGCAAGGAGGGTTTTCCCTGTTCCGGATGTGCCACTGACTAAGGTGGTTCGACCCACAGGAATTCCACCATGACTAATTTCATCAAACCCTTCAATCATGGTTTTGAGTTTTTGGACACTCCGGACTAATTTTTCTGATTTTTGTTGTTCTTGTTCAGTCATACTAATCCTTAACAATCAACTCTTAATTTTTTTCGTTCTATTCAGGAAATTCTTCTTCGTAATCATTACCTATTTCTTCGTAAAGAAGGTCTAAACCAATTAATACTTTTTCGCGATCTGAGAGATCGCCAATAATTTTCCTCACCGGCGGGGGTAAAACTTTCGCAAGAGTTGGAGTAGCGAGAATTTTATCTTCTTCTGCCAGTTGTGGATTTTTCAAAACATCAATCACTTTCAGCGCATAAACGCCCTGAAAGTCTTTTTCTAAAATGGTTTTCAGGGTATTGAGAGCCCGAACTGACTCAGGCGTATTTCCGGCAACATAAAGTTTTAAGACATAAGTTTTTTTAGAAGATGTATTCATAAGAAATACCAAGCCATCGCGACGATTGCAGTTAAATTTTAATTATAACTTAATTTTGTTAATTATTTCGCAGTTTTTATGGGAATAGAACGGCGATACATTTCGCAAAGGTGAGCAACAATATCAATCAAGGTTAGACGATAATCTAATAAGATTTCATCACTGCGACCTTCTAGTTTTAATTGTTGGGAGAATTGATCCATTAAATCCATGTGAATCTCCATAAGTTGCGAAACAGAAAGATCAGCTAAAAAAGCCTTAGTAACAAACTGATCAATTTTTGAATTGACTTCTGTTGCTTTATTAAAATATTCTAAAAGAATGATACGGTATTCTTCGGCAAGTTCAGAAAGTAAATTATTTCTTTCCTCAGCGGTGAGGTTGCGAAAAAAATCCTGCGGATTTCGTTTATAATACACTCCTTTGTATCCCAGTCGCTCTTGTAATTTTTCTGTTAAACGATGTTGCTTGATTGTTAAAAATTCATTAATCTGTTCAATCTCAAATTGCGGTCTGACATCAGGAGTGAGTTTAAGGAAATCCGCGATCGCGCCTTCAATGACGCCGGGAATTTTTGCTAGCGCTTCTGTGGCAAGATAGGTTTGAGCGGGGTGATAAACTAGGCTTTGACGATCAGATTCTGTAGTTAAAATGACGGCAGGTAAAAGTTTACCTTCATTCCGTAAGGAGGTCACTACCGCTTCTATCCCCTGACCCTGGTGTAAGATTAAGCAGTCAATCTGCTCGGTTTGATCGAGAACATAGTCTAAAACGGCGTCTGATGAATCAAAAACACGCAGATGATAAGGGTCATTGCCCAAAATCTCCTGGAGAGATTGGGCCAGATCAGGGCGGGTTGTAAATAAACAGAGAAACAGTTGAGCAGACAAAGTTTTAGATAATTATTAATTGAGAAGACACGGCAGAATTGGGTCAGTTATGCGATGACTAGCAGTCGCAGTGAACACGGGATGCCAACCCCAGTGTCATCTGCGACAGAAACCACTTAAATCCTAATGGGAAACTCATGCGGGTGTAAAAACCCTGGCAAGATTGTCCCTTAGCTATTGCGACTGTGGGTCACTCAAGGAATGCCAGTCATCGCAGCCAAAGTACACCCCTTTATAAAAATTTAACATTTTCGCACTAACAAAAAGACAAAAAGGAGTTTGATCAAATATGGATTATCTGCGACTTCTCAAGCGAGCACAAACTGCATCCTAAGTTCCCGAAGTATCCTATGTCTAATTGCGATTCGACGTTAGAACAATTTATCAAGTCCGTTCCCTATTGTCAGTCCGAGCAGACACTGGAAACCATCATCCCCTCTTTTCGTGATTACAACAGTGATTTTTTAGTCGTTGTTAATGCGGCTCACTTTCCTTTGGGGATTATTTCTGCGGGAACCGCTTTACAAGGCATCACGGATAAGATGGCGGCGGATGCATCTCTCATCTCTTTCTTGTCGCCCGTTGCGACTGTTTCAGAACACATCAGCTTACAACAGTTATTGCCTTATTTAGAAAATGGGGGCGATGACGAAAAAATTTTGGTAGTGGATCGCAAGGGAAAATTACGAGGGGAGTTAGATACAGAAAGCATTTTACAAGTTCTGTTGCGAGAGCAACAACAGCCATCGCCTCCAACTCAATGGAATCTGCAGCTCTTACTGGACTTTTTGGAGAAACTGCCCCTCCCTTTGATGCTACAAAGCAACGAGGGAGCACTGTTACATCAAAACGCAAAATGGCGGGAAAAAATTTGCACTCACACCGAAAATTGTTGTTTATCCAGCGGTGATACCTCGGTGGAAGAGAAACAATGGTGTAACATCATTGCGCAGTCTCCCACGACCCCATCCCAAAAGGTCGCAAGCAAGAAAACCCATTGTCCCTTGTTTCCTTTATCAGCTGATCCGAAGGAAAAGACAACCACCAAAACCTCAGGAGTCTGGCAATTTATCACGCTCAGTCTTCCCGACAGTCAGTTTGGTTCCCTCTGGGTGGTCATTGCCACAGACATTACAGAACAGCGACAACTGTGTAAAGAACTAGCGGCGAAAAATGCAGATTTAGTCCAGTTAAATCGTCTCAAAGATGAGTTTTTAGCTTGCATTACCCACGAACTAAAAAGCCCGCTAACTGCAATTGTCGGCTTATCTAACTTACTCGGTGAAAAAAGCCTTGGCGATCTCAATCAACGTCAACAACGATATGTCAACCAAATTTATCAAAGTGGTCGTCAATTGATGAATTTGGTGAATGATTTGCTGGACTTAGCCCGTTTAGAAACCGGGCAATTACAGTTACATCCAGAAGTCGTTTATCTTAAGCAAGTGTGCGATCGCGCTTATCAAGAAGCCGAACAACAAACTCCCGATTCGCCCACAGAATTTACTCTTAACCTGGAAGAAGGTTTAGAAACCATCATCGCCGATGAACTCCGCTTACGTCAGATGCTGGTACATTTACTCTCTAATGCCCGCAAATTCACCGCAGAGAGTGGAGAAATGGGGTTAGACGTGAGTCAGTGGGAAGGGTGGATTGCCTTTACGGTTTGGGATACTGGGATTGGGATCCCCGAATCGTCTCAACACTTGATTTTCCAGAAATTCCAGCAGCTAGAAGATCCGATGACCCGGCAATTTTCGGGGACTGGCTTAGGATTGGTCTTAACGCAACGTTTAGCCCATGCCCATGGGGGAGATGTCTCTTTTATTTCTGAAGAAGGGAAAGGCTCTCAATTTACCTTATTGCTTCCCCCGATGCCACCGCCGAAACCCTTTCATCCCCAAGCGCATTCTCACCAAGTTGCAGGAAAACTGGTATTGGTGGTAGAAGCGGTTCCCCAATATTTGAATCAGATAACCCAACAACTGCGAGAATTAGGATATCGGGTCGCGATCGCGCGATCAGGGACAGAAGCCCTCTTAAAAGCCCGGACCTTTCAACCTTGCACGATTCTCCTAAACCCGGTTTTACCCATGCTTTCCGGTTGGGATGTGCTCACCTTACTCAAATCTCATCCTAGCAGTAGCAATTTGCCAATTATCGTAACGGGAACGCGCGGCGAAAAACAAGAAGCCATGAGTAATGGGGCAGATTCCTTTCTCTCCTTACCCGTAGAAAAGAATAGTCTCCAAGATGCCTTAGCTGCTTGTGCCGCCCCTCGTTCTACCTATCGTAAATCTTTAACCGTCTTGCGATTACACTATTCTGGGGTAACTGCCCCGCCCAAGCGAGATCCGGTTACAGAAATTTTAAGTACTCCCCCGCAAACTCAACAGAAAAACCTCAACTATCGCATTTTAGAAGCCGATGATCCGCAACAAGGGGAACTCTTACAACGCATCTGGCATCCGGATGTCTTACTCCTCACTGGTGAACAAATCCCACGCCACTATATTCAAGAACTCAGTGAACAAGAAACGCTGTGTAACTTACCCATTGTCTGTCTCGATGCAGAAACGGCTCGCTTAGCGCATCAAATCGGGAAATTATCCGTTTATCCTTGCCTTAACCTGGATCCGAGCCAATCTCAAAATTCTCTGTGGTCAGTGTTACAGTTTGCTGCCGGCATTAATCCCCCCCCGAGGCATATTGCTCCTTATGTGGTCGTGGTAGATGGGAAAAGACTGAAAACCCCTTGCCATCATGTTGGTTCAGAGTGGTTAAATGCTTTCATTCAATACTTAGCCACGGCAGGTTATCGCAGTTCCCTTGCTCATTCTTGGGGAGAAGTTTATCAACAGGTGCAGCAGCAAGGGGCGGATCTCTTATTATTAGATTTGGAAGGAATAGAAGCCGATTCTGAGATCATCGAAGGCTTAAGGCAACTCAGCGTGATTAAAAATTTACCGATTATTGCTATTGCAGGTCCCCAACAGTTACTGAAACAAAAGACGCTTCACGATCTCCTCAAAGAAGTCGCGACTAAAATTTTACCGGGTCATCCCCAGTCAATGCAGGAACTGCTATCCAGTTTAAAAGAACAATTAACCTGGGCAAAATGAGGGGGAAAGACCCTCTGATTTTCCTAATTGCAAAAATGATGTTGAATCGCTATTTGCTGTTATCGGTTGTTAGCAGTTTTCTGTTGACCTTAAGTAGTTGTAGGGGTCAGAATCAGACCACTGAAATGATTCGCCCGCAACCGCTTCCTCAAGATCCGTTGATTCAAGCTTACTTTAATCACAATTATGCTCAAGGAGCCAACTATACCGATCCCTATCGGCAACAAGAACGCCCAGGAGATAACTTAGAACAAATTATTATTGAGGCAATCTCATCTGCCCAGGAAAGTATTGTGGTGGCGGTACAAGAATTTCGTCTCCCGAAAATTGCTCAGGCTTTAGCGGAAAAACAGCGGGAAGGAGTTGAGGTGCGGGTGCTGGTGGAAAATAACTATCGCCGTCCTTGGAGTCGTTATTCTCAAAGTGAAGTTGCTCAGATGACGCAACGGAATCAAAGTCGCTATCAGGCAGGATTTGACTTTATTGATCTTAACCAAGATGGCAACCTATCCCCAGCAGAAATTGAAGCCCGCGATGCCTTAATTATTCTCGAAAAAGCAGGAATTCCCATTCTGGACGATACAGCAGATGGCAGTAAAGGCAGTGGCTTAATGCACCACAAGTTTATGGTTATTGATGAAACCATGCTGGTGGCAACGTCTGCAAACTTTACGTTGAGCGGGATCCATGGCGATTTAAATAACCTCGATACGCAAGGGAATGCCAATAATTTATTAACGATTAAAAGTGAGCCTCTCGCCAAAATCTTCTTAGAAGAATTTAATTTAATGTGGGGGGATGGTGTGGGGGGAAACCAAGATAGTCAGTTTGGTTTAAATAAAAAAATCCGCGAATTTTCTTCCTTACAAATGGGTGATAGCACAGTAGAAGTTCATTTTTCACCGCTTTCGGAAACGCAGCCCTGGATCAAAAGTAGTAATGGTTTCATTAGCCAACAATTAGCAGACGCGGAAACAACTGTGAACTTGGCTTTATTTGTTTTTACTGATCAGAAAATAGTGAATACTTTGGCAAAAGTCCATCAAAAGGGCGCGACGGTTCAGGGATTAATTGATTCTGGATTTGCCTATCGCTACTATAGTGAAGGTTTAGATATGTTAGGAGTGGCTTTATTACGAAATTGCCAAGAAGAAGCCAATAATCAGCCTTGGTCGTCTCCGATTTCTACAGTAGGCGTTTCTGAACTTGCTAAAGGCGATAAATTACACCATAAATTTGCAGTGATTGACCAAAAAATAGTTGTTACCGGTTCCCATAATTGGTCAGCCTCAGCCAACCATAAAAATGATGAATTTGTTCTCGTGATTCAGAATCCAACCGTTGCTGCCCATTATGAACGAGAATTCAAACAATTGTATGATCGCGCTATTTTAGGAATTCCTCAACGGGTGCAGCAACGGATTAACTCTCAACAGCAAGAATGTGCCAATTAATCAACAAGAATTAACGTAGTTGTTGCGCCCGCTTCTCGCGAGTGGTTTCAAGTTTTTCCTGCAATTGCGGTTGTTTTTCCTCTGACACATTCAGGGCTTCATTATACGCTTCGAGTGCGGCTTGATATTGACCTTTTTGAGTTAGGGCATCTCCCCGCTGTTCCCAAGCTAAGGGTTGAGCCCCATCAATAGCAATGGCTTGATCATAGAGCGCGATCGCGCGATCATAGTTGCCCTTTTCTAAAGCTTCATTGCCCCGTAAGGTCCACGCTTGATAATGAGCAGCACGGGAGAGCAATTGCTGGTTATCCCGATTAACGGCTTCGTTTGCTATTACGCCTAAGTGTGGGCTAATTAGCACGCCAAGACCCAATAAAAAGGGAAGAAATCGTTTCATTGCGACCTCCAGCCGTCGTCTTGCTTCGCCTATCAAATCAGCATAAGTGACTCATTTGCGAAGCAACTTCCCTCAATTTGTAGGGATGACAATCTCTCGGATGACAGATTTAAATAACCGTTAAAACACATAAATAAAACGCTTCACTCCACTCCACCACTGCACCGTAAGTATCGCCGGTATGCCCCCCCAGCCGATGGTTAAACCAGGCACTGACAATTAAGGGAATGGCGGTTCCGGCACCTAAAAAAAGAAAAAGGATGTTGCCTAAATTGAGTAAAAAAGATCCTCCGATTGCAATCAAAACTAAACTGATCCAACCCAATAAAATATCTTGGGGAAATTGAAAGGAGGCTTTGTGAAAACTGCCTTTTCCTTCGGCTCTTAAATAAGGATAAAGCGCGATCGCGCTCACTTGCGACCACCGTCCCCAACCGGTCGTTAACATTAAAATCAACCAGCGAGATTCCGTAACTTCGCTAAGGGCTCCTACTTTTAAAAGCACTACAATAATTGCTGCGATTACGCCAAAGGCACCCGTTGTACTCTCTTTCATCACTTCTAAGCGCCGTTGGGGATCAAGCATGGCCAGACCATCAGCTGTGTCAATTACGCCATCAAGATGTAACCCACCTGTGAAGGCAATTCCACTGGCGATCACCAGCAGAGAACGCGTTAAAATTGGCACGTTCAACAGACTTAAACCCCAGTCCTCAATCCCTAAAAGCCCACCGATGACAATGCCGATCAGAGGTGCAAAACGGGCAATCTGCCCTAGTTCAAGGGACCAAGATGCCGGTAAAGGAAACACCGTATAAAAAGCAACAGCACCCCACCAAGATTTTGCCAGCTCACGAATAAAACTCATAAATTTTTTCATCATTAAGGTGAACAGAAAGAAAAAGTTGGGCTAAGATTGTGTCGTAGCTAAAAGAAACTGAATTTGATCTCAACCTGAGTAAAGTTAAAAACCAGCGCTGACCTTGATCCCTAATTTTTAAAATTTGATCCCCAACCTTAGACCGTTGGGAATCATTTGCCAACCGTTAGGACAGTTGCCTGCTTGAAAAACAAGGCATGATTTCTAAACTTTCTTTCCCTTGACCAACGGTTAGCCACAGGTAACAGCATCAAATTCCGGGGAATGACCAACTTGAATTTTCCAGTTAATCTAGCAATTTGCATCGACCCATGAGTAATAATAAACCTTCTCCACAAATCCTTGCTCCCTGTATCATTGATGATGGCTTAGTTGTTAATAAAGAAGATATGTATCGTTTACTGAACGATTTAGGTCATGTGCGCTATTACCATTACCTCGATGGTAATTGTAGCGGAGAGGGGGAAGGATACATTGTTGAGGTGTTTGATACACCGTTACAAGCCACATTAATTGCCAATCAAACCATTTATTTAAACCTATCTAGCTTCGATTATCTCAAGTTAGAAACAACGGGCAAGGAAACGTACTTTGATTTAGTGCAAGAGCACCGGACCTTACGCTTAGTTCCGGTGAGTAATCCACTCAATTATCATGAAGCAAACTCCAACTTAGATGCGGCAACCTTAGAAGCCATGGTGACCGATGTACTCTCAGCCCGTCATGATGTACGGCTGGATGAGGAGGATGACGAATATTTCTTTTAAGTTTCGGTGTGAACACACTTGTCCTCAGACCCAAGCACGAGCCGGAATTTTTGAAACCCCTCACGGCCAGGTGGAAACACCTCGTTTCATGCCAGTGGGCACAGTGGCAACGGTTAAAGGATTAACGCCAGCCCAGCTCGAAGCAGCCCAAGCCCAAATGATTCTGGCCAATACTTATCATCTGCATTTACAGCCTGGAGAAGCAATAATTGAGCGAGCCGGCGGTTTGCATTCCTTTATGGGTTGGAAGCAACCGATTTTAACCGATTCCGGTGGTTTTCAGGTTTTTAGTCTCAGCGATTTACGGAAAATTAACGAAACTGGGGTTACCTTTCGTTCTCCTCGGGATGGGCGATATATTGATTTTACCCCGGAACGGGCAATCGCGGTGCAAAACGCCCTCGGTGCTGATGTCATTATGGCATTTGATGAATGTCCTCCTTATCCAGCGGATTATGAAGCAGTGCAATTAGCAACCGAGCGCACCGAACGCTGGTTAGAACGGTGTATGGAAGCTCATGCTCGCCCCCAAGAGCAAGCCCTATTTGGCATTGTGCAAGGGGGCATCTATCGAGAGTTGCGAACACAAGCCGCAAAGCGGTTAGTAGAGTTTGATTTACCCGGTTATGCCATTGGTGGGGTTAGTGTTGGGGAACCAGCAGATTTGATTCATGAGATTGTTGCCGTAGCCACGCCTTTATTACCCTGGGATAAACCTCGTTATTTAATGGGGGTGGGAACCTATCGGGAAATGGTTAACGCGATCGCGCACGGGGTTGATTTATTTGACTGTGTCATTCCCACTCGTCTCGGGCGACATGGTACTGCCTTAGTGAAAGGTGAGCGCTGGAACTTAAAAAATGCCCGCTTTCGCGAAGACTTTACCCCCCTCGATGCCAATTGCCCCTGTTATTGCTGTCAGAGTTTTTCTCGCGCCTATTTGAGCCATCTGGTGCGATCGCGGGAAATGTTAGGGTATCTCTTACTTTCTTTACATAACGTTACAGAATTAATCCGTTTTACTCAGGCGATTCGCACCGCAATTTTAGAAGATCGCTTTGCCACCGAATTTGCAGATTGGCTGAATTATTAGTGACTAGATCTCCCCCTCATCCTTGTCACCCCAGTCTCCCTTATCGACCTTGTCTGCGATCCGATTAATCATGTTAAGATACATAGCGATATCTTAAGTAACTGCGTTGGTAAGGAATCCTTAAAATATGCAAGCCGCTTTATTATTTGCCAAATTACCGGAAGCCTATTCAATTTTTGATCCCTTAGTGGATGTTCTGCCGCTCATTCCTGTGTTTTTTCTCCTACTCGCTTTTGTTTGGCAAGCTGCAGTGGGATTTAAATAAGTCTTTATTCGTTTTTGGATTTTGCATTGCAACCACCTACTTGCATTTAAGTAGGTGGTGTTTTTTTCGGCAGGAATTTCACGGGTCTTACAACGCTACTCTTGATTCCTGCACAATAACCATAGATAATCAATAAGTGTTAATTAATTTCTGGGTTGAGCCGGTGCTATTACTCTGCTTTTCCGATTTATTAGCAAGTTTCAATTGTTGGAAAAATGTTATTGCTTAGTGCAAACCAAGTTCGGTATTGTCAGGTCGCGCGAAAAGTTCAAAATGGTGAAGTAGAAGTAATTCCCGGCATTGCATATTACGGTAAAGTTTTTGTTCGGGGGGAAACTTTCCCCATTACTCAGAAAACACGAGCAATTGAATATAGTCGACAACGATTTACAGAATATCAAGAACAAGTTTATATCCTGATTGTGGAAGATCAAGATCGGCTGACCCTCTGGTATGAAAGTTCAGAGGTGACTCGTCTGGCTGCGGAAGACAATGAATATTTCTCCGATTTTATTTCGAGTATTGACCTCAAACAACTGGTAACGAAGATGCGCTCCTCCTCCGGTCTTCCGACCCAAACCAAGCGTCGCGGTTTTCGGACATTCCGAGACTGTTTTTCTGCTCGAGACGCCATTGACTGGTTAGAGCAGAATCTACAAATTACTCGGACGGATGCAATTCGCCTCGGACAACGGTTACAGGAAGAAAACTGGATTGTTCCCCTTACCAACAATTCTTTATCTTTCCAAGAGGGAGATGCCCTCTACAGTTTTGGAACATCAGATTAAACCGTGCTTGGATGAAGCTTCCGGGAAGAGTAGTGCCGATGTAACAAGAAGATGGGAATAAGTGAAGGAGAGTAAGAAAAATTGTCCTATCATAAATAGGCAAAATAATTGGATTTTTCAATCAAGATGAAACTCCTTGATCGCGCTCGTTTAGGCTTAGCCGTTGCGATTACAAAAATTGTAACCGCATTGGTCCAACAATTACGTTTAGGCGCAGGAAGCGTTCTCCCCGGAGAAATTTCCCGGCGTCTCCATCCGAGACTCTTGCCCCTATTATGTGAACAAGTTCGAGAAGGGATTATTTTAATTGTCGGGACCAACGGCAAAACCACGACTTCTCTGCTGTTACGCAGTATTTTAGAGGCGAATGGGGCAAAAGTCACCCACAATGCCACAGGTGCCAACTTAATCAACGGTTTAATTACCGCCCTCTTAGCCGATACCAACTTACTAGGCAAATTGAATGCCGATTATGCCATTTTAGAAGTAGATGAAAATATTTTTCCGCTATTGCTCAAAGAAAGCCAGCCCAAAATTATCCTCGGCTTAAACTTATTTCGTGACCAGCTCGATCGCTATGGAGAAGTGGATATCATTAGCGAGAAATGGCAACACGCGATCGCGCCCCTGCCTGAATCAACGGTTGTGATCCTTAATGCGGATGATCCAACCCTGTGTCATTTAGGGCAAAGCCTACCGCAAACCGTCTCCTTCTTCGGACTCAATCAACCGCAACTCTATCTCGAAGAAATTCCTCATGCAGTGGACTCCATTTATTGTCCGGTTTGTGGGGCATCTCTCCGTTACGAAGGAGTTTATCTGTCTCATTTGGGAGATTATCACTGTTCCAGTTGCGATTTTACGAAAGCGAAACTGGATATTAACAGCCAAGAATGGGGACAAATTCTAGTTGGAGTCTATAACAAATATAATACGTTGGCAGCTATCTTAACAGCGCAAACCCTCGACATTTCTCCTGTCCTGATCAAAGAAACGATTCAAAATTTCCGCGCTGCCTTTGGACGGGCGGAAGAACTGACAGTTAAAGGGACACCCGTGCGAATTTTACTATCAAAAAATCCCGTGGGCATGAATGAGACGATTAGAACGGTCAATGAAATTAAAGCTCAAGGTCAAGCCGAAACCGTCTTAATCGTCTTAAACGATCGCGCCCCCGATGGCACCGATGTATCATGGATTTGGGATGTGGATACGGAAAAGTTAGTGGCGCAAGGCGGCACGATTGTCATCAGCGGCGATCGCGTTTACGATATGGCACTACGGATTCAGTACAGTAAAAAACTGCTGCACCAATCCGATCTCAGGCTGATTATTAAAGAGAACCTCAAGCAAGCCATTGATACTGCCCTCAAAGAAACGCCTCCTCACCACACCCTCCACATTCTGCCCACCTACTCCGCTATGTTGGAAGTACGACGACTGTTAACCGGACGAAAAATTCAGTAGATGCAAACCTTAGAACCCAACTCCTCGCGTCAAAGTGTGCAACGCACCACTCTTGACAATGGCATTACCCTAATCGCTATTGAAAACCCTACGGCAGATATCATTGCTGGGAGACTTTACTTTAAAAATGCTGGAACGCGAGTTGAACCGCTTGCCCAAGCCGGGATTTCTCATTTACTCTCAACGGTGATTACCAAGGGAACTGCTGATCTCAACGCTACAGAAATCGCCGAACAAATTGAATCGGTGGGTGCTGGTTTAAATGCGGAAAGTGCCAATGACTACTTTGCCCTCAGTCTGCAAACCGTATCTCCAGACTTTCCTGAGATTTTGCAGTTGCTAGGAGACATGATCCGTGCACCCAGTCTCCCCGAGGCAGAAATTGAATTGGAACAAGCCCTGAACCAACAAAATATCCTCGCCCAAAAAGAACAGCCCTTTAATCTGGCATTTAATCAACTGCGGGCGCAAATGTATCCCCAACATCCC
>CAZAYV010000058.1:17613-22838 GCA_964489465.1 uncultured Dactylococcopsis sp. | reverse complement strand
CCCCGTCAAAATTGGGTTAAACCCTGCCATCAACTCAATTAAAGCGTTGACCCGACCGCGCATCATAATGCTGCCCTTATCCGGTTTAATTAAACCATTGAGCATCTTTAAAAGGGTACTTTTCCCTGCGCCATTGGGTCCAATTAAACCTAAACATTCTCCGCGTTTCACTTCAAAAGAAATATCGTTGACTGACCAAAACTCATCGGCGCGTAATTGGTGGTCGTACTTTCTGCCAACCATTTCTGAACCAATATCCTGAATGCCATACCATAAGGCTTTTTTCAGACTACGGCAGAACTTCTTCGAGACATGATCGACTTTTACCAACACCTCGCCTTGATCCGACGAGTCTTGCCGATTTTTATCCAATGCAGTTAAGGTCATATTTGCTAACAATATTGAGAGTGTTCAGTCAGTCATTTAAGCAAAAAAATTAAGTTTTCTCAGCCGTTTTGAGATGAGAATTGCTTCGCCATTTTTTAATTAACGCTGACTAATCAGAGCGCTACTATGTTCCCTTTTACGCTTGATGGTTTTGCACAAAAATAGCCTTAGTAAAAGAGACAACATTCCAGCTAAAAAAGCAGACAGGCAACCGAGAAAAATACCTTGCCACGGGTCAGATAAATATTAATACGTGAGAAATGAATACTGAAGAGTTTAACCCATACCCCATCTAATTTCATCGTGGAATCTTCGTAGAAAAGTAAATTATCAAAAAAAGGATTTCTCCTTAATATTCCTGAAATTAGTCCCTCCATCTTTTCTCAGGTCAACAAATTTTATTAATACTGAATTTAATAGATGAAAATTACAATAATATAGTGACTTTAAAAGTGGCAATTTTGATCGCGCTTGTAATTAACTATTGCCTTCAAGCCTCTGGATCAATCCCCAAAGCCCTTAACTGTGTTGCTAACTGTTCCGCTCGTTGTTCAGCCTGTTCAGCCCGTTGCGATTCCTGTTCACTCGGAGTCAGAAGCCAATTCTGGTTTTGATCGTACCACCGCAACCACACACGATTAATTCCTTGATACTCGCCTTCCCATAAACCTAAACCTAGCTGCGCTTGCTCGATCCATATCCCTTGTCCTTTTCTAGACAACGGTTGATAGCGGTCCATCATTAACCCAAACGCTTGGAATTCATTCGTATAGCGGTTAAACACAAAATAATAGGGAATCCTCAAAACTTGCTCATAGACCGTCCATTTATTCGGCGGCTGACTGGCGTCTCTTAAATGCCGCCCCAAATCTTCTCCCTCCGTTCCCGGTGAAAGTAACTCCACAACCACAAACGGATTTACCCCTTCTTGCCAAGTAACATAACTCAAACGCAGATCTTGTTCTTCATAGAGGCGAGACACCCCCAACACCGCAAACCAGTCAGGGCGCTTGTACCATTGCGGATGACGCACATCATAGTATAAATTCAAATCGCTGGCGGTAAAGACCTGATCCTCCCGATAAGTGGGCGGACGAAACATCAGACGCAACAATTCCGGTTGCAGTAAATGAAATTCGTCTGGCAAACCCGGTTCCTCCGGATCTTCACTGGGTAAATCATACATCGTTGGCAGAGTCTCTTTCGGGGAGAAAGGGGGATCACGTTGCTCCATCATTTTTTCTCATCCTGATTTACCGCTTTCATTTCACTCTTGCCTTAAGCTTCGGGGTCAACCCCCAAAGCCCTTAGCTGGGCTGCTAAGCGTTCCGCTCGTTGATTGGCTTGTTCGGCGCGTTGCGATTCCTGTTCCGCCCGTTGAGTGGCTTGTTCTGCCCGTTCCGACGCCTGCTGGCGCTCTTGTTCCAACTCTAGAGAAGAGAGAAACTTTCTCTCATCTGGGCGATAAATTTCTAAAGTCTCCGAAGTCAAGACAAATTGAATTCCCAATCGTGGACTCACCCAATGGTTGATTTCTTCAATCAACTCCAGACTGCCTTCCAGACGCTCGAGTCCTGCCAATTCATTATCATCCGGGTCATAAATATAATATTCTTCTACCCCGTAGCGCTCATAAAATTGCAACTTCCACGTCATTTCCTTCACCGAAATCGCGAGAGGCTACGACCTCAGCGAAGCGGGTCGTAGAGGGATAGCGTGTTTGGCGAGCGGGTTCGATACCCCGAGCTAAACAAACTAAATATGTGTTATACTCATTATAGTGAGTTTTTAATAACGATGGAACAGACATTAACCCTTGTCGTAAAGCTAAACGTAACGCCTGAGACATCCTCTCAACTTGAGGAAACTGCTCAGGCGTTTGCTAATGCTTGCTCTTGGATTAATGAAAACGTCAACCATCGTTTAACCAATAGAAACTCCATACAAGCAGTTTGCTATAACGACGTTAAAGAAAGATTTGGATTAAAGGCTAACCATATTGTCCGTGCTTGCGCCAGAGTCGGAGCTAATCGGCTAACCGCTAAGGCTAAGGGTAGAAAAGTTAAAGGATTCAAGCCTACCAGCTTTGATTGCGATGGTCGAACCTTCTCCTTTCGAGAAAAAGACTGGACTGTTAGTATCTCTACCCTTGGAAAAAGATTAAGACTCTCTTTAAGAGCCAGTAACTATCATCGAGGCAAGTTAACAGGACAAAAACCGACTTCCGCTCAAATCTGTAAGCATAAGGACAGTCAATGGTATGCCCATATTCAAATCAAAAGTCCTGTTCCAGAGCCAAAAAATACATCTAATGTTATAGGAGTTGATTTTGGGCGTAGAGAAATCGCCAAGACTTCTACCGATAAGGGTTGGGACGGACAGGGTATTCAGCGAAAACGAGATCAGTTTAGTCGAGTAAGGGCATCTCTTCAGAAGAAAGCATCCCTAGGCACGAGATCGTCTCGGCGTAGATGTCGAGAAGTCTTGAAACGGTTATCGGGGCGCGAGAAGAGATACCAGCAGTGGCTAAACCACAATATATCAAAGCAGATTATTGAGGAGGCAAGACAAACCAACTCAATAGTGGCAATTGAAGATTTAACTGGGATTCGGGAGCGAACTAATCAAAAGCCAAGGAACAAGACTGAAAGAAGACGGTCTAACTCTTGGGCGTTCTACGAATTAAGAACGTTTCTGGAATACAAGGGGATTAAAGAAGGAATTAAGGTAGTTGCTGTTCCTCCTGCTTATACCAGTCAGACGTGCCACTGTTGCAACCATATAGGAATTAGAACTAACAAGAATTTCAAGTGCTCTAATTCTGATTGCAGTTGGATTGGGGATGCCGATCTAAACGGTGCTTTGATGATTAAGAAATGGGGTTGCTCTATAAACCAGCCCCGAGGCTGGGAGATACTATCTTGTAGTGTTTCTAGGGCTACCGAAAACGCTAACCTCAGCAAAGCGGGTTAGCGTAGTTTATCCGATTCCCCGGCGAAAGAATTTCAAACACCACCTGCGGAACAATATTATCTTCTTCCCACTGACGATAAGACCCTCTATCTCCTTTCGGTCGCCCAAACACCACCATCGCATCGGGGGCAATCCGAATTTCGGGATGACCTTCTACCGGATACCACAGTAAATCTCCCGCCACAAACACATGCGGATCCTCAGCAAATAACAGCTCCAGGTTTTCTTTAATTAAAACAATCCAGCGAAACTGTCTGGTGTTATCTGCCATGGGCTGACCATCACTGTCGGGGTAGATTATTTGGCGGTTCACGGAAACACTCATGACCCTAAATTGGTAAATAGCTCTACCTTTACTTTAACGGTTTTTGCCAATCAGTTTCCCAGTGTGATCCCTACAGGCAGGACAGTACCTTCCTTCACTATGATCGCGCTATCTTAGGTTTAGGAAAGAAATTTATCATCAACACAAAAATGAGTCTGAAAGAAGAATTGCTAAGGGAAATTGAAACAGCCCCACAACCAGTGATCGAAGAAGTTTTTGACTTTTTACAGAGAGTCACCTTATATCCAACGTACTTCAGTCGTTGGATATAAGGTGAGTCAGTCGAAGGGATTCGATATACCTGAGAGTGACAAACTCGAGAAACCCATGCTATAATCCAATATATTACGCCAATATCTTCAGCGTTAAATGATAGTTTTTGAGTTCAAAGTAAAAGGAAAGAAGACTCAATATCAAGCCATTGATGAAGCCATTCGGACAGGTCAATTTGTACGAAATAAATGTCTTCGTTATTGGATGGATGACGAGAACATTAATCGTAAATTGCTGTATCAATATAATACTCAATTGCGAAAAGAATTTCCTTTTGTTAAAGAACTCAATTCTACAGCTTGTCAAGCATCAGTTGAAAGATGTTGGTCTTCAATTGCTCGTTTTTACGATAATTGTAAACAACAAGTAACTGGCAAGAAGCGAGTGCTTAATTCGGAGGTCTCCTCCGAATGTAAGAAGCACTCAAGAGGATATCCAAAATTTAAGAAAAACTCTCGTTCTGTTGAATATAAGCAGTCGGGATGGAAACTAATCGATCCTAAGCATATTGAATTTGCTGACAAAAAAGGAATCGGAAAATTAAAACTCATTGGTACTTGGGATTTGGCTTTTTATTCCGAAGACCAAATTAAACGAGTGAGATTAGTAAGAAGAGCAGATGGATATTATTGTCAGTTCTGTGTAGCAATTGATGTTGAGAAACCGCTTCCTGCGACGCATCAGACAATTGGTTTGGATGTGGGACTAAAAGAATTTTATACAGATTCAAAAGGAACTTCACAACCGAATCCAAGATATTATCGAACTTCAGAACCAAAACTGAAGAAAAATCAGCGTCGGGTTTCTCGCAAGAAAAAAGGCTCATCCAACCGCAAAAAAGCAGTTAATCGACTAGGACGAACCCATCTCAAAATAAGTAGGCAGCGAAAAGAGTTTGCGAAGAGACTCGCGCTCCGTGTCATACAATCTAACGATCTTGTAGCCTATGAAAATTTGAGAATTAGAAATTTAGTTAAAAATAATTGTTTGTCCAAATCGATTAATGATGCTGGTTGGTACGAATTTAGAAAATGGTTAGAGTATTTTGGAAGTAAATATGGACGAATAACGGTTGCAGTTTCTCCCAATTATACTTCTCAACATTGCTCTAATTGTGACGCTGTTGTTCAAAAATCTCTATCTCAAAGAACACATATTTGTAAATGTGGTTGTGAATTGGATCGAGATCATAATGCAGCACTAAACATTCTAAATAAAGCCTTGAATACGACAGGGCATGTCGGAATCTACGCTTCTAGAGATTTGT
>CAZAYV010000058.1:0-17513 GCA_964489465.1 uncultured Dactylococcopsis sp. | reverse complement strand
GTCCTCTACTGATGCTGGAGAAATCCTGTGTCAGCAAGATGGATCGTTGAAAGAAGAATCCCACGGCTTTAGCGTAGCGTAGCCGTGCGGAGTGTCAATACTTGCTAAAATCAAACACCATCGCCAGCAATCTCACCTATCATCTGAAAATTCCCAGTCACTTGGAGCATTTGTCGAGGAGTTGGTTGCCGATCTGCCAGAAGATATTTTAGAAAATTTGCCGTCTGATAGTGCTGAACAACATGATCACTATTAAAGGCCCGTCCCATTGCATCAAGCAAATGCTTTTGTGGGAATCGAGATATATTGATCAGGTTGCTCTTGATTATTGTGAATCGCAAAGAAATGCTGTTCAATTTTTTTTCAAAACCTTCGCATCATAATACATCATTCCACAATCGAGACAAACTTCTACAGGAGTATTAGGAACTAGCAAATATTTACCTTTGTAGTGATAGAGATAATCAACTTTCCGTTCTTCAAAATTTTCACTTCCACAAGTGCTACATTGAATTTTACTCATTGCTGTTTCCTCTTGTTTTTGGATCAATAAATTTAGAAGGCAGTATCCCATTTTTCTTCATTTTCCAACTCTTCCAGAAGTTGTGCAGCGATGCTCTTACAGAGCCGAGCAGAGCTCTACGCGTCTTTTTCACTGGCGTCTAGTTTCTTCATCCGCTCAATTGCTTTCTCAAGCAGTTCAGTGATGGCTCAAATCCTCAACTCAAGAATTAAGGCAACCAGTTTTCATCTAGGACTTGATCCAGAGGCGCGATCAGTTCTTCAGGAAATGTCTCAAGAGGAAGTTGAGAATGTTTGGACGCTAATTTACGGCCATCTTCATAGCATTGTTGAAACCGATCCTTAAGATGATTTTTCAAACTCGGGCTATCTTGCAATTGTCTAATAATCTGTAGTCGAAAACTGGTAATTTCTCTTTCCCAATGTCCACGATTCCTCTCGGTTCCTGATTTCCAGTATTGTAAAATGAGTAAATGTTCAAACAGTTTGATCAGCAAACTTTCTATTTTCCGCTTCTCTCGTTTGCTCAAATCCCAAACCTCATCGATTAAATTCTCCCAATCCAGAGAATCCCATTCTTGATTTTGTAGCTGCTTAACCGTTTCTAAAATCCAGAGATTGTAATCCGTCTCATATAAGTTTTTTTTAGCTTGTTTGGATTCGGCAACCATTTTTTTATTTCCTTTTTTTAGCTACGGTAACTCCTCTTCATCTTCCAACTCTTCCATCTGCCCTATACCACCATTACAATGGATTAGGCTTCTGGTTCAACCCCTAATGCTCTTAGCTGGGCTGCTAATTTTTCTGCCCGTTGTTCGAGTTCGAGAGTCGATAAAAATTTTCTCCCATCAGCACGGTAAATTTCTAAAGTTTCTGGAGTCGGCACAAATTTTATGCCTAATCTTGGGCTTACCCAATGATCCATTTCTGCAATTAGTCTCAATCTTCCCTCTTGACGCTGCATTCCTTCTAATTCATTATCTGTAGGATCGTAGATATAATATTCTTCTACGCCATAACGCTCATAAAATTCCCATTTACGAGTCATTTCCCTGAGTCGATTGCCAGGAGAAAGGATTTCAAAAACAACCTGTGGCGCAATATTATCTTCTTCCCATTGCCGATAAGACCCTCGATCTCCTTTCGGCCGTCCAAATACTACCATCGCATCAGGCGCAACCCGAATTTCCGGATGACCTTCTACGGGATACCACAGCAAATCTCCAGCAACAAAGACTTCTGGATCGTTGGCAAAGAGGAGTTCCAAATTTTCTTTAATCAGAACAATCCAGCGAAACTGCTTGGTGTTATCTGCCATGGGCTGACCATCACTGTCGGGGTAAATGATCTTTTGGTTAGTTGAAGCACTCATGACTTTAGCAAGGAAACTAGCGATATCTTTAGTTTAAGGCAACCAGTCTTCATCCAAGACTTGCTCTAAGGGCGCGATCGGTTCCGAAGGAAAAGATGTTAAAGGTAATCCTGAGGCAGTGGAGGCAAGTTTGCGCCCTTTTCGGTAGCATTCAGGATAAACTTCCTTGATATATGGCTTTAAGCTCGGACTATCAGCTAAGATTTCTTGGAGTTGCTGACGGAAATTAAGAATTTCTCTTTTCCAATGTATTTCGTTGTCTTTCAGTTGAAATTCCCAGTATTTCAGTTTTAGCAAATGCTCCACCAGTCTTTTAAGTAAACTTCTCAATTTTTGTTTCTCTCGCCGACTCAAATCGGATACCTCATCAATCAAGTTTTCCCAGTCAATCGCCTCAAAATCCTGATTTTGGAGTTTTTTAACCGTTTCTACTACCCAGAGATAATAGTCGGTGTCATAGAGTGGTTTTTGTCTTTGTTGAGATTCTGTGACCATTGTTATTGACCTTTACTTAGTTACGGCAACCAGTTTTCATCTAAGACTTGATTGAGGGGCGCGATCGCGCTTTCGGGAAAGCGTTCTAACGGAATTTCGGACTTATCGCTAACGATTTCTTTGGCATCTTCATAGCATTGTGCTGAAATGTCATGCAAATAATTTTTAAGGCTAGGACTCTCTTCTAATTCATCTCGAATCTGTTTGCGAAAATTGCGAATTTCACCTTTCCAATGAGATTGATTTCGCTCCAATTCACTTTGCCAGTATTTTAATTTCAGCAAATGTTCCCATAAATTTCTGAGGAGGCTTTTCAGTTTCTTTTTCTCACGCCGACCCAAATCTGATACTTCCTCAATTAAGTTGTCCCAATCAATCTGTTCAAAGTTCTGCTCTTGTAGTTGCTTAACCGTTTCTACCACCCAGAGATAGTAATCAGATTCATAGAGTTGCTTTTGTACTTGTTGGGATTCTGCGACCATCTTGACTTTTCTCCTATTGCAACTGCTCAACAAAGGATTGATGCTCTGAAGAACTTATCCCGGAGTTGAGCACTGATAGCACCTGTTGCATTTCTCCCGCTAACAGTGCCGACACATCCAACCATAACCCAGGGAAGAAGGGACTTTTCACAATTCCCGATTCATCTGGTGATAATTGTTGATCAGTTCCTCCCGTCCAGATATACCACCGAAATTCCTTGTCCTCAACCAACCAAACCAGATATTCCCGTACCCCATTGCGACGATAAACCTGTAATTTATCATGAAGATCATAAGAGGCACTACTGCTCGCAATTTCCACAATCAGTTCGGGTGCGCCCTCAAGGTAATCATCTTCACTAATCCGAGAACTACCTCCCACTGCTTCATCAAGACGGAGTAACGCATCGGGTTGTACTTCATTATCAAGATCGAGGCGAACCGTTGTGTTGTCTGCACAATAGATATTCGGGGTGGTTGCACGATAGACTCCTAACCAAGTCATTATATCGCTGTGAGGCTGTCCATGCCCTTGATATCTTAGGGGAGATGCCACGTACACGACTCCTTCAATGAGTTCTGCCTTTTTAAGATTTGGCATTCGTTGGTAACGTCGTTCAAATTCATCACGAGTTACGCGATCGCCGTTTTCTAGCCGGGGGAGCTTTGGAGGAACCGAATTGGTGCGACTCATGACACTCATCTCGTCATTGGACTTACTAATTATTTTAGGGGATTGCTTCTATCCAGCGCGATATCTTCAGTTTAAGGCAACCAGTTTTCATCTAAGACTTGCTCTAAGGGCGCGATCGGTTCAGAGGGAAATGTCTCAGGAGGAAGTTGAGACCGTTGAGAGGCAATTTTTCGCGCTTCGGCGTAACATTGAGGATAAATTTCGTGCAGATAAGGTTGCAAACTGGGACTATCTTCTAATTCATCTCGAATGAGTTGACGAAAGTTCGTAATTTCTGCTTGCCAATGTCCCTGATTTCTTTTTTTCTCAGCTTGCCAGTACTTAAGTTTAAGTAAATGTTCAACTAAATTTTTCAGGAGACTTTTCAGCTTCTTTTTCTCACGCCGACCCAAATCGGAGACTTCCTCAATTAAGTTGTCCCAATCAATTGCTTCCAACTCTCGATTTTGGAGTTGTTTCACGGTTTCCAAGACCCAGAGATGATAATCGGTTTCATAGAGTGGTTTTTGTGCTTGTTTGGATTCGGCAACCATTTTTTGATTTCCTTTTTTTAGCTACGGTAACTCCTCTTCTGGCGGTTCACGGAAACACTCATGACGATCAATTGGTAAACCGATCTACCTTATACTTTAACGATTTTTTCTAATCAGTTTCCCAGTGTGATGCCTGCAGGCAGGATAGGTACCTTCCTTGACCAACGGTCACCGGAGCTTTAGTGAGGACAGGCGCCTTTCGTTTAGGAAGGCGTAATCTCTGACCGACTACCGACTACTACTTCCCACTACTTGGGCCGCCACCGCGAAAACTACCATAGTCAGACCGCAGACGAGTTGGTCGCCAAGATCCGCCAAAATAATAACCCGAGATGCCCGTATTATGACGTGGTAAATACAGCGGTTGCGATTCTTGACGTAAGGCAAGGGCAGAGCGTTGAGTATAACTGGCAAAAATCGTAAGGGCAGCAATCAAAAAAGCAATACTCGCAAAAATTTTAGGTAGCATTAGTCAATTAAAATTGGGTTGGCATCGACAGTAATAATTTTGACGGGCTTTTTCCCAGACTGGGTTTTTGCATTTTCAGTAACAATTAAGGTCGTCCGGTCAACCGGCTGATCAGGAGTGACTTCCACATAAAACCCATAAGAACCTCGTCGGGTGAAAATGAAATACTGTTCTAGTGTTCCCCGAGCATCTTCAATTTCACCATCATCTCGACGAAAACGAAGTTTAATCGGAGTTTGTTCACTATAAATTTGTTCCCCCCTGCCATCTTTCAACCACAAATTCACCATTAGCGACTGGGGTGAGGTTTCATCGGATTTTACCTTGACAGACACTTTAATTAAACACTTCTCTCCGCCAAGGAAGGCTCGTTCTCCCACATCACTATCATTAACCGTTTTCTTGATTCTCACTTTCCCGATTGTTCCCACAGATAAACCGTTGAGAATCAACATCACCAAAACCCCAAAAAATCCGGTCCAAAGATAACGACCATCAATGACCCCATTTTCAACGTCAACCTGAAAGGAAACTGGTTGTTCACTCAGGATACGACCTCGGGTTTCTCCATATTCTAAAACCGTAACTGCAATCGTAATCTTTTCTTGTTGTTTCTCTCCTAGACGAACATCTAGCCCTCCTAAAAGATCTGACTCTGACCAAGTTCCTGTTTCTCCATCTTCTCGCCAGACACCAGACTCTTTCCAAGCTTCTTTAATCCCAGAGGCAAGGAGTTGGTTTTGATCATCATAAAGGCGAATTTCGTAAACGACCCAGTGGTTAGTAGGGATCACCGCTTTCACATCAATTCGCAGGGCGCCAATGGCACGACGTTGGATAGTGAGCGGAGAAAGTTTGACGGTTTCTTCAGGAAGAACATTGACTCTCTCGTGAGTGACTTGTTGAGGAAAAAAAAGACTCCCTAAACCAGCAAGAATGACCAAAACTAAGGCAAAGGAGCTAATCTTCGTGCTGTGTTCGACAAAACGGCTCGTGTTAGAAGATTTAATGCTACCTGACATCTTTCATCTTGTCCAAGATAATTAAACGTGATTCAAAACAAAACAAATAAGTTTTTAGCTCTCTATTAGCATACAATTTTAGAGAAGACCTAATAGAATTTTAAATCATGATGTTAGTGTTACAAGCAATTGTGGAAACACTGGGCTGGACTTTTTTTGGCGTAATTCTTCTGTATGGAGCTGTTTCTTTATTTGATCTGATTACGCCCACCGATTACCGCGGAGAAATTCGACGGGGCAATGTTGCTGCAGCGATTTTTGTTGGGGCATTTATCTTAGCTCTGACAGCAATTATTGTGGCAGTAATTGTAACTTAAAAAAAATTAATGCTTTCTCGCTATTTTCAATAGAAATACTGAGAAAAATCGGATGTTTTCTTTTGTTTGACAGCGCGATGGAAATTCCTCTCTCCATTTGGTCTAATATTGCCCCCAAACGATGAAACCGGTTAAGAGTAACTTTTAATGATATGTTAATGAGGTTAAAATTACGATTTCACTAAAAACTTTTGGGTGACCGCAAATAATTCTTTTAATTTAATGGGTTTGGCAATGTACTCATTTGCTCCTGCTTCTAAGCAGCGATCGCGATCGCCTTCCATAGCGCAAGCTGTCAAGGCAATAATTGGTACATCCACGACGTTGGGATAACGGCGAATTTCTTGTATTGCTTCAATTCCGTCGATCCCGGGCATTTGAATATCCATTAAAATTAGATCGGGATTTTCAGATAAAGTAAGCTCAATTGCCTCCTGCCCATTGCTTCCTATCAGCAGCTGATAGCCTTTAGCTTCAAAATAGTTAGAAACTGTCATGACATTGGCTTCGTTGTCATCAACCAACAAAATTAACGAAGAGCCCTCTTCTTCACAAGTAGCAGTTTGATGAGAACTAGATTGAAGTTGGGACTCGGAATTGATCCCAGAATCAACACAGGGCAATTCAACTGTAAAATGGCTGCCAACGTCCACTTGACTAGTGACACTGACATGCCCATCATGAAGTTCCACCAGATGTTTCACTAAAGCAAGTCCTAAGCCCGTTCCTTGATATTGCCGATTTAAGGAACTATCAATTTGCGTAAAGGGCTGAAACAATCGTTCTTGATCGGCTTGGGCAATTCCAATTCCCGTATCAGACACTGCAATTTCCACATAGCCTGTAGAATCGATTGCATTTTGAGATAAATGAGCCTCTAGGGTAATCCGCCCGCCTTCTGGGGTAAATTTCACCGCATTATTCAAAAGATTAATCAAAACTTGCCGAATCCGTCGTTCATCAACCAATAGATCGGGTAAATTCGGCGCAAGTTTTGTCTCAATTTGAATATTTTTGTTAAAGGCTTGCTGTTTAATAAAGGTTAAACTGTATTTACAAAGTTGAGCGATAGGCGTGGGATGATATTCTATTTTAATTTGACCCGATTCAATTTTAGCGATATCGAGAATATCATTAATCAACTCTAATAAATGGGAGCCACTGCCTTCAATGGTTTGTAGGGCTTTCAATTGTTTTTCATTAATGTCACCAAAAATGTTTTCTTGTAGCCCTTCGCTCATCCCAAGAATGGCATTGAGAGGTGTCCGGAGTTCGTGACTCATATTCGCTAAGAACTCACTTTTGGCTTGGTTGGCGCGATCGGCTCCTTCTTTGGCTTCCTGTAACTCCCGAGTTCGTTCCTCCACCCGTGCTTCTAAATTGGAATTGGCTTGCTCCAGGGCTTGAAACGACTGCTGGAGTTGTCTCGCCATCTGATTAAAGGAAGCGGCTAATCGACCCAATTCATTATTCTTTGATTCATCTACTTTAATCTCAAGATTATTACTCGCAATTTCAGTGGTGGCAGTGGTTAATTCAGCTAAAGGTTTCGTAATTTTACGACGTAAAACGCCCGATAAAAAAATAATTTCTAAAACTAAAGCCCCACTCCCCAGTAAGAGCACGAAGATTGCTATTTCAGAGGCTTGTTTGGAGAGAATAGACTGGGGAAAGACCGTCACAAAATACCAATCTGGTCCCTCTAATTTCGTTAAGGCTAAAAATTGCTCTCCTTGTTGATCAGTAATGACTAAAGGCAGTTCCTCATAATTTTGGACGATTTGGAAAACTCTTTGCAGATTTGCACTGCCAGTTTCCGTCAAAGTTAACTCTCCCCCACTTGCAATAATCTCGTCTTTCAACTGGGGATGAGCAATCAAGCGACCATCCTCTCGGAAAATAATATTATAAGTTCCCTCTAGGGTTTGATTAATCGTTCGGGCAATCAAATCATCGATGTAAACATCTTGACCCACACTCATGATATGTTCATCCTGCCAATAAATGGGGGAAATCACTGAAACCATCCACTGCTGAGCAACAGAATCAAGATAAACTCCCGTCCAAACCGTTTCACGGTCTGGGTTATGTTCAGGTGTAGAGATATAAAAATACTCTTCTTCCGTTTCGTCAAAATCTGCCGTTACTGCTGCCGGCCAGTTAAAACTGGGCCAGTAGCCGATACAAAAGTTCTTTGGACTAACAAAGTAAAGATTCGGAAAACGATTATGCCAAGCTCGACCATATTCGGTAGCCAGTTTAAAGCCAATCATCACCTGCTGTTTAATTTCAGCATTGACTGTCAAGTCATCATCAACAAAAAGAGCTGCATAATTCTCATATGAGTACTCTGCCCGATTTCGGGTGACCCCATCAGGATACTTGACAAACAACTGTTCATACTCATCAGAGTAATCTTTTCCAGAGGTGGTAGCTAGTTGTTTCAAATATGCTTTTTTCACTAACTCAACATTGTCTTCAGCTAAGTTAAAGAGGGCTTCCTCCCGTTGGGAGCGTTCAGTGACATATTGCCGTAGTTTTTGCTTAGTTTGTCTTTCGAGAAGATCAAAGATATAGAAATAGCTAATGGTCGTTGAGGCAAGAATGACAAAAGCGACGCCAAGGGAAGTTTTACTCAGTGCCTGCCGAGCAAGTGAACCTTGTTGAGAGGGACGAATCCATTTGAGCATGGTGATTGCTGAATGATGAGTAAATGAACTGCTTAGTGATTTAAAAATACTTAAAGTTGAGTGCTTAATCGCAATGAGTAGCCTCACTCAAATTGTTGCCAAGGAAGTGAGCATTAACCTGAGGGCAAATTATGGAAGATTTAAATAGGATTGCTTGTGACAAAGTTGTATCAAATTCAATATTGTCGATGGGAAGATCTTCTTCTCCGTTTAAAATTGACAAAAATGTTGCTAACTCATTAGAGTAACCCGCTTGAATTTGTTCTTTCAGCGCAGATAACCACAAAGAAAACGGTTCGGTTTCAAGGCAGTAGCCATGCGCTTGCAGATCTTTGAGTAAGGTTTCCCAAGAAGTTGAAGAGGGATTAATCACATGAAAAGTTTGACCCCAGTTGGTCGATTGTTGAGTTAAATAGACCATTGCCTGAGTCGCATAATTAACCGGAGTCAGATTAATTTGGCCTAATAAGTGGGGGGCTTTTCCCAGTTGAAGACAACCTTTAATCAGACTAAAGAAGAAATCATTTGGTTTGTGAGTCATCCCCATACGACTATCTCCAACCAGGGTCCCGAAGCGATGAATTGTAGCTGGTAAGCCACGATTTTGAGCTTCTCGGACCAGTTGTTCGGCGACCCATTTACTTTGACCATAACCGGTTTGTAGATCTTCTTCAGCGAGGGGCAGATCAGTTTCTAAAACTAACCCTTGATCAGCATAGGTTTCGGGAAAAACCGATAAAGTGGAGACAAAATGAACCGGTCTGGTTTGACGCCAACTTGCCAAACGGAGGATTTCTTGGGTGCCCTGAACATTGGTGTCTCGTAATGCTGAGTAAGGATAAACAAAGTTGACCCAAGCCCCACTGTGATAAATAACGTCGATACTATTTGCCAAATCTTCAAATTGTTCGGAAGTTAGTCCGAGTAAGGGTTTTGATAAATCACCAATTACTGGAACGATGCGCTGTCGATAACTGGGATGCCAAAGCGCATAAGATTTTAGCTGCTTTTCAATTCGTTTTCTCGCACTTTCTCCCGAACAATAGCGTACCAGACAATAGAGATCAGCTTGAGTTTGCTCTAAAAGTTCGGCAAGTAAATAAGGACCCACAAAGCCAGTTGCACCAGTTAAGAAAACCGATGACGGCGATTGCGCTTTAGTAACATTAGCGGGGATGCGATATTGAATGCTTGGATCGAGTTTGGCTTCTGCTTGCAGGTCAAGATCTTGAGAGGCAGCGATCGCGCTAGGATTACTATCAGAGGTGATTGCCTTGGCAAAGGAAGCAAGGGTGGGATGTTGCAGGAGTAGAGAAACAGCAATCTCGATCTGTAATTGCTCACTGACACGATGAATACACTCAATCGCCAGTAAGGAATTCCCTCCCAGCGCAAAAAAGTCATCTTCTAAACCGACTTCACTCACACTCAAAAGCGCACTCCAAATCGCTGCTAGCTGTTGCTCGGTTTCATTCTGTGTTACAACTACCTCTGAAACAGTAAGCTGAGTCGGTTCTCTGTCCAGTGAAGGTAACTGTTTTTGATCAACTTTTCCATTCGGTGTCAGCGGCAACGCATTCATTAAAATAAAGTTCGCCGGAATCATGTAATTGGGGAGTTTCCGTTGCAGATAGGTGCGTAGCATGCCAGTAACAGCCCGTTGCAAAGACTTTAAAAGACCCTGCGCCTCTAGCAAATACTCTGCACTTTGCTGCAGGAGGGTTTGCTCAACTGGCAACGGATTCAGTGCCACTCCTAGACGATAACCTTGCTGCCAAACCACTTTTCCCTGAAACCAAGGCATCTTCTCTTGCTTCGGTAGAGGAAAACGAAGGCGAACTGCATCTCCTTGCTGTAAGCCCGGTGGTGCATCTTGTAAGCCCACCCCAACTGAAGAAATATCAACGGTTCTTAAGTTGAATAACGCTCCGCCAGATTCTAAAGAACACTCTACTTCGTAGGGAATACGATCAGGAATGAAGTCAGAAACCAGGTAAGCAACAATTTGTTGATGCCCGAGTTGGTCAGGTTGAGTGGTGACAAAAACCTGATGAATCCCCGGATAACTGGCGAGGGTGGCTTCGATTTCACCAACATCAACGCGATAACCGCGAATCTTAACTTGTTGATCGATCCGTCCTAAAAATTCGAGATTGCCGTCTGGTCGATCACGAACTAAATCACCTGTTTTGTAGAGTCGAGCATCCGGTTGATGATGAAAAGGATTCGGGATAAAACTCTTTTGTGTTACCTCAGGACGATTTAGATATCCACGAGCAACGCCAATTCCTCCTAAATATAACTCGCCAGCTTCACCCCCAGACACTGGCTGTTGTTCTTCGTCTAGGATATAAGCTTCTACATGGGGTAATGGTTTACCAATGGGAAGTTCTGGGTCTGTAGAGACTTCTGCTGGTAAGCGATAAGTGGTTGCAACAACAGTTGCTTCTGTGGGGCCATAAGTATTAATCAGCACGGGTGAGCCACCGATGCAACGTTGCCATTGCTCCACGTAGTAAGGATTCGCTCGTTCTCCGCCAATAATGACACACCGGATAGACGGGGGGAAGGTCAGCTCTGGTTGTTCTACTAATACTTCTACTAAAAGATGCCAGTATGCTGTGGGCAAATCTAAAACCGTCAAGCGATACTCATGACACAGTCGCAGAAATGTTGCCATAGAATCCAGCATTGTTTCTGGACGTAAGACCAAAGTTGCCCCTGCAATGAAGCAGGTATAGATTTCTTCAACAGCCGCATCGAAACTAAAGGAGGCAAATTGGAGAATCCGATCGGTCTCGGTGATTTCATATTCTTGAGCCGCTTTTTGGGCAAAGGTCACAAGCGAGCGATGTTCAATCATGACCCCTTTCGGTTTCCCTGTGGAACCTGAGGTATAGATCAGATAAGCTAGATTCTGCGGCGTTGTGTTGGATGTAGGATTGTCAGTGGGATACTCTGCAATCAATTCCCAATCCCAGTACAAATCAATCAGCTTGACCTGTGTCTGAGGAGGCTGATGAGTGTGGTCTTGAACTAATAGAACTGAGATTTGGGAATCATCAATCATGTAAGCGATTCGTTCTGAGGGATAAGCCGGATCAAGGGGCACATATGCTGCGCCTGCCTTTAAAATGCCAAGGACTCCCACCATTAGGTTGAAGCAACGGGGCATAAAAATTCCCACTAAGGTTTCGGGCCCCACACCCAGACTTTGTAAATAATGAGCGACTTGATTGGCAGCTTGATTGAGTTGTTCATAAGTGAAATGTTTTTCCTGATCAATCACTGCTGTTTTCTGGGGAAGGCGTTGAACTTCCGCCTCAAATAAATGATGGATACAGAGGTCTAACCTCTCAGTACCGAATTCGGGTTGATAGCACTCAATTTCTGCCAGGAGAGGAAGGGTTGCGATGGGCTGTTCGGGTTGCGCGATCGCGCTCATTAAAAAGGCTTTAAATCCTTGAGCTAAATGAACGATGGTTTCTTGCTGAAATAAATCAGCGTTATATTGCCAACAAAGCTGTAGTCTTTCTCCTGCTTCTTTCACGGTTAAATGCAGATCAAATGCTTCACTACCTTGCTCTTCAAGTGGATACGGGTCTACGCATGAATTGTTGTCTCCTCCGATGCATTCACCAAGGGAACCGATTTCCCAACTAAATGCCACTTGTACGGGTGGAGATTGGTCTGTTTCTTGCTGCTGCTTCAAATATTTCGCCACTTCCGGGAAAGGATCGTCTTGGTAGTGTTCCACCTCTTCCACTCCTCTGGTTACTCTCAGCAAAACGTCAGAGAAAGATAGATTTCCCACTAAGTTGACACGACAAACGACCCAATTCGCCAGCTTATCTCGGACAGTTTGAGGCGCCTCGGTTTCTCGCCAGTTTGACCTGAGGGAAACCCCCATCAAGAACTTTTCCTGCTCGCACAGGCGACTTAACCAACTTGAAAATGCTGAGCAAAAGATAATGAATAAACTCGTATTTTCTAATTGCTTAAGTTTTCTAATGTTGCTAACTTGACTCTCCTCAAAATCATCTAAATAAACCTCTCCTGTGTAAGGGAGTGAATTCGACCATTGAGAATCGACAGGCAAGCTTAAATGTAGGGGCATTTGCGCCAGTTCGTTTTCCCAATAATTTTTTACGTTAACTTGTTGTTCAACTGAGATTTTCTCAGTAGGGTGCCATTGAATACACTTATTGAAGTAATTTAATTTCATCAATTTTCCTTCGTGATTACCCTTGAAAACCTTCTAAGTATGTTATGAAAAATCTTGTCCCTTAAAATAATTAACTTATAACACACTTAATTTTAAATGAGAAAATTTAATTTTAAATTACGAAAATATACTCTAAAGGAATTACTGAAAAATAACTCAAAAAGCGTGATTTCTCTGATAAAAATCATCACTATCTAAAAGTTCATGAATAACAGACAATTCAATTATGATTTTTAGTATTTTATTTTCAAAAAGTAATAAATAGGCTTTAACTTAAGTTAAAGCAATAACACCTTGGTTGAGTGAAGTATGGTCCGGCGCAAAATTGTGGTATTGTAAGGGGCTAAAATGAATTAAATTAGTCGGATAATGAGTAAGATACGGGTTGGATTATTATTTGGTGGTTGTTCTGGAGAACATGAGGTATCCCTTCGTTCGGCAAGCGCGATCGCGCAGGCACTGCAAACGGAACATAACGCACTCAAATATAGTCTAATTCCCTTTTATATTCAAGAAAATGGGATCTGGCAAGCCGGAACCGTTGCTGAACAAGCGCTAAAAGAGCAAACTCCCCCAGCCGAGCCAGCCTCAGGGGAAAGATGGCAGTTTCCTGCCGCAGTCAGTACGATTGATGTCTGGTTTCCAATTTTGCATGGTCCTAATGGGGAAGATGGAACGGTCCAAGGTTTACTGAAATTAATGCAAGTTCCCTTCGTTGGTAGCGGTGTGCTTGGCTCAGCGTTAGGCATGGATAAATTAGCGATGAAAACAGCATTTGCTCAGGCTGGATTACCGCAAGTGAAGTATAAAGGTATCCAGCGGGATCAAATCTGGTCGAGTCCCTGCGTCTTCCCTAAACTCTGTGATGAAATTGAGGAAGAATTAAATTATCCCTGTTTTGTTAAGCCAGCCAATCTTGGCTCATCTGTCGGCATTTCTAAAGCGAAAACCCGGTCTGAACTGGAAGCTGCTCTTGATCTAGCCGCGAATTATGACCGCCGGATTATTGTGGAACAAGGGATTGTTGCCAGAGAAGTTGAATGTGCCATTTTAGGGAATGAAGATCCCCAAGCTTCAGTTGTCGGAGAAATTAAATATACAACTGACTTTTACGATTATGAAACCAAATACACTGAAGGGAAAGCAGAACTCTATATCCCCGCACCCCTTCCCGATCCAATCTTTAAACAAGTTCAAGAGCTAGCAAAACAAGCGTTTACCGTGGTGGATGCAGCCGGCTTAGCCCGGGTCGATATTTTTTATGAAGAGCAAACAGGAGAAGTCTATCTCAACGAAATTAATACGCTTCCTGGCTTTACAGCAACCAGTATGTATCCCCGGTTATGGGAAGCAACGGGCATTCCTTTTTCGGAATTGGTTGATCGTTTAATTCAACTCGGTATCCGACGCTATCACTCAGAGTAAGGTTAGAGTATTAGATTGATCTGAAAATGCCAAGCGTTCCTCCCTTTAATTAGGAGAGTCTACTTATCGTCTGGCAATTGGTCATAATGTCCACCAATCGCGAAGATATAAATATAATTGTCATCAAATTTGTAAATTACGCGATCGCGCTTAGATAATCGTCGAGACCATAATCCTGATAAATTATGCTTAAGCGGTTCCGGTTTGCCAGTTCCCTGGGTAGGATCTCCTCTCAGCATTTCTTTCAGAATTTTGCAGAGGGCGCGATGGAGTTTTGGATCTTTTTGTCTTAACGTTTCGTAAATCTGCCAGGTCTTCCCTTCAAATACTAAGGATCTCATTGACCTCCTCAGCCGTGGGAGAATAACCTTGACTTTTTTGGTGAGTTTCTGTGGCTTGGGCAATTTGCTGCACCAAGCTGGCATTTTGGAGAACGTAGAGGGTTTCTTGCTCTCTTTCCCAGTCTTCGGCGCTGATAACCACAAAATCACTGCCATTGCGACGAGTTACCTTCAATGGTGTATGTTCGCTAATGACTTTTTCTACATAGTTTTTGAGCTTTTCTCGAAACTGATTGACACTAACGCTGTCCATAATGTCATTTTGGAATGTACGGCATTTACGTACATCTTAGCAAGAGTAAACCTGTACAGTGACACATTATCTGGCGTGATGACAAATTTGTGTCGTCGGGTCAATCTTAATTGTAACGGGGATTCTAGAAAATTTATTGATTTTAAGGTTAAGGAAGTAACTGTGACAAATTCGTGTCTTTTATTTTCATAGTGACAAATTCAATGTCACTTTTTAAATGCGAGGGGAATCGAGAGTTAGTGAAAAATTTGATATCTACATTTTTGTAACACAAGAAGAAACTCATGAGCAGACATAAAATTGGTATCTATATTAACTTGGGTTAGCTTACTGCTTCCTGCAAGGCTTTTCGGAATGATTTTGCTGCTTTAAAATGGATTTCCGGCTCATCAATTAAGGCTTGATCAATAACTTTAGCTAGGCGACTGGGGATTGAGGAATTATGATCGCGCATGGGAATGGCTTGGGAAGTCAATACTTTCTTAAAATAGTCTTCCCCCTCCTTGAAGTTTCGAGGGGGATACCCTGTCAACATGAAATAAAGCGTTGCCGCTGCTGCCCAAACATCCACCTCAGGCTGGCAATTTTTGAAATCCAATATCTGTTGGCGCGGACAAAACAAAGGGGTTCCTGCTGCCTCACCAGTGCAGGTTAAACCGCTTAGTCCGGCAAGATCAAATGCTTTTGCGAGTCCATAGTCAGCTACTTTTGCCGTCCCTTCGTCTGTAAATAGAATATTGGCAGGTTTGAGATCGCGATGAACAAGTCCCCTTATTTGCTTCACTTCTCCATTCTTTTGAGGGACTTCTAACTCGACATTGTGTGCATATTCTAATGCTTCTAGCACTTGTAAAATAATCGGTAATGCTTCCTCGACTGGCAAAGGAGCACCGCGCTTTCGGATTAATTGGTCTAGGCTGCCTCCTACACAATACTCTAAGGTAAAGAAAAATACCCCTTGATAATAACCGTTATCGAACAGACGGACAATATGGGGATGTCGCAGGGATTGATTGTTAAGAATTTCTCGCTGGAAGCGTTCAATTTGTCCTGGAACTGCTGCTACTTCGGGGAGAGCCACTTTTAAAGCTGCTACTTCTTGGGTGGTAGGCTTCACAGCTAGATAAACCCTACCAAACCCTCCTTCACCCAGCTTTCTCACTAGGCGATATTGTCCAATTTCTCCAAGTTCTCTTTATCTCAGCTTCAGCAAGCAGTTGGTTCACTAATTCCAAGCGTTCAACCTCTTGAGGCGGTGAGGTTTGTGAAATCGGAGCAGCATTACCGACTTCAATGTCAACTTGAAAAATTGTCTGACCTAGCTTGATTTGATCGCCTTGCTTTAAATCTCGTTCAGGAAAGCTCAGTTTTGCTCCTTCTTCAGGGGTTTGATAGGCTTCACGCTGTCCAATTTTTTCTCCGTTGATATATGTTCCGTTGAGACTGCCAAAATCCCGAACACGAATCTGGGGGGGATTGATATCAAGTAAACAATGATGGCGGGAGATGGTGCGATGGGCTTCGTCATTGGGAAGTTTGGGGTTGCACTCATCCGAACGTCCTATGATGCACGTATCGCGATCGCGGAACTCAAATGTTTGTCCTTTTAGGTCTCCTTTAACAATTGTAAGGGTTATTTTGGGAATCATGGCTAACGAGGTTATTTTTTGAGGAGGCTGATTCTTCTCTCCTGATAAGAGAGAATTAGTTTACCTTACCTAGAGCTTTGACTGCCTCACCTTGAAATCTATATTAATCATCTGCATTTCTCGCTTCTGCTACCCACTGATCAAACTGATCTTGATGTTCTTCCACCCAGGCTTCAGCATGAGCAACGATATCTTCTGGGGAGTCTTCCCCATTTCGCATCTTACGGTTTTGGGCGCTAATATCGGTTGTTGGAACTTGTACCACCTCAAATAACTTAGCAGCAGCATTGTTATCAATGAATTCCTGGTTGGCTAAAATCCGAATCTGGTCAACCGCAAAGCCGAGGTTAAGTTCTTTCCCATTCACTGTCGTTGTGGTTGCTTTCTCAGCAACGTCACCCTGTTCTTCAGGAAAAGACGTATAAGGAACTTCCAACCAATTGACATCTTCTCCGGGGGTAAGGACACCAGCGACCCACATAGGTGTCCAAGTGTAGTATAAAATGGGCTTACCTTGTTCATAACGGGTAATCGTATCTGCCATGAGGGTCCAATACTGTCCCTGGTCATGTTCTACCGTATCTCGTAAACCGTATTCATCAAGATGGTGCTCAATCACGAGCTCACAGAGCCAACCGGGGTTACAGCCGGTTAAGTTGGCTTTACCATTACCATCGGTATCAAATAATTGAGCAATTTCAGAGTCTTTCAGTTGTTCTAAGTTAGTAATGTCATATTCGTCTGCTGTCGCTTTATCAATGGAGTAGCCTTGGAGGACATTATCAACAAAAACTCCCATCCGTTCTAATTTTTCATCACCCCCACTGTTGGTGTAAAAGTCACTGTGTAATTTTTCCCAGTGAACGGCTGTAAACTGAATGCCGCCATTGGCAATGTCAGTGTGCATTGTGGCATATTCTAATTCCTTAGCATTTTGCACCTCATAACCAAGCTCTTCCAAAGCCATGTTGACAATTTCAGTTTGGAATTTTTCTTCTAGTACGCTATAAGCAGGTATAACTTC
>CAZAYV010000057.1:0-22976 GCA_964489465.1 uncultured Dactylococcopsis sp. | reverse complement strand
TATCTTCACGAATCGTTCCTTGATTAGGAGAATGAATTTCTAAAACTGCCTCTTCTGGGGCTTCAAATAAGAAACGTTGTGCCGGAAAAACAACCTTTTCCAAATACCAGTTCGGGATATTACTAATGCGAGCAATAATGACTTGATTACGGTTGTTAAAAAAGTGACACAGTAACATGGTTTTCTTGTTTTCTAAAGGTTGAGAGGCAATTGTAGTCATCACTAAAAACTCCTAATTTAAAAGATTAAGATTATATAAAGTTACAAATGGGATGGCGATGGTTTTGATCCCCATACTCTTTAAGTTAACAGAAACAAATAAAACTTAAAATCTAACGATACACAACGTATTAAACCTTAATTAACTCTCGTCAAGCCTCTATCAAACAGAAGAGAAATCGCTTCTGCAGCGAAATTTCCCAGGAGAACGATACAATAGAGGGCACTGTAACTAAAGAATGGTTGCCAACCCCCTTCCCTTAGTAGGATGTTTTTTTTGCCACGGAGGTTCCATGACAACTGCTGCACCCACAAAAACCCAATACGAAGCAGTCATTGGTTTAGAGACTCATTGTCAACTCAACACTGCGACTAAAATTTTCAGCCCCATTTCGACAGAATTTGGTGCCCCTCCGAACACAAATGTTTCCCCGATTTGTTTGGGTTATCCGGGGGTGTTACCCGTATTAAACCAAAAAGTGCTGGAATCAGCGGTAAAAACCGGGTTAGCTCTCAATTGCCAAATTGCCCCCTATAGTAAGTTTGACCGCAAACATTACTTTTATGCGGACTTGCCGAAAAATTATCAAATTTCTCAGTATGATCTCCCGATCGCGGAACACGGTTGGCTAGAGATTGAAATCGTGGAAAAACCGGGAAGTGAGCCAGTACGGAAAAAAATTGGCATTACGCGCTTGCATATGGAAGAAGATGCCGGAAAACTGGTTCATGTTGGTAGTGAGCGTCTCTCGGGGTCAACCCATTCCCTGGTTGATTTTAACCGGGCAGGGGTTCCTTTACTCGAAATTGTCTCCGAACCGGATATTCGCACGGGGAAAGAAGCAGCAGAATATGCTCAGGAGTTACGGCGCATTGTCCGTTATCTTGGGGTAAGTGATGGCAATATGCAGGAAGGTTCCCTGCGCTGTGATGTGAATGTTTCGGTGCGCCCTGTTGGTAGTGAAGCGTTTGGCACGAAAGTTGAAATCAAAAATATGAACTCCTTCAGCGCTATTGAAAAAGCGATTGACTACGAAATTCAACGGCAAGTGAAAGCCATTGAAGATGGGGATGAGATTAGCCAAGAAACCCGTCTTTGGGAAGAAGGAAGCCAACGCACGATCAGTATGCGCAGTAAAGAAGGATCGAGCGATTATCGGTATTTCCCAGAGCCTGATCTGCCCCCGATTAAAGTGTCGAAAGCTCAGTTAGAACAATGGCAATCGGAACTCCCGGAATTACCGGCTCAAAAACGACATCGCTATCAAGAGGAGTTAGGCTTATCGGCTTATGACACCAATGTGTTAACCGACGATCGCGCTGTCGCCGAATATTTTGAAACGGCAGTTGCCAATGATGCTGATCCTAAACAAGTCGCTAACTGGGTAACCCAAGATATTGCAGCGTATCTCAATGAGAATAAGCTCAAAATTACCGAACTGCCGCTGACCCCCGATGCTCTGGCAGAATTAGTAAACTTGATTGACCAAGGAACCATCAGTGGCAAAATTGCCAAAGAAATTCTTCCAGAACTCCTTACGCAAGGCGGTTCTCCGAAAGCCTTAGTGGAAAGTAAGGGCTTAACCCAAATTTCCGATAGCAGTGAGTTGGAAGGAATTATTGATCAGGTTTTAGCGGATCATCCCGAAGAAGTCGAAAAATATCGCGGCGGTAAGAAAAAACTGCAAGGCTTCTTTGTTGGTCAAGTAATGAAACGCACGAGTGGACGTGCGGATCCCAAATTAACGAATCAACTCCTAGGCAAGAAATTAAACAGTTAATTTCTCCCCATCTGTTTCAAGCCAGTCAGTATGAGTAATTACAAGATAATTCCCGATGGGGTAACCGCTCCCAAGGGATTCCAAGCAGCAGGGATTACAGCCGGTTTAAAAACGTCTGGACAGCCAGATCTCGCTTTAATTGTGTCTGAAACCAGCGCGATCGCGGCGGGGGTGTTTACCACCTCCCAAGTACGAGCAGCCTGTGTCGATTACTGTCGTCAACAACTGCAAAAAAAAGCCTCCGCCCGCACCATTCTTTGCAACTCTGGGCAAGCGAATGCAGCAACCGGGAAACAAGGCTGGCAAGATGCCTTAGAAACGGCTCAATTATTAGCCCAAGCCCTAAAAATTGAGCCAGATGAGGTCTTACTTGCCTCCACAGGTGTCATTGGTCAACGGATGAAAATGTCTGCGTTTCGGGAAGGGATTTCCCCTTTGGTAGCCGCCTTATCGGAAACGGGCAGTGATAATGCAGCGCAAGCGATTCTTACCACTGACTTAGTGACCAAATCAATCGCGCTAGAAACGACCATTGCGGATCGTCCGGTTCGCATTGGAGGCATGGCGAAGGGATCAGGGATGATTCACCCGAACATGGCAACGATGCTAGCCTTTGTCACCTGTGATGCAGCGGTTTCTACATCTCTTTGGCAAGAAATGGTACAACGGGCAGCCCAACGCAGTTTTAATCAAATTACCGTTGATGGCGACACCAGTACCAATGATGCTTTGATTGCTCTGGCGAATGGTCAGTCTCGTACCCCGGCAATTACAGAAAAAGGGGAAGCTGCCGATCAACTGGAAGCCATGCTGACTGCCGTTTGTCAACACCTGGCGAAAGCGATTGCCCGGGATGGAGAAGGGGCAACTTGTCTCATTGAAGTTCAAGTCACCGGTGCCCCTGATGAGAGTGCAGCGCAGCAGGTAGCAAAAACAATTGCTGGTTCGGCTTTGGTTAAATCCGCAATTTTTGGGCGCGATCCCAACTGGGGGCGAATTGCCGCAGCAGCAGGACGGGCAGGGGTTCTTTTTGAACAAGACCATTTAAAGATTAAGCTAGGAGACTTCTTATTACTAGAAAAAGGTCAACCCGTAAACTTTGATCAAGCAGCAGCAAGTTATTATCTCAAACAAGCGGCCGAAGGAGCGTACTTAAAAGAGGATACGGTTCTCATTCAAGTTGATTTGGGAGAAGGAGAAGCAACGGGTCAAGCCTGGGGGTGCGATCTCAGTTACGACTATGTCCGCATTAATGCTGAATATACCACTTAGAACGCTCTGTACTCAGCCACAGAAAGTTACCTGTTTCAGTCGCTTCGATCAAATTAATGAATGTTATCTTCCCAATCAATAATGTTTAGTGATTTATTTTTAGTTGTGATCATTACTTCTTGCTCAATTGACTCCACCAAGTTTCTAAATCATTGATTCCTTGAAAATCAAGCAACGCTTCTGCAAGGTTTTCTAATTGTTCCAGAGAAAGGCTATTGACGCGATCGCACCACAGTTGCGGTAACTCGCCCACCCGTCGAGTTAGTTGACGGAGGATCAGCGAGCGTCCTTCTGCTTGTCTTCCTTCTTGTATAATGTCCTGATAGATTACTGACTCTCGCATCATCCCCTCCCGAAACAATCGTTTCACGAAATCCTTTTCATATTTTAACCCGGCTACAATTTGGGCGTAAGCTGAAATTTCTGTCCTCTTCTCTTCTTCGAGTTCATTCACCTGTTCCACCACCCGTTGCAATAAGACTTGCGGTTCATTGGTCGCTGTTAACGGGGCTAAAGGTAACAGTGCTGGATCATGGAGAAATAACTCTGGATTTTCTTCCCACAGTCGAATCACTCGATATTGATGCTCAGTGTTTTCCAGGGCAAAACGGGTTTCAATCACCTGAGTCGCAGGAGGTGGGAGTAACAAAACCACAACTTGGGTAATGGGTAAGCGATACAAACGATAGAGACGCACCCAATAATCTAACATTCGTAGAGGAAGGGGTGGATGGGATTGCCATTGGGTTTGAAACTCTAAATGGAGAATCCGTCCCTGTAGTTGTAAGAAAGTGATGGAATCAGCACGAATCGGTTCAATGCTCAGTTCGGTTTTGAGGACTGCTACCTCAGTTTGGGGGCGGTTGAGAATCCAACTGGCAAAATTGGCGGGATATTGTTCCGATAGGAGTTTGCAGAGATTATCGTAGGACATTGATTCTTGGAAGGCTGAAGAGAAATACTTGCAAGTTATTATTAATAAACTTAGGATATAGGATGATTATCTTCCCTCCAACTGGTATCAAGAAACTTGCTCAACCCTCAGCCCGCTGATACAAAAATTTTCTCTTTGCAATTGCTTTCGCCAATTGGTGTGGCAATCGCGCTGTTGGTTTTGCTACTAATTTTTATTAGTAATTTAGCTTTCGGCGCTGCTAACATTCCCCTGGAAGAGGTCACTCGCGCCTTTTTTGCCAATGAAGGGTCCACCGAGCATCTGATTATCCGCACTGTCCGCCTGCCGCGATCGCTGATTGCCATGTTGGTCGGGGCAGCGCTTGCCGTCTCGGGCGCGATTATGCAGGGGATAACCGGCAATCCTCTCGCCTCTCCCACCCTTTTAGGCGTTAATGCGGGCGCTTCGTTAGCCGTTGTCGTCACGACCTTTGTTCTCAAGGGAGTAGGACTCAGCCTGTATGTCTGGTTTGCTTTTTTTGGGGCAGCAGCAACCGCAGTGACCGTTTATTTTTTAGGATCGCGAGGGCGTGGCGGGTTAACGCCGGTTAAGCTGATCCTTGCTGGGGCTGCTTTGACAGCATTTTTAAGTTCTCTCACCAATGGTATTTTAATTATTTCTCAGCAAACTTTAGATCAAATTCGGTTTTGGTTAGCCGGTTCTCTTGCTGGGCGCGATCTGGAACTGTTTTGGCAGGTTTTGCCCTACTTCAGCCTTGGCTTGTTACTGGCTTTTGCCTTGGGCAGACAACTCACCATGCTATCCCTTGGGGAAGATGTGGCAAAAGGGTTGGGACAGCGAACCGTTTTGGTCAAGATCATGGCGGCAGTGAGTGTGGTCTTACTGGCAGGGTCTAGCGTTGCGATCGCGGGCCCCATTACTTTTATTGGCTTGGTTATTCCTCACATCACCCGCACCTTGATTGGGGTTGATTATCGTTGGCTATTGCCTTATGCTGCAATTTTTGGGTCAATTCTGTTGTTATTAGCGGATTTATGCGGCCGTTTAGTTTTTCAACCGCAAGAAATCCCGGTGGGGTTAGTGATGCCTTTGCTTGGCGCGCCTTTTTTCATTCATCTGGTCCGATCGCGAGTGAAACATTAAGTTATGAAATCTCCCTGGTTGGTCATCCGTCTGCAAAACGTTCCGCTTTCCTTTCGCGTCAATCGGCGCGTGCCAACAGTGTTGATAATTTTAGCGCTCATCACCTTACTGGCAATGGTTCTCAGTGTCAGCTATGGCGAGTATCCCGTTCCTCCCTTAGCAACCGTGAAAACTATTCTAGGTTTGGACAGTGCTAACAGTGATTATGGGTTTATTATCCGTACCTTACGGCTGCCGCGTACCTTGGTCGCCTTTTGTGTGGGCGTGGGACTTGCAATTGCGGGAAGTATTACTCAAGGCATCACTCGAAATCCGCTCGCTGCCCCCGATATTATTGGGGTCAATGCCGGAGCTTCTCTGGCTGCGGTTGCGCTATTAGTGCTCTTCCCCGCCACTCCCGTTTCCCTCTTGCCAGTGGCAGCGTTTACCGGGGGATTAACGGTTGCTATCCTGATTTATCTTTTAGCGTGGAAAGGAGGCAGTTCTGTCATCCGATTGATTCTCGTTGGCATTGGACTCAACCTAATTGCATCCGCGCTGACCCAACTCATGATGACCTTTGGCAATATCAATAATATTTCGCAAGCACTGGTTTGGTTAACCGGAAGCGTTTATGGACGCAGTTGGGAACAGCTGTTCACCTTCCTCCCTTGGCTGGTTGTCTTTGGGGTATTAGCACTGGCGATGGTAAGAGAACTGAATGCGCTGAGTCTGGGGGATGAAGTGGCACGGGGATTGGGGAGCGCGATCGAGTGGCGGCGGGGAATCCTGCTTGTAACCAGTGTTGCCTTGGCTAGCGCTTCCGTTGCCACCGCAGGCGGAATTGGGTTTGTGGGCTTAATGGCGCCTCATCTCTCCCGTCTGTTAGTTGGAGGAACCCACGAAGGACAACTGCCCACAGCGGCAATGATGGGAGGAATGCTGGTTGTTATCTCCGATTTACTGGGAAGGATGTTGTTCCCCCCGATAGAACTGCCGTGCGGCGTGATTACGGCAGCAGTGGGCGCTCCTTTTTTCATTTATTTACTGATTCGCAAACACTAGAAACCCATGAACCGACTGGAAACGCAACACCTTACGCTCGGCTATGCTGGCACACCCATTATTCAAGATTTATATTTAGGGATTCCCTCAGAAAAAATTACAACCCTAGTCGGTCCCAATGGTTGCGGAAAATCAACTTTGCTGCGAGGGCTGGCGCGATTGTTGAAACCCCATCGCGGAGCCGTTTATTTGGATGGAACAGACATTGCCAAACGTTCCACCAAGGAAGTTGCCAAGCGCTTGGGAATTTTGCCGCAAAGCCCGATCGCGCCGGAAGGCTTAACGGTGCGAGATTTAGTGGCCCAAGGACGATATCCTCACCAAAACTGGCTTCAACAATGGTCAAAAGAAGATGAAACGATGGTCAATTGGGCGCTCGACTTATCAGGGATGACCGAATTGGCAGAACGCCCATTAGATCATCTATCTGGCGGACAGCGACAACGGGCTTGGGTGGCAATGGCGCTGGCTCAAAACACAGAAATTCTGCTGTTGGATGAACCGACAACATTTTTAGATTTAGCCCACCAAATCGAAATTTTAGATTTACTAACCGAACTCAACGAAATGCAAAGGAGAACGATTGTGATGGTTTTGCATGACTTGAATCAAGCTGCCCGTTATGCTGATCATTTAGTTGTTATTGAGCAGGGTCAGATTTACGATCAGGGAACGCCAGAGCAAGTGATGACCAAAACAATGGTCGCCAAGGTTTTCGGGGTGGAGTCACGCATTGTTCCTGATCCAGTAGTTGGAACTCCCATGTGTGTTCCGCTAGGCCGTCGCGTCAAACAATAATGTCAACTTAAATATTAATTTTGCTAATTATTTGCAATAATAAACGAGTCTTATAACGAGTAAAGGGTCGAAAGATCCGACTCGACAAGGTACGGTTTCACAGACGGCAAGAAACAAAGAAATTGTTAAGGTAGGGATTAGAAGATGACATTAAGGCTAATAACACACTTTCTTGATTGAAGTTAAATCAATCCAAGACTTAGATGGAGAATCAAATATGATGAATCATCGCCAACAGCATCAAAATTCTGAATTCTTTGAAAACGGCGTAGAGGGAAATAATCATCTTTGGCACTATGTCCAATCGTTAAACCCAGAAGTAGTAGAACAGTTATCTCATCCCCAGTCACAAGAAGTATTTCAGGTCATGGAACGGAATGTTGTCGGGCTTTTGGGGGGCCTTCCTTCCGAACAATTTAATGTTAGTATTACCACGAGTCGGGAACACTTAGGACGACTACTTGCTTCAGCGATGATGAGTGGTTATTTCCTCCGCAACGCCGAACAACGGATGAACTTTGAGAAATCATTACAAGCAACTGAGCAGAGTTCATCCTCAAATCAATTCGATGATGCCCAATAAAACTGTAACCGTTTCTTGTCCTAACTCTAAGCTCGTTCCCGACGAGCTTTATTTTTTGTGAGTGACCACGGAATGTTAACGCAGAGGGAAGTTGAAAATTTGCAGCGATCGCTGCGAGAATGGTATCAAACTCAAGGTCGAGACTTGCCTTGGCGTCAGACGAGAGATCCCTATCGGATTTGGGTTTCAGAAATTATGTTGCAGCAAACCCAAGTCAAAACCGTTATCCCCTACTATCACCGTTGGCTGAAAACCTTCCCTGACCTCTCCCCCCTGGCTAAAAGTTCGCTACAAACGGTTCTCAAACAGTGGGAAGGGTTAGGCTATTATGCCAGAGCCCGCAATCTCCACCGGGCGGCAAAAGTCATCGTTAACGACTACAACGGTATTTTTCCTCAGCAATTGGCTGATGTGCTGAGTTTACCTGGAATTGGACGCACTACCGCTGGTGGTATTCTCAGTGCCGCTTTTAATCAACCCTTATCCATTCTCGATGGTAATGTCAAGCGAATTTTAGCACGGTTAATTGCCTTAGACACACCGCCGAAAAAGGCAATTAACCAATTATGGGAATTATCTGATCAATTACTCGATCAAAATCATCCCAGAGATTATAATCAAGCACTGATGGACTTAGGGGCAACCCTTTGTACACCAAAACAACCCAGTTGTTTACTCTGCCCGTGGCGTAATTCCTGTCAAGCCTTTCAACACAACTTACAAACTGAAATCCCTATGCGTACTCCCTCCTCTCCTCTTCCTCATAAACAAATTGGCGTTGCGGTTATCTGGAATCAGCAAGGAGAAATCTTGATTGATCGCCGTTTGCAAGAAGGATTACTCGGCGGCTTATGGGAGTTCCCCGGCGGTAAAATTGAAGCGCAAGAGACAATTCCGGCTTGTATTGAACGAGAAATTAAAGAAGAATTAGGGATTACCGTCGAAGTAGGAGACCATCTCATTACGATTAATCATGCTTACAACCACTTCCGAGTGACATTGTACGTCCACCATTGTCGTTACTTGTCAGGAGATCCCCAACCCATCGAGTGTGATGAAATTCGCTGGGTGAAACCGGAACAATTAGCCGAATTTCCCTTTCCCAAAGCAAATACGAGAATTATTGAGGCAATTACGAGTTAGATGCGTTAGCGTTGCTAATGTCTTGATGCTGCTGCGAGGATCTCGATAGATGCGATCCAAGGGAAAAACAAATTGCCAAACCCACTCTCGATCAGCATTTTTATTCACGACTGGGAAGGTTATTTAATGAACGGGACTTAAACAATTGTGAGGCAAAAACAGCCTCAAACCTTTACAAAGTGGTTGTTTTACTTCGATTGAGCAATTTTATCGATATAGCTGGGTTTCAGCGATTTTTAGAGGTTTGGTTTAAAATTATTGCTATGACTGGGTTTGAGGCTGTTTTCTTGTTGTTTTTTGTCTAAGTCCCGCTAACTCCCTTTCCAAAGAATTTGGGCGGTTCCGAGAGGGTAAAAATTTCTTGATGTTGCGCGATCGCGCGACGAATATAAGCTGGGGTTTGCAATAAACCTAAGACAGTGATGCCGTCAATTAAACGTAACCCACCACTTGTTTTTTCCTGTAATACCTGATCAATCACTTCTGGTTCGGGACGAGTGTTAACGGTGGTATGGGAAGACAAGGTTAAACTCCAGGGTTCCCCGTAGGTGGGAACAAAAGTTGTATAAGAAATATTATGTTCAAAGACGGTTTTGAGGGTATTGACCAAGCGCGCATGAGTGGCAAGATAAGGATCAGCCGCTGGTCCAGCTTGTAAAACAAACTTACCCTCCGGTGCTAAAACCCGATTCACTTTCTCATAAAATTCCTTCGTAAATAATTTAAAGGAAGGACCTTCTTCAATCGGATCAGAAAGGTCACTAATCACTACATCCCACTGTTCTTCGCTACTATCTAAAACCGCAAGCGCATCTCCAATCACTAACTCAGTGCGCGGATCTTCAAATGCACCAACATGCATTTCCGGTAAATGTTGTTTACAAGCCGCAACCACTTCCCCGTCAATATCTACCATTTTTACCTTCTCCACAGTATGCCAACGCAATACCTCCCGAATCGTTGCCCCTTCACCACCCCCTAAAACGAGGACTTTTTTGGGATTACCGTGCGCGATCATTGCTGGATGCACTAATGCTTCATGGTAAAGATACTCATCCACTGTGGAAGATTGCCATTTTCCATCTAACACTAACCCCTTTCCATAGGCCCCTGATTGAACAATGTACATTTCTTGAAATGCTGTTTTTTGATAAGCTAAGGTTTCCGTAATGCCATGGACGTAAATATCCCAAGGGGTAATGTATTCTGTCAGCCAAAGATCAGCTTTTAATTCGCTACCTGCCATAATGCATCTCCTTTATTTGTCAATCATCTAGAGATTCTCAAGTTACCATAAACCAATCAAAACTGGAGAGAAGAAGATTGATTGTCCAACCAACGCAGAAATAGCGGTGTCCGAGTAGTCAGTTGGTTTTGAAATGATGGGTTGAAATTGTACAAAGGAGAGGGAGCAAAGAAATAATTCTAATCACCTATTTAGAGTGTTATCTACTACTAGAGAAAATGATGTGCGTTGAATAACAAGCAACCGAATCTAAAGTGAGGAATTAATTCTGGAGTTTCTTGACAGCGCTTGCACTCAATTCAAGCTTTTATCCTCTATACTTAAATAGATAAATGTAAAGAGTTAGCGACTGAGCAAAGAAATGGTAGTAAAATATGCATTTACTCTTAACTTTGTTAAGATAGCTAAACCTTGCCTGAACAGTAAACTTCCTTGTTTATACTCAAAATCCAGTTGAGTGTAGTTACTTTAACCATTTCCAGGTTATAGCCAGTTCTTCTCAATGAGCTTAAAACCATGATATCTGAATTACTTAAGCTGAGTTTGAATCAAGTCAATGAGCCAATTTTTTTGACTCTTGCCGATGGTTCTTTTTGTGAGGTGAATTCAGCAGCGATCGCGCTTTTGGGATTGTCTCGCCAAGAACTGTTACAGAAAACTGTCTATGATATCTTTCCTAACTTGCAGCTCAAGCATTGGCAAGGATTACAATATAACAAAAAAATCTTATATCAAGATCAAATCGTTACCGCCGATCAAGAATCTAAAACGTTTGAAGTTCACGCTGAATATTATGAGGATCCAAGTGGGGCGGGTGCTTCTTTACTTTTAAAACCAATCCCCCCCCCTACGGTCAGTCCTAAAAAAATAGCAATAGCGGAGCAAGAGAACTTATTAAGCTTAATTATTAATAATATTCCGCAACAAATTTTTTGGAAAGATCGGAATCAAGTTTATTTAGGATGTAATCGGTATTTTGCAGAAGTAGCTGGCTTCAGTGATCCAGCGGAAGTCGTTGGTAAAAATGATTATCAACTGAATAGAAAAAATAGCTATGTAGACTCCTATCGCCAATGGGATCGGAGAGTGATAGAAGAAGGAAAAGCAATTTTAGATCTAGAAGAACCTTATTATCATGCTAATGGAACAGAGGGAATCATGTTAACGAGTAAAATTCCACTAATCGATGATCGAGGTTCTATTGTAGGGTTAGTTGGAATTTGCACTGAAATCGCTGAACTTAGAACCATCTCAGATCAAGGGTTGGAAGCAACAGTACAATCAAAAATTCAAGCCTTACTCAACAGCAACCTAAATCTGACAGAATTGGAAGCACAATTACAGAAAGCCTTAGCAACCGAAAAAGAAATTAACTATCTCAAAACAAAAATTATTACCACAATTTTATTTCAATATGGCACACCACTGAGCCGAATTGTGATGGCAACCAAGTTACTGAAAAAATATAGGAAGCAGTTATCCGATCAAAAATTAGAACAATACTTACAGGAAATTTCGTCTGCTGTCGGAGCTCTCACTCATATACTTGAGGAGATTGTTCCTCTCAATGGTTTTCCATCTGTAAGCCCAACGTTCCAGTTTGAAACAGTCAATCTGATTGAAATTTATCAGATAGTAGTGGCGAATTTTATGGAATTAAACCCCCTTCACCATGATCTTCAACTCTACCAGAATCAAGATGAAATTTGGCTCAAGGGAGATAAAATATTACTCTCTCATTTAATCAATCATTTCCTTGCTAATGCGTTCAAGTATTCTCAAGAAGGCACTACTGTCTCAGTTTGTATCAAAAAGCAAGAGGATAAAATTATTTTCCAAGTGACTGATGAGGGAATGGGCATTACTCCGGAAGAGCAAGAAAAACTATTTGATGCGTTCGATCAAAACGATAATGTTGGTAGCAAGAATGGCATGGGGTTAGGACTATTGATTATTAAATATGTTGCAGCAATTCATCAAGCAGACATTACCGTTGAAAGTGAATTGGGAAAAGGCACTACGTTTACTGTATCTTTCCCCAATGATCCTATCCTCTAGCAAGAGACAATTAAACGATCTCTGGACTCTCCCGCTCAAGGTCATTTTATGCAGAATCCGGTGACCATTTAACAGTGTTTTCTTGGCCCCAAAATCCTGTGAATTTCTTGACTTTGACATCGCCAAGAACTTGTACCTGACAGGATAAACGTCGAGTTGTATTACTTTGGTGCGGAGGTAAAGACAAGCGTAGTTTTTCTCGCTGACCGAGTGGAGAAACGTCTCCCTCTACTTCCACAGTACAGGTACCGCAGGTGCCCAGACCATGACAATTAATCACACGGGCATTGCCATTATAGAGATCAATATTGTTCTCTAGGAGGACTTTGCGGAGATTGGCTCCGTGATTGCAGGTAAAGGTTTTTCCTTGAGCCGTAATTTGCGGCATAATGATCCTTTCCTCCCATGAAACACTCTAGTTCCATTCTAAACGCCGACCCTGTAGTCACTATAAAAAACTTTAAAATGCCTGGATCCACTCTTTAACCTGATACTCCGTCCAAATCCCATTTTGCCAATACGGATCATTTTCTACGAGTTGCCGAACAGTGGCTTGATCCGGCGCGTCATAGAGAGCAAAAACTTGTTTTAAATCTTTAGTGGGACCAATCGTGAGTAAGGTTCCCTCTTCTTTCTGTGCCTTTAAACCGTCTAAATGCGCTTGACGAAAAGGCGCTCGTTTTTCTTCCACATTGTCACAATAACTGCCCCACATCACATATTTCGGCATTTTCTTAACTCCTTAAGGTGACTGCAAATTCTTGGGTGAGTGCTTTACGAACTTTTTCTAACAGCGGTTCTACTTCTTCATCGGTCAAGGTACGATCGCGCGCTTGATAGGTTAAGCTAAAGGCTAAACTGCGCTGTCCTTCTGGGACATTTTCGCCGCGATACTCATCGAAGAGTTCCACATTTTCCAACAGGTTACCCCCGGCTTTTGTCATCACCTGCATCAAATCAGCAACGGGGAGATCAATGGGGGCATAAAAGGCAATATCCCTTGCCACTGCCGGATAAGTGGAGAAGGGAGAGAAGCGGGATTGCGAGAGATTCTTTTGCGCTAAGGCGCTTAACAAGACTTCGAGATCGAAACTAAACACATAGACGGCTTCAGGCAAATCATGGTCTTGGCGAAATTGGGGATGGAGTTGTCCGAACAACGCAAGACGTTGCTGATCGAGGGAAATTACTGCCGTGCGACCGGGGTGCAACCGTTCATCTTCTTGGGTTGCTGCATAGGTGACGGTAACGCCTAAGCGATTCCAAACCGCATCCAACAGCCCTTTCGCTTGATACCATGTCATCGGTTGTCCGGAGGTTGTCCAACGTCCTTGGGGAAACATCTCACCGCCCATAATCCCCGCCAGGGTATCCGCTTCGCCAACACCGGTTTCCGTTTGCCAAAACCGTCGTCCAATTTCAAAGGCATTGAGTGCGCCATTACCGCGGGCAAGGTTATAGGAAAAGGCATTGACCAAACCACTGATTAGTTCAGTGCGGAGGGCGGAATATTCTTGAAAGAGGGGATTGGCTAGAGTAACAGCATCTCCTTCCGGTTTCACCAAAGAATAATGGAGAACTTCTGTTAAGCCCACTGCCCGCATGGCTTCTCGAATGCGATTTTTGTTCTGTTGCCGACTCGATAAGGTTCCCGGTTGGCTTTTTTCCGGGAGGGTATCGCAGAAGGAGTCATAACCGTAGAGACGGGCGATTTCTTCAATCAAATCAATTTCTCGTTCTAAATCGCGATCGCGATAGGGGGGAACAATGACGTTCCAACTTTCATCAGTGGAATGCCTTTGCATTTCGCAGCCTAAAGCGGTGAGGATACCCTCTACATCGTCTGGGGTCAATTTGCCACCCTCCCGGTTATTTACCTGACCTAACAGTTGATGAATCCGGTCCAGACGTAAGGTCAGGGTGCGCTGTCGTTGTTCTGGGTGTAGGCGATGATCCGCTATAGCTTGTTGGGTAGGCGTGCCTTGTGCTAGGTCTTGCAGCAGCGCGATCGCGCGTTGATTGGCTCGTTCCAGTTCCGCTTGATTGACCCCTCGTTCATAGCGGGTGGAGGCTTCCGTGCGTAAGCTTTGCACTCTTGCCGAACGCCGAATTGCAACCGGTTCAAACAGGGCTGCCTCTAAAATTATATTCTCCGTTTGCTCATAAACTTCCGTTTCTTCACCACCCATCACCCCAGCCAGGGCAACAGGAACATCATTGGCTGTAATCAGCAGATTATCTGGATTGAGTTCACGGGCTTGCCCATCGAGTGTGGTTAAACTTTCCCCCGCTTGGGCTAAGCGCACCCCTAACGTCAGGGTGTCTCCCCCAGCAACTGACTGCAGGCGTTCGCGATCAAAGGCGTGTAACGGTTGTCCCCATTCCAACAGCACATAGTTGGTAATATCAACTACATTGTTAATGGGACGGACCCCAGCTGCTTGTAATCGGCGTTGTAACCATTGAGGGGAGGGGGCAAGTTTTAAATCAGTCACTTCCGTACCCATATAAGCCGGGCAAGCCTCCGTTGCTGTCACCTTAATGCTAAGGGCAGCATTGCCAGTGGGAATATTTTGCTGTGGCGGTTCTGGAAGCCTTAATTGTTTCCCCGTTAACGCTGCTACTTCTCGCGCTACTCCGACCATACTCAGTGCATCAGCCCGGTTCGCGGTCGTTGTTAAATCCAGCACAACATCATCCAGTCCCAGTAAGGGATAAACCGGTTCCCCAGGAGTAAGCGTTTCTTCGCTAAAAATATGGATGCCATCTGACTCTTTTTCTAAGCCTAACTCGGCAAGGGAGCAAATCATCCCTTGTGATGCCACGCCACGCAGTTTGCTACGTTTAATTTTCAAGTCTTTCACGGGCAGATAAGAGCCCACGGTTGCTACGGGAACATAAGCGTTTGCCCGCACATTCGCTGCACCACAGACAATATTTAAAGGCTCTGCACTACCCACATCAACGGTACACACACTGAGTTTATCGGCATTGGGATGGGCATTCCGTTCTAAAACTTTACCCACGACAACGCCTTCGGCAAAAGCCCGACGGTTTTCAATTTCTTCGACTTCAAACCCCGCAATGGTTAACGTTTCCGCTAGGGCTTCTGGGGTGAGATCAATCTCAACAAATTCCTGCAACCAGTTTAGAGAGACTCGCATCGACTTGTTTGGTGCTATAAAAAAACTCAGCCTTCTTATTGTGACCTAAAAGAGGGTTGGTTTCAAGCGCTGCAATGGGTTGCCAGTCGTTTACCGCTTGAGCTGTGTTTTTTCTCAATCAGTGAGGTATGCTATAGATAACCTCAAGTAGATTAATATTTTACTTTAGTCGTGTTTTATCTCACTTTTTAATTAATTTCAGATCCGTTGCAACCGTCACAGCAAGATTACCTTGTATTTGCTTAAGCTCAACTCATTCCGACCACCGTATTTCTAGACTAACAAGATGATTTACTGTCTGAATCCGTCTTGCCCGCAGCCGAGAAACTCCAACAAAATTAGAATCTGTCAAAGTTGCGGTAGCGATCTCAAACTTCATGGTCGTTATCTTGTGGGAAAAACACTAGGTCGAGGCGGTTTTGGCGCTACCTTTTTAGCCGTCGATACCAGTTTACCCGGGAATCCCGTTTGTGTGATTAAGCAACTGCGTCCAGCCAATAAAACCCCGAGTTTCTTGAAGATGGCGCGGGAATTATTCCAACGAGAAGCAGAAACTTTGGGTAAATTAGGAAATCATCCTCAAGTTCCTCGCTTACTGGATTACTTTGAAGCCCAAGAGCAATTTTTCTTGGTACAGGAGTTTGTTAAAGGCTCTAATTTGCAAAAAGAAGTCAAAGCCAATGGTCCTTTTAGTGAAGCAGGGATTCGCCAATTCTTGACAGAAATTTTACCTTTATTTGATTATATTCACTCAGAAAAAGTGATTCATCGCGACATTAAACCAGCGAATATTATTCGTCGCGACATTGATAAAAAATTAGTTTTGATTGATTTTGGCGCTGTGAAAAATCGGGTGAATGAGGTGATGGCAGCGGATATGTCTAACGATAACCCCCTCACTTCCTTTGCTGTAGGAACTCCTGGCTACTCTCCCCCCGAACAAATGGCAATGCGTCCTACTTACGCCAGTGATATTTATAGCTTGGGGGCAACTTGTATTTACCTTCTTACGGCGCGATCGCCAAAGGATATTGGTTATAACTCTCGCACCGGGGCTTTAGATTGGGAAGAGTCTGTGCAGGTGAGCGGTCATCTGAAAAAAGTATTACGGAAAATGCTGGAAATGGCAGTGCGCGATCGCTATCAGTCTGCCCAAGCGGTTTTAGATGGTTTAGAAATGGAAGCTTATGAAGAAAGCTTGTCGCAAGGGCTGGTTAAACGAAAACCCATTAATAAACGAGAAACCACTGAGCAACAGGAATCTTCGACGAGTTGGAGTACCAAGCTAGCGGAGTCAATTCGTCAACGTCGGACTCGTATGGGCTTACCGACTAGTCGCACCCCTGATCACAGCCAAAATTTCACCAGTGCTGAGCGATCCAAAACTCTCGCTTCTCGAAAATTGACCGCCAAACAACTGGCTGAACAGTACGAACAAGGGAGACGAGATTTTTCTCAAGTTAATTTATATCGCTTAGAACTAGAAGAAGCCAACTTGAAAGAGTGTATTTTTCGGGACGCAAATTTGATGCAGACCAACCTTCGTAAAGGGGACTTGAGAGGGGCTGACTTTGCCAATGGGAATTTAAGACGAGTGGTGCTGCGAGAAGCCAAACTGAGTAATACGTTTTTTAGTCATGCTGATTTACAAAAAGCTGATTTACGTAAAGCGGATCTCACCCTCGCCAACTTTCAAGATGCTAAGTTGACTGACACAGATCTCTCCGGTGCCAATTTAACCAATGCCAAAATAAGCGAGAAGCAATTAGCGGAAGCAAAAACCAACTGGGCAACGATTTTGCCGAATGGAAAACGTGCTTTATGGTAGTCCTCTCAGAAGTGCTAGCCCAGTTGCTCTTGATGGATCAGAAAGCAGTTGGGATAACCGTTAATCCGTTGCCAGTATTTTCAAGTTAGCGCGATCGCAGAAAATGCTCGAACGCTGGGAAAAGCGGCGAATTTTTGGCGTTCTAGAACAATTCCGAGCGGAATACGTCATCTGTCCACAATAAACACCATTTTTTTGTCTATTGAATCATGTAAAAAATAAGAAAAAATCACTTAATAACAAAAGTGGCGGTCACCTCTCTCCTGACAATTGGGATGGGCGGAATTGGAGAAACCGATGCTTCTCCGCTTCCCCAAGACAAGCTTCTAGCGCAAACTAACGTCAAGCAAAACAATACTTATGAAGAATTTCGTTCTTTCCTGATGGATGCTGTGAGCAACCCTAACTATTGGGTATCCTACCAAATGGAAATGACGGATCATCCCACGATGATGGTTGAGCAGTGGCTCAAAGGGGAAAAGTTTCGGCTTGATACTCAATTGCAGGGTACAACAGCTCGTCTGTATCGCAGGGGCGAGCAAGTGACCAATTGTCTTGCGCAAAGCAATACTTGGACTTGTTTTCGTCTTCCTACCCTGAATCAATTGACAGGACCCGGTATTCAGGGATTGGAAACCTTGGAACAGATCAAAAATAATCCCGAAGAGTACCGAAATCACATTAGTGCTGCTGGAATGCGGATGATTGCTGGAGAAACCACAACTTGCTTTAAACTCAACCAACTTGAAAATAGGGATCCTTGGTTATCTTGCTACTCCAATAACCACGGTATTCCTTTATATATGGAAGGTCAGTATGAAGAAGGAACCTGGAAAATGACAGCCACTGACTTTCAAACCTCAGTGAGCGATCGTGCTTTTTCGCTACCCGCCCAACCGCAATCTCTTCCTGGAATGCCCAATGGTTTCCCAATCCCCAACCGGTAGCTTTTGTATCTTGCAGTCGGTGTTCTCAGGCAGGTCTCAGCTGAGGCGAAATAATTTGATAAAGTTATGATGCGCCCTTATGACTTGAACAGGAGAACATCTTTTGGGTATCGACCTTCGGAGTTACGTCTATTTAGATAGCTTACAAGCGCAACATGCTGCCTATATGGGAACGGTATCGCTCGGTTTTTTACCCCTACCCGGCGATACTTCCCTGTGGATTGAAATTTCTCCGGGTATTGAAATTAATCGTATTACCGATGTTGCCTTAAAAGCAACGAATGTTCGTCCTGGCGTGCAAGTCGTAGAACGGCTCTACGGGTTGTTAGAAATTCATTCTTCTCAGAAAGGGGATGTCAAAATTGCAGGCGCAGCTATTTTAGATGCCCTTGGTGTTTCTGAACAAGATGGCTTAAAACCGCGAGTAGTTTCCAGTCAAATTATCCGCAATATTGATGCTCATCAAGCGCAAATGGTAAACCGCACCCGGCGGGGTCATATGTTACTCAAGGGAGAAAGTTTATATGTGTTTGAGGTGGAACCCGCTGCCTTTGCTGCCCTGGCTGCTAATGAAGCGGAAAAAGCAGCTAACATTAATATTTTACAAGTTTCTGCTGTTGGGAGTTTTGGGCGCTTATATTTGGGTGGAGAAGAAAAAGATATTATCGCTGCTTCTTATGCAGTTAAATCGGCTATTGAAAATGTGCGCGGACGAGAAGAAGTTGCAAGTAGTAAAGAGTAGCAGTGTGGCAAGCTATTTGTACTTTAAAGGTAACTGCCGAGGTAGGGGAGAGAGTTAACTGAGAAAAACCAGAAAGTGATAAGATCGAGTCCATGACTAAAGCTACAAAAAGCCTTAAAGACAGAAGAAAATGGGGATATTCGAGAAAGAATATTAATGCTTTTGTTACTTAAGCTCCGCTTTCCTATGCGCGATACAATCGCGCTAGGGTCAGAGCTCAATGATGGCAAAACACAACAAGAAATTGCGAATTTCTTAGGCTGTTCAAAAAATAAGGTGTCTTACTGGTGTGTACATGGAGATTCCGATCATCTAGAGAGTTTAAAAGATGAAAAATAGTAAGTGAAAAAAACAGTTTGACTACTATTTTTTTTCAATAAAAAAAGAGGACTATAAGCAGGTGAAATTAACACGCAGTCCTCATTTTAAAAGGGGCATAATCGCGACAAGGGTTTCTCTTAATTGCACTTCTCGCTTTTTTACAAACTAGACGAAAAGGTTTTCAAGGTTGCAACTTTTCCTCGGCGAGTACGGTTATTTGGTAACCCACTCTGCCGTTCTTGCTTTAAGTGGTGGTAAACTTGTTTTTGATAGTTTTTAAAAGGGGAAATTTTTGTTTCAGGGGCACCAGCAAAATAAGCCCAACTGCCAATCATAGAGCCAAGTAACCAACCAGAGATCAAAACAAGTGCTACTGCTAACATGGGGTGAATCTCCAATTCAATTGTTTATTTTTTCCGTTAATTTCACTTTAACTATTGACTTTTATAATTAGCAACTCAAAAACGATTATAATTACTTATATTTGAAATAAGAGAACAGCTCTCAGCAATGGCAGCAAAGGCGTTAATGGCTAAAGCGGTTCGCTAGCCGACTCAAAGGATCAAATTATCGGGGTCAATGCCAAAAAACCATAGTCTAGACGTTATAATTACTCAAACCTTTTACAATAGATGAATCATTCCTTGAGTGTTGTCGTTGTGAAGGAACAACTTTCTACGCAATTTTGGAATCAAACAAGGGTCGCCAATTGTCCTTAAATTTTTCATGAATCATCCATCTTTGAAAGATCAGTTTTTCGTGCAATTGATCCAACAAGTCACTCAATTGAAGATTCGATTGCGCCAGCTATGGCAAAAAATAGGGCAAACTCATCGTAAGGATGCAGCTGATGAAACACAAGATAGTGCTTTAATCTTTCTCAAAAAATATCACTCTCTTTTATTTCCTGAACAAACTCTCTACAAACAAGCTGAAGCTAGGAGCCTTGATTCTTTAAAGTTGAAAACCACCGAGTTAATTTTAAAGCAAGTTAATTTCTATTACCTTCCTTATCGGTTAGAAAGTTTACTTCCTTACTGTGATCCCTTCACAGCAGTAGGAACTTTTCTCAATGCACTCAATCTTTCTTATGAAAGTCTGATTCAAGATTTAGAAAAACAGGAACTTGGTCAAGCGATTATTAAAGAATTGATGGAAATTGAGCAAGATTATGATTTAAAATTAATGGAAATTAATGACTTTCCTCTTTATGAATCAGCGGCAACTCATAATTTGAATAAATTCCACAATACAGCTTTGACTCTAAAAAGAGCTTTAGATGTTATTAATCTTTTAGACAGAGCTCAACCACCCCGTTATCAAAAGCAGAAAGATAATTTACGGCAATATTGGCATCAAAAAAAAATTCAAAAATTAGAGAAAACTATTACGGAATTAACTCAGTAAAATAATGCGGTATCCTCAATCTAGCTTAGCTGGCTTTACTTTTATTTATGTATTAGGCATTATCTTCGGAATGGTAATTGCAATTAGTCAAGTTTTCTCCACTGAAATCTTACTGATCGTAGGCTTATCTCATTTACTCATTCTTGTGGTTTGGGGGTTCTTTTTTATCCCTCAATCTCTAAAAGAAGAAGCCGGAAATCGTATCCAAACAGCGGGCTATCTCCATACCTTGATTGGCTTTGCCTCGGCTCTCATTGTGCTAGGGAGTAGCGCCTTTAATCAAGGTGAACTGAATGCAATTCTTTATCCTCTAGGGAGTGCTTTATCAACTAGTATTGTGGGTTGGTTGTTAGGAGGCGAAATTTCCAGCTTAGGGGAAAATTATGAAAAAAAGGAGGTTAAATCAGAGTTTCAACAACTCATTGATGAAATTAAAGAATTTACAGGTGCCATTCAAGAAGTACACAGCTCTTATTTAAGTACGATGACGCAACTCTATCGGAGTTACCGACAATTACAAGAAGAAGAAGAAAATCTACTCCGACAACAACAAGAGCTACAACACAAGATAATGGAAGAAACCCAAAACTTCCACGACAATTTATTAACGACGAATACCCAAGCCAGCGAAGATTTAAATCAATTATTTACCCAATCCACAGAACGATTACAGGAACTAGAAACGTTAGTGGCGCGCACAACAGAAGAAATGAAACATCTTGAGCCACTTTTAAACAGTTTCTCTCAATTAAAAAGTAATAGTGATGTCGCAACGAATAATCTTGCAGATATGGCGCAAGCTTCGAGACGGACTGCTCAATACTTGAATGAGTCTCAGGTGCTAATGAGAGAGCTAGAAAAGTTATTAGAGTATATCACTACTGTGAAGAATACCTAGTACTCCGCCACACTGATTTTGACAGGTAATTGCTTTCTAATCTATTGACATGATAATCATTCCAGAGCTTTTCCACCTGTCATAACTTCCTTGGTAGAGTACTAGTAGTCTGTCAGTTTTAAAATGATGGGTTGAGTTGGGAGAGGGCAGACAAGGGGGACAAGGTAGAAAAGATCAGCACACTCATCCCTCAAGACAAAATTGATCGCCCACTACTACCGGAAGGGCGGAGGTTCACCAACCATTGATGCCGCAAGGCGTTGAACCTATATCCCCTTGAGTAATTGTCAAGCTGAGTAGATCAAAACATCCTGATGAGGATTGCACTTAAATTTTTTAATTATAGCTTTATCTTTCGTGTTAATACGTAAAAATAAATACTTAATTGGGTTAAAATAAATGATAAAAGTGATCTTGTACCAGTGTAGCCATACTTTGACTGAGGTTAATTCAATGAGTAATGCTTCATCGTTAGGGAAAAAGCAAGAAATCTACAAAAAAATTGATGATCATTTCGATGATATTCCTCCGTATAAAGATTTAATCAGCGTTTTATTAAAAGTGTGTAAGCAACATGGTTACTCACAAGAGGCGATCCAAGAAGCCATTGTCGATTATTTGTTCCACGGCAGTCACTATCAGAAATATCGGGAGTAATCCCAATCAGAAAAGGATTGCGTACTTCCTTAGTGGACTTAGACCGAAAACTCATCTGATCGCCCAACAGTAAGCGATTGAGAACCAACCAAAGAACGATAAGGCTCAATGGCTAAGTATTTTTGAGCAACTGTTTGCAGCTGTTCACTGCTGAGTGCTGCTACACTCCCTTGGAAAAAATCGTCAAATTCAATCCCTTGGTTGAGCGTCTCGTACCAACCAAATAATTGCGCTAATTGCCCATTACTCTGCTTGGCCAGTGCATATTGCCCTAACAATTTATTCTTACTAGCTTGTAATTCTTCTGCCGTCAACTTGACCTCGCATAACCGCTGCACTTCTTGGCGTAACCCTTGTAATGCAACTTCCACATTTTCAGGGGCAGTTCCGATGTAGGTGACAAAATGAGACGGTTCGAGGCGGGTGGGATAAAAAGCAGAGACATCATAGGCCAGTCCTTGTTTTTCCCGTAGTTCAACAAAGAGGCGGGAAGACAACCCATTACCAAGATAAGTATTGATTAATTTCAGCGTTGGGTAATCAGCCTCTTGAATGGAAGGAGTGAGATAACCCAACATAATGATGGTTTGTTGCGTGTTTTGATGGAGAGATTTCTCAGAGGGTTGGGCAATCAGTTGGGGAAGAGAGGGTTTCGGTAGGGGGGTCGTTGGGCGTTGCCAGTCTCCGAATACTCGTGTCACTTCTGTCACGGCTTGTTCAAGCGTAATGCGACCGGCAAGACTAATCACTAACTGATCAGGGCGAAAATAAGTTTGGTGGTAGCGTTCAAGATCGGCACGGGTTAGGCG
>CAZAYV010000056.1:0-23027 GCA_964489465.1 uncultured Dactylococcopsis sp. | reverse complement strand
AATCATTTAAATTTTGTGAATCAAGTTATTCATAAAGAATTACTTTTATCACTAATTCTCAATTTTTGCTTAAGTAATGAATGTAACTCGTTTGTTCAAGAATGTATTTGGACGTAATAAAAATCACAATCGTTCGTATCAGCATCGTCCTTCATGGAAAAAATTGCCTCCCCTCCAATTGCCTCCCCTTCGTTTGAGGCGAAAATTGAGAAAGCTGAGATTGCCAGAATTACCACCGTTACAGTTCCCTCGTATCCGGGCGCGGTTGCCTCATGTGCAGCCTCCTAGCATCAAATTACCCAAAGTTCGTAATCCTTTTAAAGTAATCTCGATTAAAGACTCTGACGAGCAAGGGATTTTCATCCTTCTCAGTTGGCTCGGCTATGTTATTTTAATCGTCTCGGCAATTGACTACTTGAGAGTTCTCTATCCCCCTCAACTCACCAATCCGAGTTGGGAATTTCAAACCTTTATTAATTTAGTGAATAATACTTGGCTTGTATTATTAGCGTTAATCCTTATTTTTATGCCTAACCGATCTCAGATTCGTCGTTTTGAACTCGTGTTTCTCCGGTTTCTGCGCTGGATTATTTTATTGGGGAGCGTTATTTTTATCCTCCTCATTCCATTAACCATTCAAAATGCAAATCGTCTCAATCAACAAGCAACCGTACAACTCGGTCAACAACAAACAACCCAACAAAAACAGCTCAATAATCTTGAAGATGCACTTCAAAATGAAAGTGTTTCTTATTTTCAAATGCAGCGCCTTAAAAACGAATTCAATATCCAAGAGACTGCGGAGTCAGTAAGCCTAGAAGATAGCCTAATTGAGAAAGTACAACAACGTAAACAAGAACTCCAACAACAAATTGCAATTCAAAAACGAAATCGCTTCCGTGAACTCTTTGCTCAAGCAGGGCGGAATATTATCGCAGGATTATTGATTGGTATTTTTTTGATTCGTCTTTGGTGGGAAGCCCGTTGGATTAAATTTATTAGAGGATAACCCTTCAATTTTTTAGTACTCAATTCAGCCTAATTTTTACCAATGATTGTTTCCTTACCTGATTGGACTAAACTAAAATCGGTGCTTAGTGATGCCAAAATATGGTTGTTTTTTGGTACTGCTAATTTTGCCCTTTGGCACGGTGTTCTCAATTATCGTGTTGAAAGTAACGACCCTGTTACTACTGCCTTTTTTTGGTTAGTGGCTTTATTTTTACTCTGGAAAAAACGAGATGAGATTACTGTTTCTTCTCAACCGCTCATTAGCATGATCGGATTTTTGCTGTTGGGATGGGTTTTATATCGAGGGATGTTAGTATTTTGGTTTGAAAATTCCTTGGTTCAACTTCTCCCTTTAGCCGGTTTTTTTGCCCTTGCTCTTTTAACTGCTGGCGGCAAGGGCTTAAATTTATATATTCGTCCTTTTTTAGCTTTATTAATCTTTAGTTTAGTTGGTTCTTTAATTCAACTTCTCTTTAAAGCTCAACCAGCCGGCTTAAGTTTTTCTGAATTAACTGCACAAGCGAGTACGTTCCTGTTACATTACCTAGGTTTTGATGTCGCTAGAGAAGGAGTATATATTTTTCTAAATGAAGGAAGTGTTGAAGTCTTATATTTCTGCACGGGTGGCCCTTTAATTGCGTTACTCTTTCAATTAACATTAGTTTTAATGTTAATCATTCCCTTGGGTTGGAAGTTATTATCAAAACTATTGCTCGGCATTGTTGGTATGGGTTTTTTCTTGGGGATGATCCGAGTCGCACTGTTAGCGGTTGTCGTTTCAGACCGAGCAGCATTCGATTATTGGCATGGCAGTGAAGGCAATCAAATCTTTTCGTTAATTGCCTTTTCAACATGGATTGTTGCTGCTCATTTTATTTCTGAAAATAGTGATACTCATCTAACTTTTACTGCTCAAGAAAATAATATTGAAAATCAAGAAACAGAGCAAGATAAGAACTTATTTCAACCAGAAACGAGCAGTCAACTTTCTCTTCGTTCGCCTTGTACTTGGTTACTTCCCCTAACAAGCCTTGCTATGGCTGTAATAACAATCGCCACTTTGTTGATGCCGCAGGTGGGACGTAGAGAAATTAAGTCTTTACAATTTCCTTCACAAGTGACGCTTTCCGGTTGGGAAGAAAAAAAGAGTTTTTCACTGGTGGATAACCCAGAAACGCAACTCCAACTGCATCGCTTGCGTGGAGGTCATCAATATCACTATCAACAACAAGAAATTGAAGTAACGGCAGCGCTGCGATTTTTCAGTCCTACATTTGGTAATGTCGAGCAGTATCTCAAAAAAACTTATGACCCGCTGTTACAAGACGCCTATGGGCAAGAAAAAAATAGTTATCTTCCTGACTTAGGCACTTATCGTCTATTCCATGATCAAGAAACGGCTTATCTGAGTGCGTGTTTGACTCCAGAAGGGGAAAGCACGATTAATGTGACAGCTTATGTTAATAAAACCAATCGGGGTATTTTTAATTGGAATACTCTAATGCCACGATTGTTAGGTGAAAGAAGTTTAAGAGAACGTCGCTGTTTATGGGTTAATTTATCAACCCCATTACAGCACAATTCACCAGAAGCCAGTTATCGCCGTTTAGAGTCGGTATTTAAAGCAGGATATTCGCAGTGGCAAGGACTTTTTTCGTCGTAAGACTCTGTTACGTCCAAAGAGCAAGATAACTGCTATCATTCCTGGTGCGTATTATATTGGGATGGGTCTATGGCAATTATTGCGCTACGAGCTTGGTATTTAGAGGAATATGAGCCGATTCAGGAGTTGATGAAACGTCCTCACAATTTACGGTTAAGTAAAAGTAGTCTCTTGAAGTCTGGATTAAGAGCAGATTTTTTGGACGAACGAGAAACGGTAGTCGCAGCAGAGTGGTTTCAACGCTATTTAGCTGGGGAAACGGTAGAGTTCTATATTGAAGGGAGTGGCGGATATTATATTGCTAATATTGATGTCATTTCTCAAGAGATTTACTTTATTAAACAGGAAATTAGTGCCTTACTCGATCCCATTATTTATTTTTCCTATCAGCAAGAATATGCTGCAGCGTATGAAGCGTTACAGGAAGTTCTAGAAGAGACAATTGAAACATTGAATCGTAAGACTCGGGTTCCACTGAGTCTGGAATATTCGATTCGTCCCCAAGAGGATCCCTTGCGCCTTAGTAAGAATCAATTAAGGAAAATTCGTAAGAGTTTAGTGTTCATTGCCGATGGAACGCCTGTGGCGCAGATCCCGAAGGAAAAGACAACGGTGTTACTGCCGAGTCCTACGGTTAGCGTTGAATTAGGATATGCGTTGCAGTGTAAGCGAAGAGAGCATATTTTGTTAACTCAAATGGAACACTGGGAGGGAGAATATCCCTTTGATCTGCCTCATCCGCAACAATTATTATTTAAGAGTAACACTGATTTGAAAGTCACTCTCCCTGAGATGTTGGAAATAATGCTACAACGGTTTCATTTACTGGGTTAAAAGGTTCCTAGTTAAGGAGTACTCACTTGCATGATAGCTTCCTCAAGGGGAATCATCTCTGTTTTTGGATAGTAAAAGGAGAGAATTTCTTGTGCTGACCAGCCCTGTTGGGCGAGATAGTGGGCACCCATTTGACTCAAGCCCACACCATGACCAAAACCACCGCCAACAAACTCATAACCTTGTAGTTTGTTATCGCTGTCGCGGACGGGATTGAGATAAAAAAGAGTGCTACGTGGCGGCTCAAAAGCACTACGGACTTCTGTTTTTTCAAGGGTAATCGTTCCTTGATCAGTGTCAACATTCATTGCCAAGATTCGCCCAGAGCGCGATCGCGCTGTTATCGCCATCTTCTCAATCGCTGTCATTTTCTCGGCTAAGGGATGATTCAGGCGAGTTAAATACTTCTGTAAATCTTCTGTTAACTCCTCAAGACTACTTTCTCGTTGCCAGCGAAAGGCACGACTCCCCGTTTCATTAAACCCTTGTTGCTGATTAATAAAGGCCCGAAAATTGCGTTCATCACTCAGAGGACGTTTATCTAAATCCCAAACCGCTTGCGCTGAATCGACAACTGAGCGCAAATAAGGACGTTGCCGACCATCCCAAATATCACTAAAAAATGCAGTGACGCCGCCGGTGGTGGAAGAATACAAGGCATCAACCAATTGACCTTCATAAGTCAGCACCTGTTGTGCGGTTTCTTGAATGGCGCGATCGCTGCGTTCGTTCGTATCACTCAGCCCCCAATATACCTGACAATGGGTATTGGCACAAATTTGATAGTCGTCCGCCTCAAATCGATGCAGATTTCGCAAGGCATAGGTACGAGCAATAATCGCTTGCGCTTTTACGGCTTCTAAGGGCGCTTTCGGTCCAATTTCATGGGGAACCACCCCCCGTAAATAAGACTCAACCGGCACAATATTCACCAGCGTATAGTTCCCGTAAGAATTAGGCTGAAGACGCAAATGCCCTGGATAAAGACGACGAGGAACTTCACTGGCATCAACAGACATTTGTTCGGTCTGATGATGAATCTCTAATGTTTTTGGCCGATATCGTTTTTCATCGACCACAAAAGAAACTTCAACTAATTCCTCCAATACCTCTGTTTCTAAATACGGAGTTTGGTAGCCCTCCCTTTGCAAGTTTTCTAATAAAAGGCGCCGCAACAAAAGCGAGTGATAAACCTCCGGTTTAGCCCAAACTTGCCAGCGACCTGGCTGCGTGATCTCTACGATCAATCCCCGTTTTTCCCAAGTCTTGGCACTGTTTTCTGCGGTCTCGAAGGTCGCATGATCACTTAAAATGAGACGTTCTCTGACTTTTGGCTTGGCCAAAGGGACAGCTTTGATTTCTAAAGTCAAGCGATCTGTCTTTAGGGTTTGAGTGGTTCCCTCTTCCTCTATAGTTACCGTTAAGGGAGTTGAGTCCGGACTGGTAATCGTTATTTCATCGCTCAGTTCTTCTCCGAACCGCTGCACGATTCCCACTTCAATGGGAAAGGCTTCGCTTCTGGCAGGTAGGGGTATCAATAGGCTGAAGACACTGAGTAATCCAATGAACGATACTCCTAAACCTTTTCCTAAGTTAGACCCCGGAAGGGCAGCTGCCATTGAACGTTGTTTTTTTTTGACGGTTGGTTGATGCAAGCGATTATTTTGATTGATCATTACTGCGTGAAACTACTACTAGTGACCTGACGACTCATCATGTTTTCTCCTTTTAACATCCGTTTCGCTGCATCCAACAACACCTCTTCTAAATAAGGCTTAGTGAAGTACCCTTTTGCCCCGAGACGATATGCCATTTGTCGATGACGTTCCGCCCCCCGTGAAGTCAACATTCCCACTGGTAAATCGACAAATCGTTCTTCTTGTTTGACGCGCGATAATAATTCCAAGCCATCCATTTTCGGCATTTCAATATCACAGAACATCATATCGCAAACTAAACCCGCTCGCAGTTTATCCCAAGCTTCTTTCCCGTCACGGGCTTGTTCAACGCGATAACCGGCCTTGGCAAACGTCATTGAGAGTAACTCCCGCACAGTAATGGAGTCATCCACAATGAGCACCATCGGCTCGGCATCACCTGGTTGTTGGGCCATTGCTTGTTCTTGCTGCGCCAGCATCGAATTCATCACATCTTTCCGAACCCGTCCATAGAATAAATCAATCAATTCTAAAACATCCGCGATCGCCATGACACTGCCATCAGAAACCACGGTTACCCCAGCGATGCCAATGGGTTTCGGAATAGGGCCAGCCAGTTGTTTAATGACAATTTCTTGTTGTCCGAGCACTTGATCCACCTGCACAGCTACTAAATTCCCCGTACTACGGAGCACAACAATTGAAATTTCATCATCTTCTGATTGAGCGGCAAAAAGATTACTGCGGGTCAAAGTGCGATTATAGGAAAGAAGTTCTGAGAGAGGTTTAAACGGAAGTAGCGTTGAACTCTTTTGCCAGCGAATAAACCGTTCTCCATCTTTATTGACCTTGATATTATCTTTGGTGGTTTCAAATTGATCTTCTACCCCATCCATCGGGAAAGCAAGATTAGATTGATTGAGCTTACAACACAGTGCGGTTGTAATACTCAACGTTAAAGGTAAGCCAATGGTAAAGGTTGTTCCTTTACCAGGAGAAGAGTCAATGTTGATACTGCCCCGAAGTTTGCTCAAAGAGGAACGAACAACATCCATCCCCACACCGCGTCCAGCAAAGTCATCCGCTTGTTCTTTGGTGCTAAACCCAGGGCTAAAGATAAAGTCGAAAATATCAATATCTGGAAGCGCACTAGCGTCTGCTTTAGAAATCAAGCCTTTTTCTACTGCTTTCCGTCGAATCCGAAGTGGATCAAGTCCCGCACCATCATCAGAAATGGCAATGATTGTCTGATTGCCTTGGTGTCGGGCTTCAACTTTAATCGTACCTGTTTCTGCTTTACGAAAGTGCTGCCGTTCTTCTGGCGACTCAATCCCATGAGTAATGGCATTGTTAACCAAGTGAGTCAATGGGTCATAGAGTTGCTCGAGAATCATCTTATCCACTAATGTCTCTTTCCCTTGCACTTGCAATTGGGCTTTCTTATTTAATTTTAGGGAGATATCGCGTACAGCTCGCGGTAAACGATCAGCCACTTGGGAAAAGGGAACCATACGGGCTTCGGTAAACCCTTCTTGGAGTTGACCGGTCACTTGACGGAAAATTCGAGCTTCTTGTTCGACTTTATCGACTAAAAATTCTATATCCGAACTCGATTCTCGCACGCGGACAATCAACTCAATTATTTGTTGGGAAAGCGAATGAAAACCGCTAAAACGGTCCATTTCTAAAGGATCATAGTCCTCATCATAAGTTGCCTTAGAATCGCTACTCTTCTCACGGCTTTTCCCGACTGTTCCGATTTGGCCATTGCTATGGGATTTACTCAGCCGTAAGGAATTTTCTAACAAAGACCGCTCGTAAAGGTCTTGTATCTGGACGCCCAAATCGTTTAAATCTTGTACCCGTTCTAATAAATTATCCAAGAACTGGCGCAACCGCTCTTGGTCTTGTTCCAGGCTATTACGGTTAATGACTAACTCCCCAATTAAATTATTGAGGTTATCCATTAAACGCACTGGCACCTTAAGTGTCTGTTCAAATAAGCTGGCTCCTCCCTGTGCTGCTGGGCTCGCAACTGGGGGTTGTGGTGCTGCTGGGGTAGGGGGTGTAATTTCAGTGAGACTTTCTTCTGGGGTAACCGGTTCTGGGACTTGTTCAATATAAGCTTCTAATGCAACGCGATCAAAGTCTTCTTTATCTGGTAGTTGAGCCGGAGCATTAATCAAAGAGTCTAGAGAGTCTATCCCTTCGTAATAATCAAGAACAGAACTTAACTGTTGTCCCAGAGATTCTTGGATATAAGTTGAGGAAAAAGTTTTGTGTTCATCGTATGCGGTTTGAAAAGCGGCGCTATCTGCTACATCCTGAATAAATGTTTTCTCTTTTTCGTTGGCAAAGATTGATTCAAGATCTTCTAGCGGTTCCAAGATTTGTTGTGACCAAGAAAAATCTTCTGTGGAAGACTCTTCATCTGGATAGAGATCGTCGAGTTTGGAGAGGGCTTGTTCTTCTTCTTCTTCCTTGGTTGGTTCTTGTTGTTGATCCGCATTTAAAACTTGGAAAAGTTCATTCCATTCTTCATCAGCACTGCTTTTTTCTTTTGCTCCCAGTTCCTGCTCATTTAAGTTCAGGCTTTCACCTGAAGCTTCTGTCTGCCAAAAATCATTTTGTTGGCTAGAGACACTGTCTTGTTCTAAATCGATTTCTGCTGCGGAGTTCTCATCGTCATGCTCTTGTTCTTCAGCAAATAAATCTTCAAAAAAGGCATCGTCATCATCACTTTCTTGGCTATTGTCTGTCAGCCATTGCTCTAGACTATCTTCAACCTCTTCATCTTCTAAAATTATTTCTTGTTCATGCCATGAGTGTGAATTTTCTTCCCCCATTCCTGGTTCTTCCAGCCATAATTCAAGATCTTCATCAGAAGCGTCAAGATTAGTGTCTTCTTTATTCCAGAGATCGGTTTCTAGATCGAGATTCGCTAAGCAATCGAAGTCTTCATGAGAATGGCTGGCTTGAGAAATACCGGATAGATCAGTAATTGTCGCTTTCTCATCTAATTCTTCTAAGTCTAATGGGTTGGCATCCTCTTGCTCACCAGCAGCTTCGTCATCGTTATCGTCGTGTTGTATCTCCCCTGGTGAGGACAATTGTAAAGACATCGCTTTTAAACGTTGACTGGGTTGAATGGTATAGGCTTGACCTTGTTCAATCAAGTTTTGCGCTTCTCGAATATTTGCGATCGCGCACTCTGCTGCAGTTTTAACGGAATTTTCGCTGACCGCGATCGCGCTTTGAGCGATTTTGAGCAGTTTCACCCAAGTCGGTAAGTTGGCTTGTACTCCAATTTGCTCTAGCACCTGGCAATGTTCTGTTAAGGCGCTGCGGTAATGAGACGGATTTTCTTGCTCAAGTATCTCTTCCATTGCCTTTAACTCAGCATCCACTTGCTGCTGGAAAAAGTGACTGTCTAGAGTCAATTCATTAATTGTTGCTTCTTCATGCAAAATCCGAGACTGTAGGTAGTTTTTCGTCTCATTTAACTGAGGCTGGAGTCCTTTAAACACTTCTCGTTCAACACCCTCAGTATATTCAGTGGGTTCTTCCGACATGGCATGCATTTCGACCAAGCCTTGAAACGTATCAAAAACTTGCCACAATAACTCTTCCAAACGTTTATCGCTAACCACAGAAGCGGTTCTCATTACCCCAAAACAGTCTTCAAAAAACTGAGCAATTTCTTGAATCGTCTGCATTTCATGAAGAACTGCCCCTCTATTTAAAGACTCAGCAGCGCCATGAAGACGTTTTAACGTTTCTGGTTGTCTGACGACACCTGATAAATTCAGTAGCCCACGCTCAATTGTTTCCAGATGAGTTTTTGCATCTTGTAAATATTGTTTCCAGTCAGGGGTTTGGGGTTGGTTTGGCTGCATAGTCACGTCCGTCTCTTCCTTGCTTCGCGTTTTAAATGGACAGCGATTATTTTCTTGCCTTGATTATAATCACTCTAATAAAGTTATGAAAGTTCTGTAATATTACTGAGTTGAAAAACTCTTTGCCAGCTACTTTAACCAATATTTTAGCGCTGATAGAGAGGTTGAGTCTTCGTTTTTAATTTTCCTGAAAGTAGCCAAATTCAGCCACTTGTCGGGCTGAGTCCCGCCATTTCGCTTGTACCCGAACAAACAATTCTAAATACACTTTCCCGGCAATCATTTTTTGCATCTCGGCGCGGGCGGCTGTCCCAATTCGTTTGAGCATTGTTCCTTTCTTTCCAATTAAAATTCCTTTCTGTGAAGGACGCTCAACATTGATTGTTGCGCGAATGGTGGTGAGATTCTTTTCTTCAATAATCTGATCAATAACAATCGCAACCGAATGCGGAATTTCTTGCCGAGTTTCCTGTAAAATTTGCTCTCGAATTAACTCTGCCATCACTAACCGTTCCGGTTGATCACTCACTAATTCCGGTGGATAGTAGTAGGGACCAACATCTAATTTTTGTCTGAGTTGGACTTGTAACTCTTCTAACCCCAATCCTGTCAAAGCTGAAAATTCTACAGCATCCCATTTTCGTTCTTGTAAAAGAGTCTCATAGGTGGCGCGATTTTTGGCTCTTTGTTCGCCATCCACTAAATCAGTTTTATTCAAGCCAATCATCACAGGAACTTGAGTTTTTCTTAGTAATTCAGCAATGTAGCGATCGCCGCCGCCGGCTGGCGTTGAAGCATCAACGACAAATAAAATTAAATCCACCGCATCAATCGTACTCTGAGCATTCTTCACAATAACTTTGCCTAATTCGTGATGGGGCTTATGAATTCCGGGCGTATCCACAAAAATCATCTGTGCGGTTTCTGTAGTAAGAATCCCTCGCAAACGATTACGAGTGGTTTGTGCCACGGGGGAGGTAATCGCGACTTTTTCCCCCACTAACTCATTCATCAGCGTGGATTTTCCCACATTGGGCCGTCCAATGAGACCAATAAACCCTGACTTAAAATCTGGCGGTGCAACTGGAATTTGTCCAAAGCCATCAATCATTTGATTCTTCTCTCTCTAGTATGGTTAAAACGTATTCTCCTTCATTCACGCTTTGATTGGTTCCAATATCAAAAACGAAACCTCCTTTTTCTGCGGTTATGGTTATCTTTTGTAAGGCTTCTCCTTGCTTATTCAGCTCTAAAATTTGATAAATGATATCTCCTTTTTTAACAACTGTCTTTAAAGCAGCACTGCTTTGAATAATCCCTCCTGTCGGAGCATAATATTTTTTAATCTGTTCTTTTTGAACGAACGTTACTGTGTGATTTGAGGTTACGGTTAGGGGAAACTCGTCACTCTTGACAATCCCCTGATACACTAAATAGTTTTTAATCCCTCTTACTCCTTTTTTAACTGACTCCGGTTGTACTGTCATCCCACTGCCTAACTCTAACGTCCAAGCAGCAACATCAAATTTAACGTCTCGTCCGAGTTCTCGAAATTTTTCTTCTAAAGTTAGCCAAGGTTTAATAAACGCTTCATCAAAGGTATATCCTGCGGGTTCATCAACCTGAATTCCAACATCTAATAAAAATGCTTGTGTTGCCTTTTCTTGACCCGGAAAAGTAAATAAATAATCAATGCCACAGTTACTGGAACTATGAATATCAATGACATAATTGGCATCTAAACAAAGGGACTGTAAGGTTTGCTGATACTTAATCCCATAGCGAACCCCGTAGGATTGACGATCCTGCTCAATTTGTTCTTGCAACCGAGCTTTGATTTGTTCTAAGTAGCTGTTATAAATCGTTTTAAGATCAGCTTGTAAGTAATTTTGGGCAAACCGATCAATCTCATCTCCCTCAGTAGAATAATCCCAAAAAATACGATTCCAGTCTTGACCATCGTAACTGTTATAACGTCCAGGATTAAAAAAATGCGCTCGCTGATTCATGCCAACAGGATTACAGCCCGGAACTAACCAAATCTCCCCTGATAAATTATCTTGATCAAGTTTCGTGAGCCAATGGTACAGTTCTGCAATGACAACATTACCAATAATTTCTGCACCATGTAAATTAGCCTGAATATAAATTTTTTGACCGGGTTTCCCCTGAAACTGATAAATCTGTAATGCTAGATGATCACCTGAAGAAAGACGGCGGAGATTAATGGTTTCAATATTCGGTTGCATGGGAATGAAAATTCAACAGTGAGTGGTGTTTTTTTTATTAATTACTCGTTGCTAGCGAATCGATAATGTTAGTGCTAAATTGATCAATCATGAATGATAAATGATAAATGGTTAATTTTACATTGTTGATTATTAGTTGTCCATTCATCGACAGAGTTGCCAATGGGTAGGCAAAATAGTAATCTTAGTGTCAACATCAAAAACAGGTTTATTATATTTGCTAAACGTGGGAGGAAGAAACCACCGTGTCGAATACAACCGTTCGGCAAGATAACAACCAGAGCCAACCATCCTTGTGGCACAATACCCTTGAATTTACAAAAGGGGTTGGAAAAGCGGCGACAGGAACAGTGGTCTGTGTGAGTTTACTTGCTGGTGCAGTCATTACAGGCGGACTTGTGGGATTAGCGCTGAGTTTCCGTAATCTTCCAGATGTTCGCGTTTTAGAAGGTTATTCACCCACTGAAACCAGCTATATTTATGATGTTAAAGGTCGTCTTCTAACCCGTTTGCATGGAGAAGCGAACCGAGATATTGTCCCTTTAAAAGAAATCTCTCCCGAACTCAAACAAGCGGTCCTTGCCATTGAGGATAGTCATTTCTACCAGCATCAGGGGATTAATCCAACGAGTATTGGTCGAGCCTTGTTGGTCAATTGGCAAAGTGGAGAAGTCGTAGAAGGGGCTTCGACCATCACCATGCAACTGGTGAAAAATGTTTTCCTTTCTCCAGAAAGAACCTTGAGTCGAAAATTAGCAGAAGCAGTCTTGGCTTTGCGGGTTGAGCAAGTCTTTAGCAAAGATGAAATTTTAGAAATGTACCTCAATACAATTTATTGGGGGCATAACAATTATGGCGTAGAAACTGCTGCTCAAAGTTACTTCCAAAAATCAGCCTCTGAATTAAACCTAGCTGAAGCAACAATGATGGCAGGCTTAATTCAAGCCCCAGAAAAATATAGTCCTTTTGTGGATTATGCAGAGACAAAACGTCGTCAAGCAGTGGTTTTAAACCGGATGGAAGAAATTGGTTGGATTCCGACACCGGTTGCTGAGAGTACACTCAATGAACCGCTGTTAGTAGGAAAACCCACAGCTTGGCAACAGAGTAAACTTCCAGCAGTAACTGAAGCAGTGACCGCTGAACTGAAAGAACGCTTTGGGGAAGAAGCTGTCACTGAAGGGGGCTTGCGCGTCCAAACGACGATCGATCTCTTGTTCCAACAAATGGCTGAAGAAACGGTACAACAAGCTCATCAACAATTACTGAATCGGGGTCTGAACAAGGCACAAATTGCAATCGTAGCCGTTGATCCGCGAACTCATTTTGTCAAAGCGATGGTGGGGAGTGTTGATTATGAGAATAGTCAATTTAACCGCGCTCTTCAATCTCGCCGTCAACCGGGATCTTCGTTCAAGCCATTTGTTTACTACACCGCTTTTGCCAGTGGTCGATATACCCCAGATTCTACAATCAAAGACAGTCCGGTTCAATATCGCGATGGTTCCGGCTATTATCGTCCGAAAAACTATGGCGGTCGTTTTGCCGGGACAATGACGCTTCGAACTTCCCTCATGCAGTCGCAGAATGTCCCAGCGGTGAAGTTGGGTCAAGCAGTTGGGTTAGATAATGTCATTGATGTTGCCCGTAAACTCGGAATTGAGAGCCCTTTACAACCCGTTATTTCTTTACCCCTCGGATCAGTGGGGGTAAAACCATTGGAAATGGCGGGAGCTTATGCAACTTTCGCGAATAATGGTTGGCATTCTGATCCAACCTTTATTGTTCGGGTCAGTAATAGTCAAGGGGATTTATTACTCGATAATCAGCCGCAACCCCGATTGGTATTGAATCAGTGGGCGGTTGCTTCTCTCAATAGTGTTTTGCAAGGAGTTGTGCAATCAGGAACCGGAACCGCAGCGCAAATCGGTCGTCCCGCTGCCGGCAAAACCGGGACAACCAGTTCCGAAAGAGATGTTTGGTTTGTAGGTTATGTTCCCCAATTAGCAACAGCGGTTTGGATTGGCAATGATGACTATCGCCCCCTCGGTTCTGGGGTTACCGGCGGTGGATTTGCTGCGCCCGTCTGGCGCCAGTTCATGCTCAAAGCGCTCAACAATCAACCCGTGCAACAATTTCCTGCTCCCAGTCAGTTTGAACAACCTGAGGCTAGGGATTAATTTACTGGTGCAGGTCCTTTTTCATCCGTTCTAACGTTTGGTGCATTTGGTCAAACATTTGTTGCGGCGTCATGCCAAATTGTCCCAGTTGATTTCTTAGTTGTTCGACAGTCATTTGAGCCATGAAATCTTCTGAGAGTTCAAAGCGTTTCATAAAGATTTTATATCGTTCTAAAAGCTCTTCCATGCGCTCGATATATAGCTTTTTCCCCTCATAGTCAAATTTACCGTACTTCCCTCCTAGTTCCATGAGGGCTTGATAGTCTTCAAACAGCTGCTTTGCTTCTTGTTGGACGACTTCAGAATCAAAAATTCCCATGACTAATATATTGATTTTGAATACAGTTTTTTACTCATTAATTCGATCTTAACGAAATCGCAACAGAGCAGGCAATTCGGTTTACCGTATGATGAGGAAGAGAGGAAAAACGAAACAAAGTTATGTCAAAACGTCGTATTATAGACTTACTCCGCCAGGGGCAACCCACAGAAACCGTGACGATTCAAGGCTGGGTCCGGACAAAACGGGAGTCAAAAAAGTTTGCTTTTATTGAGGTGAATGATGGGTCTGCTTTGGCAAATTTACAGGTGATTTTAGACCCTAAACTCGATAATTATGAAACGGTTCTGGGTCAACTTAATACCGGTGCTTCTGTAGAAATCACTGGGGTTTTAGCCGAGTCGCCGGGAAAGGGGCAGCGAATTGAGTTACAAGCTGATGCGGTGACCGTTTATGGTGAAGCGGATCCAGAAACTTATCCTTTACAGAAAAAGCGCCACTCTTTTGAATTTCTCCGCAGTTTGGGACATATTCGGACGCGCACAAATACGCTAGGGGCAGTGATGCGAGTACGCAATACGTGCGCCAATGCAGTGCATCAATTTTTTCAACAACAAGGTTTTTTGTGGGTCCACACGCCGATCATTACGACAAATGACTGTGAGGGAGCAGGCGAGTTATTTAATGTGACTAGCTTTAATCTCAATGAGGTTCCGAAAGACAATGAGAACGTTGATTACAGTCAAGATTTTTTCGGACGACAAGCCTATTTGACCGTGAGTGGTCAGTTGGAAGCTGAAGCCATGGCATTAACCTTTGACCGGGTTTATACCTTTGGTCCTACTTTCCGGGCGGAAAACTCAAATACATCTCGCCATTTAGCAGAGTTTTGGATGATTGAACCAGAAATGGCCTTCTGCGATTTACAAGGCGATATGGACCTAGCAGAGGCATTTCTCAAACATATCTTTCAGGCAGTGTTGGATCAATGTCCGGAAGATATGGAGTTTTTTAATCAACGGATTGATGATTCGGTGCTGGCAACGGCGGATCATATTATTAATGAAGACTTTGAACGAATTACTTATAACAGCGCGATCGCGCTGTTAGAAAAAGCGGATCAAAAATTTGAATATCCCGTAGAATGGGGCGTTGATTTACAATCGGAACACGAACGTTATTTATGTGAAGAATATTTCCAAAAACCAATTATTGTTACCGACTATCCAAGTAGTATTAAAGCGTTTTATATGCGCTTAAATGATGACGGAAAAACGGTTGCGGCAATGGATGTTTTAGTCCCGAAAATTGGCGAAATTATTGGCGGTTCCCAACGGGAAGAACGGTTAGAGGTTTTAGAAAAACGCATTAAAGAAGCGGGGATGGAACCGGAACAATTGTGGTGGTATCTTGACCTCAGACGCTACGGAACTGTTCCTCATGCTGGCTTTGGTTTAGGCTTTGAACGCTTAATTCAGTTTATGACGGGGATGAAAAATATTCGAGACGTGATTCCGTTCCCCCGCACCCCAGAAAACGCTGAGTTTTAAGTTCTCGTGCGGTTGGGTCAAAGACTTATTAAACCCAACCCACTGAGTTACTAGCATCAGGCAATGGTAAAAAGAAAAAGTGACGACGCGATTCTATCAATAATTCAGTTTTCGTTGTGAAAAAATATAGAAAAATAACGGGTTATTAACGAAGCATTAAATTGTTCTTAACTTAAATCCTAAAAATTGCTTTTAGGATCAATTTGTTTGGCAAAAAATTCATAACTGTCAAAGATGATGCCTTCTGTTTAGAAAGGTGCCTGCTTTGACCGTTAGTCAAACTAATATTTATTTCGAGTTGGAGAACACGAATCGCCCATGAAACGTCGCAATTTTTTACTCTTCCTTGGGGCAAGTGCCGGTACGGTTGCTCTCGGCGGAATTCCCACCCAGGGCAAACCGTTTCAAGCGCCAGCAACCGCCAAAACAGTTGGGAGTAGCACCTTTCCCTCTGTTAAACTCCCCTTACCGCTAGAGATTGATCAGCTCTCTTCTCAGGCGCAAAAGGAAGCTTACAGCAACTATCAGGTAGTAGATGATTTGGTGCTACCGGATGGCTTTACCTACGATTTAATTGCCGCGTGGGGAGACAAAGTGGGAGATTCTCGCTTTGGCTATAACAATGACTATGTTTCTTTTGTGGAAACCGCACCGAATGAAGGCTTCCTCACGGTTAACTTTGAATATATCAGTGGGAAAGCGTGGCTGGAAAACTATCCCGATGTCATTGGCAAGTCGTTACCCATTGCTGAAGTTAAAGCCGTGGCAGGACAAAGCGATGGTGAGATTAACGCCTTTGCGCTACCCGAAAACAGCCCTCTGAAGAAGCAAATTCAAGAAATCTCGAAAGAAGGGTTGATTGACCAAGGCATTGGTATCATTTCCCTTCGACGTAACCCAGATGGCAGTTGGGAACGGACTTATTCCGATGCTGATCGTCGGATTACTGGTATTTCTGGCTTAGACGATAATCGTGCACTTTATGCCACTGGACCCGCTACCGCGGTCTTCACCAAATCCAACAAAATAGGTTATGAAGATCATCAAGGTAATCGCATTATTGGCACGTTTCAAAACTGTGCTGGGGGAACGACGCCTTGGGGAACCGTTTTATCCGCGGAAGAAAACTTCCAGGATCAGGTTGATGAACCGGTGATGGCGGATGGTTCAGCGTTTAATCCGGGGAACACGCCTTTTATTCTCACCGACGACACCGTGGACGGGCGTGCCAATGTGTTCGGTTTACCAGGCAATAAATATGGCTGGATGGTGGAAGTCGATCCGGCAAATCCTGCTGACTACGGCAAAAAACATACTTGGCTGGGGCGATTTCGTCACGAAGCCGTTGGAGTGCGGGTGGTACCACAGCAAAAACTTGCGTTCTATTCGGGCTGCGATCGCCGCGGGGGACACCTCTATAAGTTTGTTTCTCAAGATACTGTCAAAACCGTCACAGATAAAAGTAACTCTCGCCTGCTGGAAAGCGGAATGCTTTATGGCGCAAAATTTAACCCTGATGGCAGTGGACGCTGGGTGGCTTTAACCCCAGACACGCCCATTGATCCGGTTCGTCCCAGCACAGTTTTTGGGAACAAAGTCATCCTTCCTAACCCAGATCGCAGGCAAGGTGGAGTAATTACAATTACGAGTGACGCCGAAGCTGAAGCATTTCAAGCTCAATTCAAAACTCTTGGCGATCTTTATCTGGGAAATCGTACTGAAAAACAGGGTGCGATTCTGGTTGATGCTCATTTTGCCGGTAACGCCGCTGGTCTGAGTTGCACCGCTCGCCCAGAAGATACTGATGTCGCCAAAGAGGGTACGCTATATATTGCTTTCACTTCCGGCAGTCCGGGGGGGGATGGCGGTCCAGATAACCAAGTCTTTGCCGGTCCCAATGGTGAGGCTTATGAATATGGCTGGATCATGAAATTACAAGAAGACAGCAATAATCCGGCAGCGATGCGTTTTCGTTGGGAGATGTTTGCTCTTGGTGGAGAACCAGCAGAAGAGGGATTAGGGTTTGTCAATCCTGATAATCTTGATATTGATACTGATGGCGATGTGTGGATGGTGACGGATATTTCCACCAGTAAGCATAATTTAGAAGTTTCTGATCGCGAGGGGGTTGATCAATCAGCAATGCGAGGCATTTTCGGGAATAACTCAGCTTGGTATCTGCCTACCTCCGGTGAGCAAGCAGGGATGGCTTATCCGATTGTCGTTGGTCCAATGGAATGTGAAATTTGTGGCATCTGGTTAACCAGCGATCAAAAAACCCTTTTCCTCGCCCCTCAGCATGTCGGAGAAGTGAATGGAAAACGCCAAAATATGGCAAGTGAAACCCGCACCTTTGCGATGAAAACGACCACTGGGGAACCTTTTATGCAACAGCGAGAAGTGCCGTTGGGTTCCAATTGGCCAGGATTAGGTCCCAATGACCCGCCACGTCCGGGTGTGGTAGCGGTGCGACGGAAAGATGGTCAATCGCTTAAAAGAGAAAACTGACCTCCGACGCATCCCGCTATACAATCATAGGTGGAAAGGAAATAGAACTTTGAGTGGTTGATTTCCTTTTCTCAGAAAAATTTAGATTTTTGAGTTTGCCTTAGGTTCCCTGCTCTTTATGAGTGGGGATTTTTTTTCCGAGTGTTCACGACCTATCACTGCTCCTCCCCGTCTAGGATGCTGCTGCTTCCAGTTCTTCAGCGTCTTCACTTTTGCTCGAACCATCATCAATATGAACCAAGCGAATGTGTTTGTAACCCAACTTAATTTCAAATTCTTCGCCCGGTTCTAACCCCATTGCCTGTGTATAGGTGGAACCAATGACAATTTGACCATTTTTGTGAACGCTAACTTTATAAGTGGGTTCACGTCCACGACCGTCTTTCCCCCCATCGGGATCAAGGGGAACGCCTTTGGCTTCCAAAACAGCATCATAAAACTCGGTTAAGTTTACCCGCGTTTGACCGGTTTTGGTTGTGTTGTAATAACCACACTCTTTGGCTGTTTCTCGACGCGGTAAGTGAGAGAGTTCTTTGACTTTTTGCAGCAAGGCACGACCTTTTAACGGTGCTGTTTGTTCTTCCATTTTCTCTATAATTATCCTCTTAATTGTCTGTTCAGTTGGGAGAGTTTGCTTAGAGACATTCCTCCTATTAAAAATATATCGTTAAACTCCTACAATTTTACAAGAAAATTTTTAAAATTTGCGATTTACTATTATTGAGCCGTTGGCTTAGCTCCGATAAAATTAAAAAGCAGCAACTAAGCAAGGGCAATATCTCTTGTGCAGAAAGGAGAAAAGAAAAGGGATTAACTAGCCAAAGAAGGGGAGAATTGAGACTTTTTCTGAGATAATTGGCGGCTGCTGTTAGTCCTTAGAAATCTCAAAACCGGATTAAGGATAAGATCTTACTCAAGAGGGTGAGCAGCAAAACTTCTACCATAAAAAATGAAAACCATGGGGTGTAACTCTAGGTTTCTTTACTGATTGGGCAGAAAGATGAGAGTTTTATTAACAGTTTGAATCCAGAAGATAGCAATTGAGCTTTTTATTAACAAGCTTCGCTAGGTGATTGTGATTGCAGTCGTCTATTGCTTGAGTTATTGACGCCCTCCCCTCAAAAAGAAATCGCCACCGCTAATAGCTTGTCAAACTAACCAGACTGAGGACAAAATGAGAACTGATGATTAATTGGGTAAAAGTCAAGCAGCAATTAAAAAATTTCTCCTCATAGGAAAAGTTGACCCCCTTCATTTCAGGCAATTTCTCTCACCAAAGGTGATTGGTTAACTGACGCCATGAGAAAGCGAGACGCTAGAGCACCGATTTTATCATTAATGGCGAACTTTGTTGATTAGATTAAAAAATGGCTTCCTAAATCTTGAGAGGAAACTTGATTAGAGTAAAAATAAATGGAACCAAAGGGCATTGTGATTGTCAAGTTGTAACAGCCAAAATACCAGATCCCCTTTAAACTGATCATAAAGCTATTTACGTATAACAACAGATGAACGAAAAAACATCTAACTCAGAATCAACTCACAATAATGAGTCCCTTATTCCTGAAATTGAAGAACCGGCTTTTGGATGGACCCCTTATGCGGAAAGGATGAATGGGCGATTTGCCATGTTGGGATTTATTGCCCTTCTCTTAATTGAATTCATTACAAACCAAAGCTTTTTTACTTGGTTAGGTTTAAGATAAACTTAATTCTACTCAGTACGTTTCGCGCTAGCTATGACTTGTCAGCAACTGATTGATCGGATTGCCACTCTGAGTCAAAACTTTGGTAATTCTCCTGCGCTAGAAGCCTTGCATCAGCAAACGGAAAAAGGCGTTTTCCCGACGGTAAAGCAACTGCAAGATTCACTTCAGGAAGATTTAAAACAACGTCAACGGTTATCTGCTCAAATTCAAACGCTCACCCGCCAACTCAGTTTCTATCTTCAATGGGAAGACCAAACAACGGTTTCTCTTCCTTCCTGCGACGAAACTCAAGAGACATTAGAAGGGGTTGCCGAAGCCCCTCTACCAGAGGCAAAGAGCAGTCAAGGGAATTTCAACTCCAGGGTTAGTTATCCCCTTGCTCAAGAAAAAATAGCTAGTGCCGAAGCGGCAGCGTTTCCTCAGCAAGGAACAGATGTTGAGGGTCAACGCTATCAGAATTTATTTCAGTTTGCTCCCGATGGCTATTTAACTACTGATGGTCAAGGACAAGTGTTGGAAGCTAATTTGACAGCGGGTGACTTACTCGGAGTGGAGACACCAGAACTGGTTGGACAATCTCTGCTCACGTTTCTGACGGGCGCTGAGGAGAAAGAGCAGCTGCTACAAGCGATACAGACCGTTGCTGAGCAAGAAAAGAGTGTAGAAAAGTGCGAAGTCAGAATGTCTCCTCAACAAGGGAGCCCTTTTTTTGCCGCTTTGCGGTTGAGCCGGATCCAGGGAAGTGTTGGGGAAGCCCTGCAATTGGGTTTCTTATTACAAGATATTAGTGAACAGAAGCAAAATTATCAGGTGCTGACTGCCAGGGAAAAGAAATGGCGTGCGTTATTTGAGCAAAGTTTTCAAATGATTGCTCTGTTAGATGCAACAGGGAAAGTAATTGATCTCAATCAAACGGCTTTGGAATTAGTGCAGAGTCGTCTTCCCCAGATTAGGAATCATCATTTTGCGGAAATTCCTTGGTGGCGATCCGGATCTGATCGCGCGCAAGTTAAGCAGTCGATTAAGCTGGCACAAGTGGGAGGGATGGTGCGTTATGACGCACAATTACTCTCAGAAAGTGGGGAGTTAATTCCGATTGATTTATCGTTGAAACCAGTACGGGATGAAGCGGGTCAAATCGTGTTTTTAATGGCAGAAGGTCGGGATTTGCGCGATCGCGTCCAGAAAGAAGCTCAACTGTATCGAGACCAAGAAAAACTCGCGGCGCTGGTGGAAAATAGTCAAGATCTCATTAGCTTGACGAGCTTAGAGGGAGAAGTGGAATTCCTCAACCCGGCCGGTCAAGAGTTATTAGGAATCGATCATCAAAATCGGCTATCCCTCTCTCTCAAAGAGTGTTTTGCAACGAATAGTGAGCAGGAATTTGATCAATACATTTTTCCTACTCTTTTTAAAACGGGTCAGTGGTCGGGAGAACTTGCGGTTCGGAATCACCAAACTGGCGGCATTCTAACTGTTTTAGCCAATATTTTTGTCCTTGGAGACCCCACGACCTCAACCCCCATTCACTTAGGTGTAATCACTCGTAATATTAGTCATCGTAAACAAACGGAAATTACCCTTAAAACAAGGGAACAACACTTTCGCCATATTTTTGAACAAGCTGCTGTGGGGATTGCCGTATTCGATCTTTCCGGTCGCTTTCAACGGGTTAATCAGAGAGGTTGTGAGATTTTAGGCTACTCTCAAGAGGAATTACTCACTCGTACTTATCATGATTTAATCGCGATCGAGCAAATTGCCACCGATGATACTCAAATTCGAGAATTATTACGAGGAGAAAGAGATAGTTTTTCTCAAGAACAGTGTTACCACCGTAAAGATAATCGTTGGGTTTGGGTGAACTTAACGATGTCTCTGCTGCGCGATTTAGAAGGAAAACCGCAGTCACTCTTAGCAATTTTAAAAGATATCAGCGACCAAAAAAACACTGAAGCAGCGTTGCAACAAAGTGAGCAAGCCGATCACTCTCTCGTTAATAGTATCCGAGAAGTGATCTTTCGGGTCAATACCAGCGGTCTCTGGTGTTTTGTCAATCCAGCTTGGACTGAAATTACCGGCTATCCAGTTTCGGAAACGATTGGTCACTCTTTTCTTCACTATACCTATTTTGAAGATTTTGCTTACAATCAAAAGCAATTTCAGAAATTGATGAACAATCCAGATGATCACTGTCGTTACGAAGTGCGCTATCAAACCAAAGCCGGTGGTTTTTGTTGGATGGAAGTAACAGCTCGCGCAACCAGAGATAAAAATGGAGTCATTACTGGTATTACGGGAACCCTCAACGATATCACAGAACGCCGTCGAGCCGAAGATCAACTGCGCGCCGTGATTAACACTGTCCCCGGATTAGTCTCTTGGGTGAGTCGAGATGGATATTATCTGGGTGTGAATGAACAATTGGCTCATACCCTCAATTTAGAACCAGAAGACTTTGTCGGAAAAGAAATTGGCTTTTTGAATACTAGTTCTTCGTTTGTCCACTTTATGGATGAGTTTCTGGCAAGTGAAGCAATGGAAATGAGCCAAGTTGTAGAAAATACAATTAAAAATGGGGAAACTCGCAGCTTCTTGGTGGCAGCACAAAAATATCGCCAAGCCAGTGCAGCGGTTTTAATTGGGATTGATATTACTGAACGTAAGCAAGCTGAGTTGGCATTGCGAGAAAGCGAAAATCAGTTCCGTCAGCTGGCTGAACATATTGAACAAGTGTTTTGGATGGTTGATTTAGCCCAGCAGAGTTTTATTTATATTTCTCCTGCCTATGAAGTGACTTGGGGACGAAGTTTACAAAGTGCTTACGATTCTCCCACAGACTGGCTACAATCGGTCCATCCTGAAGATTACCAACATGTCCTCGATTCCTGTTGCAAACAGATTCGCGGCGAGTACAATGAGGAGTACCGAATTATTCGTCCGAATGGAGAGATGCGGTGGATTCATGACCGCGCCTTTCCGGTCCGTAATGCAAAAGGAAAAGTGTATCGGATTGCTGGAATTGCTGAAGATATTACAGAACGGAAACAAGCGAAAGAAGCGCTACAAAAACGCGAACGCTATTTAAAGGCCTTAGTGGGAGTGCAACGTCGTCTGCTTGCTTCAACTGTTGATCAAGCCTTATATCAGGAAGTATTAGGCATTTTAGGCGAAGCCTGTGCAGCGAATCGCATTTATGTTTACGAAAATTTTGTGGATGAACAAGGGAGGTTGCGGGGACGGAAATGTGCGCAATGGTATTGTGACCGGATTGATTCTTCTAATTTTGATGAGCAACCCTACTTCTGCTACGAGAACCTAGGCGCTGACTGTTATCAGAAATTGCGACAAGGAGAATGCTTACAAGCAACAGTTACGGATTTACCACCGGCTACACAAGCCTTTTTCTGGAAGCAAAATATTATTTCGTTTCTCATGTTGCCACTGAAGATCGGAAGAGCACACGTCTGAACTCCAGTCACACTTGAA
>CAZAYV010000055.1:0-23096 GCA_964489465.1 uncultured Dactylococcopsis sp. | reverse complement strand
CAGCTTGAATCAAAACGGCCCAAGCGAGAAGCAGTTCACTGGGATTATTAACAATTTGAGCCGCTTGCAGACCCTCTTGCGCCCGAGTGATCGCTTGTTCACAATGCCCCAATTGTAAATCAATTGCTGCAGCGATTGTCTGAATATAACCCAGCATTCGCGGTGAATCGAGTCGTTGTAAGGCTAAGCGCGATCGCGCCATGGCTTCTTGAGCATCTTTCTCCCCCAAAGCGTAGCGAAGCACTGAATCTAAAGCGGCCGCATGAATCGCCTCACTTTCACCGGCCATGCGAGCAGCGACCGTTACTAACTCGCTGCAATACTCTAATCCTTGGTTAAATTCTCCCGATTCCAGCTCTAGCATAACCAGATGGGTTAAACACGCACATTCTCGCCAGTGCTCTTGCCTTGAGTGGCTCATTTCCCAGCCTTGCTTCAATAACTGACGCGCCTCGTCAATCTTTCCTTGATAGTGACGCACAATCCCTATTCCCAAGGGAAGATCAATAATTTTTAAACCTAACCGATCAGCAAGAGCCGTTGCTTCGAGGAGTAATGCCTCCGAACGATTCAAATCCCGTCCAATTTCCGCTAAACAGGAACCGGTATGAGCTAAGGTGTAAGCTGTGGTTCGAGGGCTTGCTTTTCGTCCCTGTTCTGCTGCTTGTAGGGAATGTTGATAAACTTCACTGAGGTTGCCACAATCATAATTGAGGTTAATGAGGGCTTCTAAGCCGATAACTTCTTCATCGGTTAACCCAAACGCAACGGCTTCCTTCATCAAATGTTCAATTTCAGATGTCACTTGCGAAACATCGTTGCGAGAGATGCCAGCTTTGACATAAGTTCGGAGGAGTTGCAAATGCAGCCGTATCCTTAACGGTGGATCGACTAAATGCTGACAGTGCTGTATTCCACACTGAGCTAACTCAATGGCTTCTGTATAGGCAAATAAGCGAAGACTTTGTTCCGCTGCCATGATTGCAGCAGAAGCGGTTAATTGATGATCGCCACCGAGTGAGGCATGATAAACCACCTCACCCATGAGATTGGGTTGGGATTGCGCGATCGCGCTTAAAGCCTGAGCAATCTGTAAATGAATCAGTTGCCGACGCGGTGGAGAGATTTGCTGATAAGCCACTTGACGGACAATATCATGGGCAAAATTGTAACCTATTTCATTAGAACCCGCGGTGCTAGGACGAATAATTCCGTGATCTTCTAATTGCTCAATAGCGCTCAGCAACTCAGTCGGTGAGCGGGAACTGACTTGGGCTAAAATTGTGAGGTTAAAACTGCGACCCAACGCTGCCAACCAAGGAATTAATTCTCGTGCTCCCTCGGGCAGCTGATGCAACCGTCCTTGAATGAGCGTTTCTAGATTATTCGATGCCGACGTTTGCAGATAAGATGAGGCTCGTACCACTTCCAGAGCAAATAAGGGATTGCCCCCACTATCGGCAAAAATACGATCACTGCTGAGCGTGATTCTGCTGTCAGCAAGGCGAGCGAGTTCCGCTATATCTTCGCAATTGAGAGGTTCAAGCATTACCGGTTGAATCCGATTTTCTCGCTGAAAGGCTTGGATAAAGTTATAAACGACATGATTGGCGCTTAATTCCCAACGACGACTCGCACAGGCAATTAAAAGCGGGCTATTTTGTAAGACACGGGCGATGTAGTGCAGTAAGGCAACGGAGGCTTCATCCAACCATTGAATATCGTCGAGTACGAGCAACACTGGGGATTGATTGACCGTCAGTTGCGCAATAAAGTTGACTACGGCATCAAACAGTCGGCTTCGATCAGCGATACTATTTTGGCGAGTCGTGCTATGAAACAACAGTGCTTCTAACTCGGGAGGAAACTGAAATGCCTTGGCAATGTCTCTAAGCGCATCAATCCAAACCCCATAAGGGCGTAACATTTCGGCTTCAAAGCCCCGCGCCCACAAAATACACCCTTGCGAGTGAGTCACCGTTTGAGCGATTTCTTGTAAGAGGCGCGTTTTACCAATGCCGGGATCTCCCAACAGGAATAACAACTTGGAAGCAGCCCGATTGCAATCTAACCTTAACCATTGGCAAATTGTTGTCCATTCTTTTTGTCGTCCAACGAGGGGAAGAGAAGATTCTGATGGCGTTGAGGAGGGGGCTTGCTGAAGAAAACGGATGGGATTGTTCGGTTGTGGAGAATTAACGTTTGCTTGCTCAAAACCCTCATTTTCATCCATATTGAGCAAGTTTTGATAAAGCTGGTAAGTCATGGGACTGGGATCCACCCCCAATTCTTCCCGCAAAACGGTCATACACTGATGATAAACTTGCAAGGCTCTAGCGCGATCGCCGGATTGGGTATAGAGTTGCATTAAGTGACGATAAGCTGATTCACTTAACGCATCCATTTGCAACCATTGTTGGGCATAGACAATTCCTGAGCGATAATCTCCTTGTTCCCCTAGCAAAGCGACTAATTCCGTTAGGGCTTGAATGACCTGTTGTTTTAAAGTTTCTCGCTTGGGAACAATCCACTCATCATAGCAACTGGGCAAGAGTTCTCCAGGAGACACGTCAATCACACCTCTATTTCAAACGTTATGATGAAGCTCTGAAGCTAGCTTCAAACAGGGATCATGTTATATTGAGTTGAAATAATAGAGTTTGTTTTTTCCTAGCTCTTGTTTGAGGAAAAATTAGGGATAATTGACACAGTAGAACTTTTACTTCCTAGTTTTTTATTTAAAAAAATCTTGATGATGATTCAATTCAAGATCATGTCAACTAGTATTCAATACTTACGTTCAGCCGCTTTCAAAAAAATAATTATTGTAGTTTAAATTTAATTATTTGATACTTACATTTTTCTTACTGAAATAATTATTAAGTATAAATTAAACCCCAACATTTTAACAAGCAAACTCACTAAATTTTAAAAAAATGATAATTTCTTTTATTAAGAATTAATGTTCACGATGAAAAACGACATCAGGATTAGTTTTGTTGGTGATATCTTATAGAGCAAGAGACTGATGCCCTTCTTGATTCTAGTTTCGAGTCACTACAATAATATAAATAAAATTACATTTTAAAAAAACTTAATGCTTTTCCAAATAGCGATCGCGATTATCCCCAAGTCTCATCTGCTTTGCTTAGGAAATTAGTATCTCCACCTGAACTAGATACTCATCAATAATCTGAGTTGGGGTAAGGCAGATTCAGGTAAAAACCAATCAATTTCGGAATCAAGGGAATTTTTTATTCCTAAGCGGATCGAGTTGAGTTTCAAGCAGACCATTATGGCACAATGAATGGGTAACGAAAGAATGACAAATTTTTCTCTCGCTATCAATTCATTGCGTCGGGAGAAATTGGCTGAGCAGTTTGTTATTTTTTGTGCGGAATACCTTATAAGCAGACCCGATTAACCATGAGCCGATCGCGCCAATCTAAACCCTCTAAAAATCAAGCACAATCTCTTGCTCTGTCTGCTATCCATGAACAAATTGCTGCCTTAAAAAAAGATCAGCAATGGTTTCTCAAACAAATTCAGCGCAAACGCACTGAGTTAAAAAACTTAGTGGAACAAATGCAAGACATTTCCCGAGAGATGTTTCAGCGCTGTCGCCCCGTTGTTGAAGAAATGATGGAGCGCGATCGCGAAATTCATCAGCTATTCCAAGAGATTTTTACCAAGCGAAAATTTGGGAAAAAAAGCCGAAAACAAATTCAAAGTGTGTATGAATCTCTGCAAGAGGATGGCATTATTAGCCCAAAAGAAGACGATGAAGGAGTGAGGTCTTTTTCCGAATCCTTTGCTGAAGAATTTGCAAACGCTGAACAAAGCTCAGAAGACGAAAAACAAGAAACTAACCAGCAACGTGAAATTAGTGATCCCCCAGCCAATCAACGTAAAATCAGGGATATTTTTCTGCGCTTAGCCAGTCGCTTTCACCCCGATAAAGTGACCGACAGCGAAACGCAAGATCAATATACGGCGATCATGCAAGAAGTCAACCAAGCCTACCAACAAGGCGACTTTGCCAAACTCCTCGAAATTGAACGTAAGCAACATGAGGTAGCAACTCTTGAGTTGAATGAAGATCAAGAAAGTAGTGCCGAAAAGCAACGCTCACAACTCACGCGGGAGAATGAACTCCTCGCCCAGCAATACGAAGAAATTAAACAAGAGCTCCGCTACCTCAGAAGAACACCAGAAGGAGCCGTGGTTACCGACTATCGCCGTGCGACCAAAGAAGGGATTGATCCCATTACTGATGTTGTGGCAGAAGCAGAGGAGCAATTAAAAGTTATCACCGAAATTCGCGACTTTGTGCGTGATTTTCGAGACAAAAAAATGACAATTCAACAATTTCTCAGCGGTCCTGATTTAGGAACAACCCTGACTGCTGAAGACTTGGAAGCCATATTGGGTGAGATGTTTGAAATTGAGTTTCGATGAAATTAACTGGCTGGCACTTCATGGGCAAAACTTTTCCAGCGCACAAACTGGAATGCCCCCGCAACCGACCCCCAGACGTGCTCATCCGTTTTTGGATCGCGTCCTCGGTCTAAACTAGTAAACTGATTGGCATCAATTTCAAACGTACTATCCAGATAAGTTTCCTTTCCTTTACGGACGACTTTACAGGCTTTACCTGGTTCAACTTCTCCCTGAAAACTACTGCCCGTCCAAGAAACAATCATATTGCAACCGGGGAGTTTTTCTAAATTCTCCGCTGTCAGTTTTTGTAACCGTTCCGGTTCTCGACTCGCCCCAAAAAATGCACTGGCATCTTTGAGGGTATAGTTTTCAATTTCAATATGGTCATCAACGGCTAATAGCTTGAGGACACGCATCCGATAGGGATTATTTAACATATAGTCGTAGGCTTGTTCCACAAACAAACTAATCCCAGAAAGCAAATCCACCGGTAAAGGGCGCATACAGACTCGAATATGCGCAAAAAAAGGAGGATTAGTAAAGGCTTGTTCTTGATTACTAAAATCCGCAGCCATCCAGCGACCGAGAGTGACAATATCAGTAGCGTGAGACATAGCAATATATGGTTTTCTAAAACTTTTACTAATTGTCTATTATTCAGCTGACCTTGTCTATTGTCGAAGGGAGTTCCTTCAAACTCTGTATAATTCTAGTATTTTTTCGATCAATCAGAGATTTTACTGAGTGTGCATTGAGCAGGGTTGAAGTTACACTCAAAGCATAGGGTAAAAATATGTTAAGAGGAAGGGGGTGTGCGATGAAACAACAACCAACCGCGATTGTGGAACTTTCAAAAAACATTTCCGTGCGCACCACAATGCCGGAAAGTAATTACCCTGCCTTACGTTCTGGGTTTGAAGGCTATCCACCTAACCCCCGTTGGAACGTCAGTAAATATCGGGCCTGGAAAACGGGACAGCAATGGCGTAACGCGCTCCAGCGTGGAGAGATGGTTGTCCGGCGCGATCAACTCCTTGTCACTGCCAAGAAGCAACCGCGAATGGGACGTCAAACGGTCTAGACCAATCCGGTCTCAATTCGGTACAATTGTAAGATGTGACTATTAACTGAACTACGGAGAAAATGGTAAAACTGCGTCTAAAACGGTTAGGTAAAAAAAGAGAAGCTAGTTATCGGATTGTTGCGATGAACAATAGTAGCCGTCGCGATGGTCGTCCCTTAGAAGAATTAGGATTTTATAATCCCAGAACGGGTGAAACCCGTCTCAATGTCCCTGCAATTGTTAAACGATTGCAACAAGGTGCGAAACCGACCGAAACGGTCGATCATATTTTGAAAAAAGCGCAAGTGTATCAACAAGTGAATGCCTAATTATGTCAATTCCTCATCCCCTACATCGCACCAGCCCCAATATGCTGAATTAGTCCGATTTTTGTTAACTCCTCTGCTCGATGTCCCGGAAAGTTTACGGATTGATTGTGAATGGACAAATAACAATCAACGAGTTTGGATTCGTTTGGCGTTAGAAAAAAGTGACCAGGGAAAGTTGTTTGGGCGAGGTGGACGAAATCTGAGTGCGATGCGTACGGTGTTGAGAGCTGCTGCGACAGCAGCACAACAGTCAGTTTATCTGGATATTTATGGGGAGAAAGAAACGACAACCGAAGTTGGGAAAACGGGTAAACCTACTTCACGTTCGGAACGACCGCAGAAAGCAGTGGGAAAAGAAGGGAAGCGAAAACCCCAAAAACGGTCTAAACCGAGCTCCAATCGTTCTTCTGACCAACAATCAGAACAGGCTCCTTCTGCTTAAGGAAACATCTTCTCTGACCCATTAACGCCAAAATACTCATAATCAATTCAGATGACAGAGGCGGTCAAAACCATCGAATTACCCAGTAGCGAGAGCGCGATCGCGCTCGCCGGACCCCAAGAAGCTAATCTCAAAACCCTTTCCCGACAAACTGGCGCGAAATTAGTGATGCGGGGACAAGAACTCTTAATTACTGGCCAAGAAAAGCCAGTAGAACGATGTTTAGCGGTTGTGCGATCACTCAAACCTTACTGGGAAGAAGGAAAAGCGATCTCCAAAGCGGAGATCATGACCGCCTTTCAAGCTCAAGATACGGGACGCTTAGAAGACTATCAAGACCTGCAAAAAAATGTTCTGGCGCGTACCCGTAAAGGTGAACAAATTCGTGCCAAAACTTTTCGACAACGACAATATATTAAAGCCATCCAATCTCACGATATTACTTTTTGCACGGGTCCAGCAGGAACCGGTAAAACCTTTCTTGCTGCAATTTTGGCAGTACAATGTTTATTAAAAGGAGACTACGAGCGTCTGATTTTGACCCGTCCGGCGGTAGAAGCGGGAGAAAAATTAGGTTTTCTTCCCGGTGATTTACAAGAAAAGGTCAATCCTTTCCTGCGCCCTCTCTACGATGCACTTTACGAACTCATTGACCCGGAAAAAATCCCCGATTTAATGGCAAAAGGAATCATTGAGATTGCCCCACTTGCCTATATGCGCGGACGAACGCTCAATAATGCCTTCGTGATTGTTGATGAAGCCCAAAATACCACTCCGGCACAAATGAAAATGGTCCTCACTCGCCTGGGTTTTTCTTCCCGCATGGTAGTGACAGGAGATATCACACAAACTGATTTACCTTATCATCAAGAATCAGGACTCGTCACCGCTTTAAGAATTCTGAAATCCGTCGAAGGGATTGCTGTTTGTGAATTTTCCCAAGGGGATGTGGTCCGTCATCCTCTGGTTCAGAGAATTGTTGCCGCTTACGAACAACATGAAATGTGATGTTTTACACTACATTTAACGCTCCGTTATACCTTTGATGATCAGCTGCTCAATCTTCTGCATGAGAAGGCGCCATTGGACTCCGTCCATGCTTGGCTAACGTGCTCTGCGTTTCCTATTCTTTCTAGGGTGGCTCTTTTCCTGCCAAGGAAGAACCACCCTCGCTCAAATGAGTAGAGCCGTTAATCTAAATCTAATACTCCCTCAGCACTCTCCCGACGACGCTCTTCTTTGGCTTCAAACTCAGCAATACAGTCTCCTTGAACGACCATGACACAGCTGAGATAGTCCGTTGCTTCAATTAAGGCAGCTCGCAGCGCTTTCCCTACTGGTGCGCGCTTGGTTTCGCTATTATCTTGACCAAAGTTAACCCCTCCAATGCTGACATTGCCAGAAGCGCCACTGGATTCCGAGGTCGCTCGTCCCTCGATGGTACGGGCATAAACAACTTCAGCGGTTGTCGCATCCACAACCCGCAAATCAATGGCAACATAGGATTGTTGTTCATTATCGCGACTGCCGCCCCCTAAGCGCACAGGACCAATGCTAATACCGCCCCTTCGACCCGTCGATTCGCTAGCGATTCCTTCTTCATAAGAGCTGACTTTACCCAACACAATATATTGCGCTCCTGTGAGTTCTCCTCTTTGGGCTTCTGTGCCTTCGCGAACAAGCCCTAATTCAGCTAATTCCTGCTCTGAGAGGACCTCACCTAATTTTTGTCGCTCAACCACCCTGAACTGACCGGTGGATGTCAACTCGTTCATTAAGGCATCCGCTAACTCTCGAGAAGTTCCCGGATTCCACCACCACAAGTTACCCTGTGTTTCATTTTTAAATTCTGGAACCGAAATAGTGGGTTTTGCTTCTTGTGCAGAGACATTGGTCAGACTCCCCCCTAAAGACATTGCAATAGTGATTAATGTTAGTGTAGTTTTGCGATAAAAAGATCTTAAAATATGCGAATTAATCATAAAAGATGATGCTCCAAATAACACTCAGAAATTATTATATTATTTCGAGGTCGATCGCGCGCTCCAGTTTTGAGAGATTAGCTAAAATTAAACGGAATTAGTTTTCCCAAACCCCAATCTGAAGCTAAAACTTGAGAAGACGAGATGACCGAAAAAGCAGTGGTTTTACTTTCGGGTGGTTTAGATTCTTCTACCGTCCTATATCAAGCGAAAGCCGAGGGTTACGAGTGTTATGCCCTTTCCTTTGACTATCAACAACGCCACCAACGGGAATTAGAAGCCGCCCGAGACATTGCTCAGGCTGCAGGTGTGAAAGCACAGCAAGTGGTCCGCTTTGATCTCGGCTTGTGGGGGGGGTCAGCCTTAACGGATCAAACGCTTGAGGTCCCGCGCGATCGCGCTCCTCAAGAAATGGCTGAAACGATTCCCATTACTTATGTTCCGGCTCGGAATACCATTTTTCTCAGTTTTGCTTTAGCCTATGCCGAAGCCCTAGCCGCACAATTTGTCTATCTCGGAGTGAATGCTTTAGACTATTCTGGCTACCCTGATTGTCGTGCGGATTACATTAATGCCATGCAGCAGGTCTTTCAATTAGGAACCAAACAAGGGCGAGAAGGCAATCCGATTACTATTAAAACCCCGCTCATTGAGCTCAAAAAAACAGAGATTATTCAATTAGGCAATCAACTCCACGTGCCTTGGGAAAAAACTTGGTCATGTTATCAAGGAGAAACTGAATCCTGTGGCGTCTGCGATTCTTGTCAGTTAAGATTAAAAGCGTTTCAAGAATTAGGACTAAGCGATCCCCTCCCTTATCGTGCAAGAACGGGTGCTGAGTGAAATGAGAAAGAATAATTTTTCGGAATATGCAATTTTCTGTGATTTTGATGGAACCATCACGGCTGAGGATACTTTCACAGGAATGTTAAAAGCAGTCGCCCCCCATTTATGCGATCAATATTTACCTGATATTTATGCTCAAAAATTGACGTTGCGGGAAGGGGTAAGGCAGATTATCGAATCGATTCCATCTCAATACTACTCGCAGATGATTGACTATGTGGATAATATTCCCTTGCGTCCGGGGTTTGTGGAGTTAGTGAAATTTGCCATCATCCATGAGATTCCCTTTCATGTGGTTTCCGGTGGCTTAAAAGATATGGTAGAACGGGTTTTAACTCAGCAAAAGCTCGGCAATCGCTCGCTATTGGAACAGGTGGCGTCGATTAGTGCGGTTGCTATTGATACGAGTCAGGATTATCTACAAGCGATTTCTGACTACGAAGGGGGAACGGAACTGGTGGCGAAAGTGGATGTGATGAAGCAATATCCAGCCGGAAAAACCATTTCTATTGGTGACTCGATTACGGACTTAAATATTGCCTTAAATGCCAATATTAGTTTTGCGCGCGATCGCCTGGCGCGCTATTTGGATGCTGCAGAACGATTCTACTATCCTTGGGATGACTTTTTTACAGTCCAGGAACAGTTAAACCAATTGCTTGCAGCGGAAGCAACCATACAATCCAGAGGGATTTAAGAGCGTCATCTGACAAAGGGATTTTCTCTGCGCGATCGCGCCAATTGTGATTTACGCTGATACCCTTTCGACAAACTGACGCAACCGGAGCAATGCTGCTGTCTGGGCTAAGTTCAGAGGGAGGAGCGAAATTCCTTCTAAACGGGATTGGACCCAGCCTTCATCCCAACACCATTCATGATAGCCATCCACGCCTTCGCTCAACAGGAGACGCAGATAAGAGTCGGTTAAGGTTTCGATTTCATGTTTAATTGTCAGTAGTCCGGTGCGACTGGTGAAGGTTAAGCCGGCTTGGAGTTCATGGGGTAAACCAGGAGAGAGTTGCTGTGGAAACAACCATTGTCTTAATTTTTCCGGATAACATAAACTTTCTCTAATCGACTGCGCTGAAGCATTGACTTCAATGCGCAAATGACTCTGTTGAAAAGTGCCAAACATAGGGAGTAATTGGTTATCAGTTCTTTCTTTAGTTGTAACATCCCGCTTAATTACTGCCAGGAAAAGGAGAGTTGACAAACCCTAACTCGCGGAGTTGTTGATAAGATTTTCTTCCTAATTCCGAGGTCGGATTTTGAGAGCGAATCACTTGGATTAAGAGGGGAACCGCTAAGGCGGTTTCTTTTTGGGCGCGATGGACTAACGCCAATTGATAGGTAGCGCGATCGCGCATTTCTACTGCTTGTACCGCTTGTTGCCGTTGTTCTTGGGAAATCTGATTATTAATTCCCTGAAAACTGCCAGCTAATTGTTGATAAAAGTTAGATAACTGATTAAATATTCTTCGTGCCGATTGGAGTTTTTCCTTTGCCAGATCGTAGTTTTCTTCTTCAATCGCTGCATTGGCTTCCGCCATCAACTTTTCTCCTCCCTCTAAACTCAGGAGAGTATCAGGGCGTAGCCTTTCCGGTGTCTCTTCACTGTCAGCTTCAGGCGTATCTTCGCTACTGGCTTCAGGGATTTCCACATCCGTCTCTGGTGAAGTTTGAGCCAATAACGGTTGTTGATAAAACAATAAGGGTAGCCATAAAAAAGTACTAATACTAGCTAAGCGAAATTTAGAAAATACCATTACCATGTTGAAAAGAGCAAATAAAATTACCATATATCAGTTAGACTGACTGATTCTAACATTACTGATTGCTCCTTGTTCATTAGTTGTTGACAATTCCCAAATCGCCTCATTTGCACTCAAGCTTCATTTATGCCACAAAATCCTTGGTTTCAGGCGCTCCAAAAACCTGCTGAGGAATTTCCTCTCACGCCCCTGACCGTTCTTTCTGGAAACCTCCCCTCGGGGTTACAAGGAACCCTTTATCGCAATGGTCCGGCTTGTTTAGAACGCGGCGGACAAAAAGTCGGACACTGGTTTGATGGGGATGGTGCGATTCTAGCCGTTCACTTTACCCCGGAAGGAGCAAAAGCGGTTTATCGCTATGTGCAAACCGCGGGTTACCAAGCCGAATCTGCAGCCAATCAATATTTGTATCCTAATTATGGGATGACGGTGCCGGGTCCGTTTTGGAAGAATTGGGGAAAAGCGGTAAAAAATAGTGCCAATACCTCTGTTTTAGCCCTGGAGGATAAGATTTTAGCACTCTGGGAAGGAGGACTCCCTCACGCCCTTGACCCAACTAATTTAGAAACATTTGGCACCGACACTTTAGGAAGTTTGTCTTCTGGATCGCCCTTTTCTGCTCATCCCAAAATTGATCCCCAAACCGGAGAAATTTATAATTTCGGGGTTTTTCCCGGGAAAGAGAGCACCTTACAGGTTTATCACAGTACGCCGCAAGGCAAGGTGGTGCAAACGGCAACGGTCAAACTCAATGGATTGCCAGTGATTCATGATTTTGTTCTGGCTGGACGCTATCTGGTCTTTCTGGTGTCTCCGGTACGGGTGGCATTACTGCCAGTGTTATTGGGCTTGAAAAGTTTCAGTGATGCTATGCAGTGGAAGCCCGAATTAGGAACAGAAATCATTGTGCTCGATCGCGCTACCCTTACTGTTGTTAGCCGTAGTCATACGGATGCTTGGTACCAGTGGCATTTTGCTAATGGCTATGAAGAGCCTGACGGGACAGTAGTTGCTGAATTTGTCCGCTATCGCGATTTTCAAACTAACGAATATCTCAAATCAATTCCGACGGGAAAGCCAAAAGTCATCGGTACACCGGACTCAAAGTCCGGTGCCTGCGATGACCGCCCAGCCGCGGTCAATGCGGAAGGGAACTTGTGGCAGTTGCGGTTGAACCCGCAAACCGGAAAAGTCCTGAGTAATTTGCCTTTACTAGAACGAGACTGTGAGTTCCCGGTGGTTGCACCCCAAGCGGTAGGACAATCCCAGAAAGACACTTATCTTGCGGTGCATCGGGAAGGGGTTGATCCACAACAAGAATTGTACGGCGCGATCGCGTGTTATCATCATTCCACTGCGACGTTAACCATTGCTGATGCTGGAGAAAATCGCTATCCGAGTGAACCAATTTATGTTGCTGATCCCGAAGCCTCTCATTCCGGCTGGCTATTAACAATTGTTTATGATGCCAACCCACATCAAAGTGAAGTTTGGATTTACCAACGGGATCAATTATCCGCTGATCCCCTGTGTCGTCTTCAACTGCCAAAAGTGATCCCTCATAGTTTTCATGGCACTTGGCAACCTAAAAAACATGAAAAATTGTAAACCGGGGATCAGCGGTCGTTACAATAAGATTAAGAAGATGAGTAATTTTGCTTGGGGACGTTACTCTACTGAGCAGCCAATTTGTTAGTTACCCTAACGGAGAGAAAATCTATGACGGATACCAACTTAAATACCCCCATTGCCATCTCAGGGCGAGAAATGGAAATTATTGAGTTAGTCGCAGCCGGTTTAACGAATCAAGAAATTGCGCAAAAATTAGAAATTAGCAAACGCACAGTTGACAATCATATTAGCAATATCTTGACCAAAACTTCCACTGAAAACCGAGTTTCCCTAGTGCGTTGGGCCTTACAATGGGGTAAAGTTTGTCTGGATGAGGTGAATTGCTGTATGCTACCGACTCCGCAAAAAGAAGCCCCCTAAGGGAAAAGGCTGAAGATATGCCAATGCTCGACCAAAATTATCGAGATGATCTGAATTGGTAATTCGCCATGAAGGTCTCGATGGCTTTCCACTCCGATTGGCTGAGCGGTTGAGTAACTAATTTCATCTGAAAACACAATTGGGCAGCTGCTTTGAGGTGAGTAATAATTTCTCCCTGGGTTACATTTAAAGTCAGACAAGGGGGAGGTTGCTGAAAGACTTGCTGGAATAGATCGGGATCGGGAGATAATTGCATCGAACCATGTTGTAATACGGTTTCTCCACGCCTCAGTTGAGCACTACCAATGAGTTTTTCGCCCGTACGGGTCACTAGATCGGCGCCAGTAGCGGTTTGAAAGCAATTTGCTACATCTCGATAGCCCCGTCCTTGCTTGCCATAACATAAGGATATCCCTAACTGTTGCCAACCCGTAATTAAAAATTGACAAATGGCTTCATACACCGCAAGACGCTTTCCAGATATCCCGGAGAGAACAACGGCATAGGTTAAGTCTCCCTGATGTAAAACGGCTCTCCCGCCAGTGGGGCGACGCACTATATCTAAGGTTCCTTGTGCTGCTAGTTGTTGCCACCGATCTGGAAAGCGTTTTTGATGATAGCCTAGGGAAATCGCTGCGGGACACCAAGTGTAGAAGCGTAGGGTTGGCGGATGCTGGTTATGTTGACATTGTTGCAACAACCAGGCATCAATGGCCATTTGGATCTCCCCTGATGCTGGGATCAGTGGGAGAAATCGCCAAACGTTACTGGTTTCCAAATTCTGTTTGTAGGGCTTCGTCGTTGTCATCCGCGATTGAAGCAACCAAGGTGATAGCGCGAGAAATTTCCACAGGGGATAAATCAGCAACGGTACGATGAGTTAAAACGACCACCTCTTGATTATAAAGGGCAAAAGCAGTTTCATAGGTTTCTGCCCAATTCATTTCCAATAGTTTGCGCATTAACCTAGGCTCATCTTTAACCGGAAGTTTGAGGACTGATGACCAGACCGCAAGTGTATCTTCATCACTGTCACCAGTCAATTGCACAAACACTTCTACACTACCGTACTGAAATTTCCAAAGGTGACCGCCATCACGGTGACTGACCATTGCCGTATCATTTTGATCCAGACTGCTAATAACGGTTTCAATCACTTCCACATGGGTAGCGCTGGTTTCTTCCTCTAGCAAAGCATTCGTTTCTTCTAAGGTTAGTAATTCTTCTCTTCCGGCTTGATTTTCGGTGGTCATAGCTTTTATCCTTAAGTGATTGTAATTAACAATAAAAAATCAAAAGAGTCAGTTGAATCTTCCTCAGTTACCTCTCATCTTACAAGGAATAGGGAAAATTCCTCTTGAAATGTCTTTGAGTTTCAAGACCCACTCAACGTTTTATCAAATCTCAATATGATTGAGGTTACTAGGATCTATGTTAGAGGAACAATGAAGGTCAACTCATTGAATAATTCAGCAACCCTCTCAGGTTAAACTAGAGCTAACTTAATGCTTGTCTTTTACCATTCTCTTATGCTGGAACCGGACTTTCAAGTGCATCCTCCTGTGATTCTGGTTGTTGAAGATGAGAAAACTCTGCGCTTCATTTCTAAATATGCGTTGATGCAAGATGGGTATATCGTACAAGAAGCGAGTAATGGCGAAGAAGCATTAGCAATTTGCGATCAAACCATTCCTCATTTACTTTTATTGGATGCGATCATGCCAGGCATGGATGGATTTACCTGTTGCGCCGAACTTCACAAGCGATTGGGAGAAAATTGTCCACCCATTTTAATGGTTACGGTTTTGGATGACGAAGAATCGGTAAATTTGGCGTTTGAAGCCGGTGCCACTGAATATATTACGAAACCGATTAATTGGGCGGTGTTACGAAAGCGGATTTACCGGCTTTTAAGGACCCGTTGGGCGTTGCAAGAGTTGGAACGTCGTTATCAGGAAGCCCATCAATTAAGCCTGGAATTGGAAAAAGCGAATCGGAAACTAGAATATTTAGCGAGAGTAGATACGTTAACACAAGTTGCCAATCGGCGGACATTTAACGAGCGATTCCGGGAAGAATGGAACCGTTCGCGCCGTGACTCATCTCCGATTAGTCTAGTTTTATGCGATCTTGATTATTTCAAGCAATATAACGATTATTATGGACACCAAGCTGGGGACAGTTGCTTAAAAAAAATTGCTGCCATCTTGAAAGCAAATTGTCAACGAGCCAGCGATTTGGTTGCGCGGTATGGGGGGGAAGAATTTGCCTTGATTTTAGGGGGAATTAACCGAGAACAAGCAACTCGTCTCGCGGAAAAAATTTGTAATCAGGTGCGAGACCGTGCAATTCCTCATGCTGCTAATCCGAATGGCAAGTATCTTACCTTGAGTATGGGCGTGGCGACTCTCATTCCCAATCGCTATTACAAAACCAGTGACTTAGTAACCAAAGCGGATTCTGCTTTATACCAAGCGAAAGCATCCGGGCGCGATCGCGTCATTACTGATTATTACTCTTAATCGCAGGTGGTGCCAAGGTTTTCTCGATGAGCAATTGTTCTCTCGTTGTCTGTCAGTATCAGGACATTGGGAAGCGATCGCGATAAAGGCGGATAATTTTCGCAATCACTTCTTCAATGGTGAAATCATCTGTGATCAGTTCCAGGGCATCAGGGGCTTTGCGCAGAGGGGCGATCGCGCGATCGCTATCATAGGTATCTCGCTGTTGAATTTCTTGCTGCAGTTGCTCAAAATCGATATTATCCTGCCCTTGGGTCAGGAGTTCCTTTTGTCGTCGTCGCGCCCGTTCCCGCACGGAAGCCGTCAGAAAGATTTTCAATTCCGCATCCGGGAAAACCTGAGTGCCAATATCGCGCCCTTCGGCAACGAGTCCGCCTTTTTCCCCCCACTGCCGTTGTTGCTCAAGTAATTTGTCCCGCACTGCTTTTTGAGCAGAAATGGCAGAAACATTGCGAGTAACCAGAGAACTCCGAATCGCTCTTGTCACATCTTTCCCATTGACACTCACTTTCACCGGCGTTTCCGGATCGCGACTCAGGACCAGTTGTAAGTCTGCTTGCGACACTAATTCGGCAATTCCCGCTTCATCATCGAGAGCAATTTGGGAGTTGAGCACGAGCCAGGTTAAGCCCCGGTACATGGCGCCGGTATCGAGATGTAATAAACCGAGTTCATAGGCGACGCGCCGGGTCACCGTTGATTTGCCAGCGCCAGCCGGTCCATCAATGGCAATAATCGGGGCGCGATCGCGCAGCAGTATATTATCAATCAGTCTGGTCTGTCCCACATACACGGCTAAGGCTAATAACGCTTTTTTCTCTACTTTTGGTAAGGGTTGTAAGGTATCTGGATCGACCAACGCCGTATAATCCAAGTCAGATGGCGACCATGGTGCATCCTGACGTAATAATTGCAGGAGTTGTTCGGCGGTGCGGACGTTTTGCTCTTGAAAAGCTTGTTGGGCGCGTTGGAGTCCCTGATAAATCCCTTGCGCTTTTTCTTTTTCTTCCGGCGTGAGATACTGATTGCGAGAGCTATAGGCTAACCCGGATTCCTCACGGACAATTGGACAAGTGCGAATTTCCACTGGAAAGTTCAAATCTGCCACTAAACGTCGAATAATGGCTAACTGTTGGGCGTCTTTCTGGCCAAAATAAGCGGTTGTTGGCTGAATAATATTAAAAAGTTTAGTGACAATGGTCGCTACCCCTTCAAAATGCCCAGGGCGACTTTCGCCACACAGAGGAGCAGTCATCGCCGGTGGCGGAACGACTCGCGTCATGTTTTCTTGGGGTTCGGTTCCGCTCGCACCGGGAAATTGAGGATATAATTCTTCCACTGTCGGCGCAAAGACAATATCAACGCCCGCTTCCTCACATAACTGACAGTCTTGTTCCAGTTGACGAGGATATTGTTCTAAATCAGAACCGGGTTCAAATTGCAAAGGGTTGACAAAGATGCTGACAACCACCACATCATTGGCTGTGACTGCCTGTGCAATTAAACTAAGATGACCCGGGTGTAAGGCTCCCATCGTGGGAACCAAAGCCAGATTTTTGTCGGTTTGCCATGCGGATTTGAGTTGGGTTCGGACCCCCGCGATTGTTCGAAACAGACGCACCGCCTTTTCCTCTCTCAACAAAGTTAACAGTGAGACGGATGCCTCACTGTTGTCATCTGTTTTAGCTTATCTCAATTTCGAGTTATCGCCCGAGAATTTCGATCCGAACCGGTGCAGTTCCCGAACGAACCATGCCAATTGCCTGCGCTGCCGCTTTTGATAAATCAATCACGCGACCGCCAACGTAGGGACCCCGGTCATTGATTCGCACGACGACCGCTTGATTATTTCTAAGGTTGGTCACTCTCACTTTCGTGCCAAAGGGTAAACTACGATGTGCTGCTGTATAAGCCCAAGTATTGAAACGTTCTCCATTAGCAGTGCGACGACCGTGAAACCCTGGACCATACCAAGAGGCTTTTCCTTGCATCCGAGCAATTAGGTTCTTCAAGGGTTGAGAATTAAAAACGGTTCCCTGGAGGGGTTGGCTTTCTCGAAGGTGATGCTGGGACTTAGGGGTTATTGTAGCGGCAGTTGGGTTGACTGGGTTCTGGTCAAACCGTGCTGGGGTCTTAGCCGCCATTATTCTGCCACCTAAGCCGGCACTCAAGGCACTGGTTAATAACGTAACGGTTAGCAGTTGTCGTAGTTGTTGGTTCATCATGTGGGTGTCAACACTCCTCAGTATTTGCTTAATTTTGGAAGCATTCACTTAATTTTGAAGGTTAATTGCGGTAAAGTTCGTCTATCTAGACGGATAAATCAGTAATTGAACCAGGAAAATTACCTTCAGCACGAGAAAATTAATTTCTGCACTGCGTAGTTATTATCCCTGATCTAAAATCAGACCAAGATTCGGTAAGGTGAGATGGGTCCAGAAATTGGGCAGAATTTCATAACAATTTCTCTTTAACAAAAACTTAATCAAGTCAATCTTAATGATTCTAAAGAAATATTACAAATAAAACAAGTTATGGATTATCAACAAGCAGGAGTCAATATTGAAGCAGGACGGTCATTCGTGGAGCAAATTACTGCTTTAGTCCAAAAAACTCATCGCAAAGAAGTTTTAAGTGGGTTAGGAAGCTTTAGTGGCTATTTTCAACTTCCTACAGGTTATAAGGAACCCGTGTTAGTTTCTGGAACGGATGGGGTTGGCACCAAACTTAAAATTGCTCACGCAATTAATCACCATAATACAGTGGGGGTTGACTTAGTGGCGATGTGTGTCAATGATATTTTGACCTCTGGGGCAGAGCCACTTTTTTTTCTGGACTATATTGCAACGGGAAAACTGGAACCAGAACAATTGACCGCGGTAGTGGAAGGAATTAGTGCCGGGTGTCAAGCCAGTGGTTGTGCGCTACTGGGAGGAGAGACTGCGGAAATGCCCGGTTTTTATCAAGGTGGTGAATATGATTTAGCCGGCTTTTGTGTGGGGATTGTGGAGAAAAGTCGATTATTAGATGGTTCTCAAGTCCAAGTGGGCGATCGCGCGATCGGTTTAGCCAGTCAAGGGTTACATAGTAATGGCTTTAGTCTGGTGCGCAAAATTGTCGCCGATCAAGGGATCAACTGGTCCGATCAGTTTCTTGAATTTGGAGAAAAATCTTTGGGAGAAATTGTGCTTACACCCACACAAATCTATGTGGAACCGGTTTTAGCGGCACTGCGCGCTGGCTACAACATTCATGGCATGGCGCACATTACCGGTGGCGGATTACCCGAAAATCTCCCCCGTTGTTTAGGTCATGATCAATCCGTTCAGCTTCATCCCGAAACCTGGCCACTACCGCCCATTTTTTCTTGGTTAGCCCAACGGGGGAATCTAACCTCAAAAACCCTTTATAACACCTTTAACATGGGCATTGGCTTTGTCGTAATTGTTCCGAGCGCGATCGCGGATGAGATAATCAGCTTCTTTAATGACCGTCATTTCTCTGCCTATGAAATTGGCGAAGTGGTTACTGGCAGTGGAGAAGTAACGGGATTAGAATAAAAGCCAACTCCGTTGCTACTCAACCTTTGTAAAGAGGCGGCACCCAGATTCGAACTGGGGATAAAGGCTTTGCAGGCCCCTGCCTTACCGCTTGGCTATGCCGCCACATCATACTGGAATTTAATTATATCAAACGATTAACAAAATGCGTCAAGACGTCAAAAGTAATTCCCAAAACCGTGATCCAGCTTTAACACGAGTGCGGCGTTTAAGCCAGTTTCTAGATAATGCGTTTACAATTCCTGGTACCTCTTACCGGGTTGGCGTTGACCCACTCCTCGGTTTATTTCCAGGGATGGGAGACTATTTAGGGGCATTTTTATCAGGATACATTGTGTTTGAAGCGGCGCGTTTAGGGAGTTCTCGGGCTACATTGGGACGCATGGTTTTTAATATTATTTTAGAAACCATTTTAGGATTAATTCCAGGCTTGGGGGATATTTTTGATGTTTTTTGGAAAGCGAATGCAAAGAATACAACTTTGTTAGAACAAAACCTTGCTTCTTCCGAAACTCGAGAGAAAACAGACTGGGTATTTTTAGTTACTTTACTGGTTGGACTTGCTTTAATCATTATTGGCATCGCCAGTCTTAGCATCTGGATTTTTATTTCAGTGCTTCAAGCTAGTCCTTTTATTTAGTTAATATCCAGATCATCTCCTAAATTAAACAAATGGTTCTGGAATTTCTATTATCAGTTTACCTTCTTCCAACTTATATGAAAACTAAAACAATTCAAGGCATTGTCGTTGCTCATACCCACTGGGATCGCGCTTGGTATCTTCCATTTCAATCGTTTCGTTATCGACTCGTGCGGATGATTGATGAGTTAATTGATCTCCTAGAAAGTGATGCAGCATTTCGTTTTTTTACCCTAGATGGGCAAACGGTTCTCTTAGAAGATTATCTCGAAATTAAACCTGAAAAAGAAACTCGTCTTAAACGTTTAATTCAATCGGGTCGGATTTTAATTGGTCCTTGGTACACTATGCCCGATTTATTTTTAGTCAGTGGCGAAGCCGTGATCCGCAACTTACAAGTTGGACGAAAATGGTGTCAAAAATTCGGGAATTATATGGCGGTGGGTTATCTTCCCGATCCCTTTGGACACTTTGCCCAAATGCCGCAAATTTTAAGGGGATTTGAGATTGATAGTTATATTTTTATGCGGGGTTTGGATGCAGAAACAAAAGCCACTCATGGAGCAATTTTTAATTGGCAAGCCCCTGATCATGCAAGCGTTTTAGCGATCTATCAACGGGAAGGTTATTTCCCCGTTGGGGCATTAGGTCACCCTAGTGTTTTTGGACGGTTTGAAGGACATGAAGCCAATTTAGATCTAGCAAAGAAACAAACCGAACAAGTATTAGAAACAATGCTGCCCTTACAAGGAGAAACAACGCTTTTATTGAGTAATGGCTTTGATCATATGCCAGTGCAAAAAGAAATCCCAGAGTTATTATCAAAATTAAATGAAACAGTAGCAGGAATTGAATTAACGCAAGGAACCATTCCTGAATTTATTGCAGCCATTAAAGCAGAAAATCACTCTCACCCAACCTACCAAGGCGATCTAATTGGCAATGCGGATCAGCCCATTTTGGCCAGTGTTTATTCTACACGGATGTATCTCAAGCAACAGAATCATTCTGCGCAACGATTGTTATCGCGCTATGTAGAACCAATGAGTGCGTGGCTAGAAAGTTTTGGCTTGGGACATGATGTTCGTCCGTTTTTACAACAAGCATGGCAGCTACTCCTGAAAAATCATCCCCATGATGATATTTGTGGCTGTAGTGTGGATGGGGTTCATGACGATGATGAGTATCGCTTTCGTCAAATTGAACAGTTGGGAGAAGCGATGTTAGTGGAACATTTGGAAAGCCTATTAAAACAGGGGTTTGTTCCACCCCAACACACAGGAGAATACACGACAGATGTTTTTGTTTTTAACTCGCATCCTTGGCAAGCCACTTATCAAGTGGAAACTTCAATCTATTTTCCCAACCCAGATGGAGAATGGGGAGACCCCTTACCGCCTTTGGCCTTAGTTGGCTGTGAGGGTCGCGGGAATCCCATTACAATTAGTGTACTAGATACAGAAGCCCCCAGAGCGCGATCGCGCTACCTAGAAACCACTTGGGGACGACGCTATGATATTGCTTTCTCGATTACCCTTCCCCCCTTAGGCTATCAACTGGTTCATATTTACCAAGACAATCATTCTTTACCGGAAGCGACTGCAGACCAACCCTTAGTCTTAGAAAACGAACGCTATTGGCTTGCCGTCAAAGATCAGCAAGTTATCCTCACAGAAAAAGCGACACAAACGACTTTCTCGGACTTTCTCCAGTTGGAATATCAATTGGATGGCGGAGATACTTATTCCTTTAGTCCGGTTCCCGAATTTCAACCCGTTTGGGGAACACTGGAAACCGCAACTCTTCATCCCCAGAAAACAGATACCTTACGGTTAATCTATGAGCTTACTGTTCCCAAGAGATACAGTCGAGAAAAAGGGATTTTCGGCGAAACCACGCTCAACGTGACGGTTGATCTCACTCTTACCCCGCAAGCTTCAGTAGGAATCACTATTAACTATGAAAATAAGGCTGAGAATGGACGATTACGCGCTGTCCTTCCTTTAGGCTTCTCCACAAAGGAATCTCTAGCTGATGGACATTTTCGCCTCGTTTCACGAGAAAAACCAGCCTTACGCACCCCAGAAAGCGACCCCGAACGGTATCAAACTTACCCTGGAGAGTTGAATTACCCAACGCATCACCAAGGTGATTTTGTTCTCTTTTCTGGTGCTCATTATCAAGTTTGGGTAGCCAACCGGGGGTTACCCGAATATGAAGTGATGGGAGAGCAAGTGGCGATTACCTTACATCGTGCCGTGGGTGATCTCTCCATCGGGAAAGGTCGCATTCGCCCTTGTCAAGCAGGACCTTCTGTTCCCACTCCTGGCGCTCAATGTCAACGGAAACTGAGTGCAGAATTGGCGTATGGTATTGCAGACTTGCCTCAATCAAAAATAATCCGTTATGCCCGTGAATTTTCTCATCCGGCTTGGGTGCGAGAAATACCTTACTTACCTTATCTGAATGTTGTTGGAGAATTAGCCCGTTGCGGTTCTCTCTGCGCCATTGATAACCCAGAAGTAATTTTATCAGCCTTGAAACCGGCAGATGAACAAGGAACACTGGTGTTGCGCTTGTATAATCAAAGTTCAGAGGAACAAACCGCAACAATCCAGTTTGGCTTTCCTACTCATGCTTACTGTGAGACCAACTTTTTAGAAACTTGGCAGGAAAAACATTACTATGAGATGGAAAATAATCAGTTTGCGGTCTCTCTTCAAGCGTATCAAATCAAAACCTTTTTATTGCGGGACAAAGGGACTCAACTGTGAATAGAGTTTCTCTCCTTCTCCTGAATATTTCATAACTACTCCTGTTCAAACTGGTCCACTGCTAGGGTAAAACCGCAGAGGACATCTTCCCCTGATAAATTCGTGGGAAGATCCCGCACTTCTTTTTCTTTTCCGAGGCGATAGATTTCGACTTGTTGATCTTGAGGATTAAACAGCCAACCCAGCCGAACACCACTACTAAGGTATTCCTGCATTTTGGCTTGTAAGTCTGATCAGGAATCAGTCGGGGAACGTAACTCGAAGACCTTAAGGGATGACAACAAAGCTATAAAGCAGACTGGAGAGTAGATACAGCCTTGAGACCTCTTTGAAAATCTAGGGATTTATGAGGTTTGAGAGCCATCAAACGATGAGCTAAATCTGACCAAATGGTTAAAGCTTGAAGATAGGCTAGGCAATTGAGTCCCATCCCTAAATAACTATGTCTTGGAATAGAACGTTGTTTTTCAGTTGGGCGACCAACATACTCAGTTGTCCTCAATTTTTTCACGAGTTCTCCCTGAAAATTAGCTAAAGTATAGGCGATTGTAATGAGCAGAATGAGCCCCATCAAACGAGGTTCATTAACTTTACTTTTCTCCAAACCAAGGAAGTATACTGATTCACAATTTTTATAGGTATTCTCAACGACATTTTTCCATTTGAGGATATGTTGAACTCCAGATTCTTTGTGGTTTTCAACGAAGTTTTTCCAAAGGATGCTATTTTTTCCA
>CAZAYV010000054.1:0-23221 GCA_964489465.1 uncultured Dactylococcopsis sp. | reverse complement strand
CCATCCCCGCAGCAATCAGTAAGCCACTGGTGAGGGGTAAACCGCGAATCGGGTTCATTAAGCCATTTAAGGTGGCGCGATCGCGCGTTCCCACTTTTTCCTCCACGGTTCCAATCAGTTGGAATAAGAGGGCAAGAATCAAGCCGTGACTGACCATCTGCGCCACTGCCCCTAAAACGCTGAGAGAGGTTCCTGCCGCGGAAGCCACAAGAATATACCCCATGTGACCGATAGAACTATAAGCAACCATCCGTTTAATATCGCTTTGCGCGATCGCGGTCAACGCCCCATAAATCACACTGACGACACCAATAATGGCAAGTCCAGGGGCGGTTAAATTCCAAGTCTCGGGAAAGAGTTGCAACCCAAAGCGAAGAATCCCATAAGTGCCTAATTTTGCCAGCACTCCCCCCAATAAAATGGCAATCGGTGGTGAGGCTTCCACATAAGCATCTGGCTGCCAGGTATGGAGGGGCACCAAGGGGGTTTTCATGCCAAAGCCCACTAAAAGAATTGTCAGTAAGATCAGCTGGGTTTTGAGAGATAAGCCAGAGGTGGTGATATTTTCGTATTCAAAATTCCCGCTTTGGTTAAGAAACGCCAGCCCTAAAAATCCGGCAATAATCAGCAAGCCAGAGACGGCTGTGTACAGAATAAATTTGGTCGCTGCATAGCCTCTTTTCTCCCCTCCCCAGATGCTAATTAGCAAATAAAAGGGAATTAACTCCACTTCGTAAAACAGGAAGAAGAGGAGGAGATTTTGTGCCATTAAGGCTCCCGCAACGCCGAAGTTGACCAGTAAAATCAAGCTGTAATAGAGGCGAGGGCGCTCAATTTTAACATTGGTACTGTAAATCGCGATCGCGCTTAAAAAACTATTAAGAAAAACCAGGGGCAAGGAAATTCCATCTACACTGAGATGATAATTCAAGCCAATCGGTTCTAACCAGGGCATAAATTCAGAAAACTGAAACCCGCCCGTATTGAGATCAAACTGCGAAAATAAATAAATTGTCCAAGCCAACGGGGCAAGGGTCGTTAAAAAAGCGACTTGACGCAATTGGGTGGTTTTGGCTTGCTTCGGATAAAGCATGACCGTCAACGCCCCAATAATCGGCAAAATGAGTAAGACACTCAGCATTCTTTCCTCTCCTTAATCATTTTTGGGAAGCGCATCAATTAACGCAACTGTTGAGATTGCGTTTTTGTCAGATTGTTATCTTAGGTGCCCTTGGTAAGAGGGGGAGAGCGTTAGAGAGCAGACTTTTTTCAATTTCATATTCCTTCTAATTTTTTGAGAACAGAATTATTAATCCTCTGGTTCAGACAATTACTGAATTAAAGGTAAACAAACAATCGCCCCAAACAGAGCAACACCGCCCACAATCGAAAGCATATAGAATTGGGCAGCACCAGAGTTGTTATATTTCAAGCCTTGACCGCTCAACATGGTAAAAAAGCCAATTAAATTGACAATCCCATCCACGATATATTTGTCCACCCAAGCAATCACTTGGGAAATAATATTCACAAAAAACACGACGCTCGCTTGATACACCTTGACGGTATAACAGTCGTAAGCAAAGAAATTTTTAATGCTTTGGGGAATAAACGCCAACTGCGGGGTTTGATTGCCATACACAACAATTGCGCCCACCATACCAATGACACTAGACGCAATTAAAGCCAAAACCGGTACCCAACTAATGGTTTCCCAAGCGGGTAACAGTTGACCATTTGCCATTAAAAGCGGAAGATGCAACGTTATTCCTGCGCCAATCACAGTTGGAAAGACCATAATCCATAATCCTTCTGGAGAACGAACCGTCATTTGTTTAACATCGCCAGCAAAGACCAAACAGAATAACCGCAATAAACTAAATGCGAGTAACCCGTTAGTGACTAACACAATCCCCGCTAAGACAGGCTGCATTGTCCACAGAGAATCCAGGAGAGACGACAATGACCAAAAACCGCCTAAAGGAGGCAGGGCAACCAAGCCAGCAACGCCCACTAAGTAGGATAACCCGCTAATGGGACGACGAGACCAGAGACCGCCGAGAAGCGTGACATCTTGAGTAATATTGCTTAGAACAATATTCCCGATTGCCATCACCAATAGCGCCATCGCCAGGGAATAAGTCAACAGTAAAATTAACGCCGTTTGGGTTTCGCCAATGCCCGCCGCAATAAAGACTAAGCCGAGAAAGGCACTCACCCCATAAGATAAAATCCGTTTAATATCGGTTTGCGCGATCGCGATTAAACTGCCGCCAATCGCTGTAATTGACCCAATGGCAAGAGTTGTAGCAACCCCAACCGGAGAAATAGCAATCAGAGGCTGCACTAAAATTAAAACCCAAGCCCCCGTACAAACAACCACGCCATTACGAAGAATGGTTGAGGGTAAGGGACCTTCCATGGCTTCATCCAGCCAGAGGTGTAACGGGAATTGAGCGCATTTTCCCACCGGTCCCGCCAGTAAGGCTAAACTTAGTAATGTCGCTACGGTTGGGCTTAAATCGGCGGTTTCTGCCCAAATGGTGAGTTCTTGATAGTTCCAGGTTCCCGCGAGGGGATAAAGGGCAACCACTGCCATCAGGACGAACAAGTCTCCCACCCGCTTGGTGAGGAAGGCATCGCGTGCGCCTGTTACTACTAAAGACTGGTTGAACCAATAACCAATGAGGAGATACGTACCGAGGGTGAGAATTTCCAGCATGACATAGCTGAAAAATAGAGAATTCGTCAGAATCAGTGTACAAATTCCGGCTTCAAAGAAGGCAAGTAGGGAATAAAAGCGGGCCCATCCCCAATCCATTTCTAGGTAGGCAATCGCATAAATTTGGGCCAGGAGGTTTAAGCCCGTTACAACCATCAGCGCCACCAGCTTGGTTAAAGAAACTGACCACTCAAAGTCGATTTGTAGGCTGGCAGCATCCAGCCAACTGACACTAAAGTATTGAGGCGCTTGATTTTGCATGGCTGCAAACGCCAAAATACTATGTAAGAGGGCAAGTAACGTCATTAACGCGTTGAGATATCCCGCCGGTCTTGGTCCGGTGCGACGGGAAATCCCCGGCGACCAAAAAATGCTTAATCCCATTCCCAATAAGGGATAGCAAGGAATTAGCCAGCTCGTATTGAGAACATTACTCATGTTTTAAAACTGCTATCATAACCGATTTTATGATCATACTATGTGAAATAACATATAATGTAAAATTGATAATTGGTATATAAACGATAGCGATAATTCTATAATGAAAAACGCGACTCTCCATCAACTGCGCGTCTTTGTGGTTGCAGCCAAACATCTCAGTTTTACCAAAGCAGCCGAAGAATTATTTTTGACGCAGCCAACGGTGTCCATGCAGATGAAGCAACTGACTAAAGCCGTCGGACTGCCTTTATTTGAACAGATTGGGAAACGATTGTATTTAACGCAAGCGGGAGAAATTTTATATGAAAGTTGTCAGCGCATCTTTACCGAGTTAGGGGAATTTGAAAGCGCGATCGCGAACATGAAGGGGTTGAAACAAGGGCAACTGAACTTGAGTGCCGTTTCTACCACCAAATACTTTTTACCGCGCATTATTGGTCCTTTTTGTCAGCAATATCCCGGCGTTGAACTCTCGTTACGTTTTACCAACCATGAACGCATTTTACAGTATCTTACGGATAATGAAGACGATTTTTATATTCTCAGTCAACTTCCTGCCACCGTTGATGTGACCGCCCATCGCATTTTAGAAAATCCCCTCGTCGCGATCGCGCCCTCGGATCACCCCTTAGCCAAAGAAACCAATATTCCCTTTGCCCGTCTCGCTGAAGAACCCTTTATCATGCGGGAACCCGGTTCAGGAACCCGTCAAGCCTTAGAAGAACTTTTTCATAAACATCAAAGGGATTTAAAAGTGCGCCTAGAATTAGGCAGTAACGAGGCGATTAAACAAGCGATTCTCGGTGGATTAGGCATTTCTGTTTTATCTCAACATACCCTAACCCTAGAGAAAGATACCGGTTTATTTGCCATTTTGGATGTAGAAGATTTACCCATTCAACGCAATTGGTATGCCATTTATCCAGCAGGAAAACAACCCTCGGTTGTGGCGCGCACGTTCTTAGAATATTTGGAAGCCGACCATCAGTTAACGATGAATAATGGCGAATTAATAATTGACAAGTAATCCTTGGCAATTGAAAATTAAGATTGTCCTTTGTTCTTGATTAGCAGATCTGAACAACAAATGACCAGTGACTCATGACAAGAGACATCAGAACTGCCCTTGCAGAAAGTTTAGAACTGGCGAATTGGGAATCGTTGCAACCTCACGCGAAACGGGATGCTTTGATTATTGTTTCTCCCAGTTTAGACATTGTGGACGTCGGAAGCGCGATCGCCCATGATGAAACGGAAACAGTGCAACAGTGGATTCAAAAAGAACTCTTAAAAAAACCCTCTGCCAACCAACTCTCTTTATGGAATGCTCAACCCAATAAAGCGTTTAATACTCTGATTGTTCAACCTTATGTTTTGGTGCAAGAACTTCCTCTAGATTCCACTGACGCAGTAACTGATCCGGATCACTCAGGCTAGCCCCGGTATAGCCGGTGGTTACCCACAGCACTGCCCGACAGCCATCCCGTAGGGCTTTTTGCCAAGATTCCGAGGGAAACTCGGTTGGTACTGCCATCGGTTTCAGGATAATCCCGCGGCTACCAAAAACAATTTCTCCCACCACTCGTGCCCGTCGCATATGATTTTCTGAGGTCACCAAATAGACACTATCAATCCCGTGTGCTTTCAACTCATCCACGAGCGTTGTGAAATTGGTCACCGTATCTTGCGCGCGATAATCTAAATGAACGCGATCGCGCCCAATCCCCTCTTTTTGAAAAATCTTTTCTACATACCAGCGGGGGCTTCCTGAAGAGACCCAAATTGGTAGACTGGGATATTGTTTCGCAAGCTTCGCTGCATATCGTTCTCGTTCTTCCGCCCCGCCTAAGACTAACATCGCTTCCGGACGAACGAACCACTGCTGCAACTGCTTATACCCCCCCCAACAAGCAATTGTAAGCACGAAGAAAAGTCCAAGCCAACGTTTTTTCCGCTTTTTGCTCACGTTCTCCTCATCACCACGTCCACAGCTGATGTCATTTTTACAGGACTAGGAGTAAAAATGCAATGTCATTGATCAATTGCTCAATTAGCAATCCCCAGCGATGAAAGGAAAAGAATTTATCAAACGCGTCAAAAAAATTGGTAGAGATAGGAATATTGCAGTACGAGTTGATCAAAAACGAGGAAAAGGAAGTCACGTTACTCTCTACTTTGGTGAGCAATTTACAGTCGTGCGTAATCCCCAAGATGAACTCAAAACTGGTACACTAAGGGCAATGCTTCGCCAACTAAACATTACAAGAGAAGAATTTGAAGGAAAGTAATTATGCAACATTTTGCTTTTCCAGCTTTTTTGACGCCAGATGAAATTGATTCTGGCTTTGTTGTAACTTTCCGGGATTTACCAGAAGCAATAACCCAGGGCGAGACAGTTGAGCAATGTTTAAGTGAAGCTTCTGACTGCTTAGCAGAAGCAATTGCAGCGCGAATCGATGAAAATCTAGAAATTCCTACTCCTTCTCCTGCCCAAACTCAAGAATATCTAGTTCCTGTCCCTTTAGAAATAGCGTGGAAAGCAGAGCTCTATAGCGCAATGCATCAATGCAATTTTACAGTAACTGACTTAGCCAATGTTTTAGGAATTGACAAAGATCAGGTGAGAAGACTCATTGATCCTCACTATCAAATCGACCAATCACTGATGGAAAAAGCATTAATTTGTCTTCGCTACGGTCAATTGAGTGTAACTAGCTAACCATTGTCTGAACTACTTTCCCTGATAAGTCCTCAACATTATTCAAAACCATAATTGCACCGGCATCCTTGAGGTTTTGCGTGTACTGTTCCACGCGCTGCGGTGATCCGGCGATCACATGAGGGGGTAAAATCCCTACAGCAAACCACTTGCGATGGGGTTGTGCCAATTGCGCTTTCCGAATCGTTTGCATATCGGCAACTGTATCTCCGGCATAAAAAACCGGTAAGGGATCATCAGGATAGAGTTGCTCAACTGTGGCAAATAATCCGGTGGGATCTGGTTTTCCTGGTGCATCGTCCATTGCCACTAGTACCGGAGATCGTAACCCTAAGCGCTGTTGCAGGACATACTCTGCCGAGCCTCGGGTTGCCCCGCTAAAAAAGCCCCATAAAATCTGATTGCGAGTGAGAGTGTCTAAGTAAGTTTGACTCATTAAAAGAGGTTCATCGGCAATATAGCCATTCCAGGCTTGGGGATCGGTTCCCCGATAGCGAGACTGAAAAAAGGCAACTAATTCGGTATAGTCAATTTCCAGATTTTTTCTCGGTTGACCTTGGGATTCAAAATAGCGATAGACCAATTCCCGTGAGGCTTCCCAATCATTATTCCAAATGCCTTCCCCTTTGAGGTCGTCAATGGCTTCTGGAGAAGGACGATAAGCTCCCTTGGTTAACTGTTCTACCGTATCAGCGAGGGCGCGTCGATAAGATCCAGCAACATCGCGCACCACGCCATCAATATCAAAAATTACAATTGCTTGCGGTGATGACATGAAGAATATCCGTTAAAATAAAGGACTGTACAATTAGCAATAATGATTAAACTCAATGGAATCTGTCGAAGTCTCTTCTGAATCGCGTTTTATTTTAAAAGTTTTATGGTTAGATGAAAATGTCGCTGTAGCGGTGGATCAGGTCGTCGGAAAAGGAACGAGCCCTTTAACTGCTTATTTCTTTTGGCCGCGCAACGATGCTTGGGAGCAACTAAAAGAGGAATTAGAATCCAAAAGTTGGATTAGTGAAGAAGAAAAAATTGATTTGCTTAACCAAGCCACAGAAGTGATCAATTATTGGCAAGAAAATATTAAGCATACCCCCATGGCAGACGCGCAACAACATTTCCCCAACATTGTCTTTGCGGGTAGCAACTAAATATGAGGAGGAGACAAGGTGAGGGGGTAATTTTTCAGTTACTCCCACTCTCCCCAACTCCCACTCGCCATTATTCCGGTGCTTTGCCAGTAGCAGCTTGCAGGCGCGATCGCGCGCGCTTTAAGGCTTGGGTTGCCTGAATAATTTCTTGGCGCTTATCTGCTGTTTGCGCTTTCTCTAAACGCTCTTTTGCCGATTCATAGGCTTCACGAGCTTTGTCCGGGTCAATGTCGTCACCCCGTTCGGCACTATTGACTAAAATCGTCACTTCATCTGCTTCGACTTCGGCAAATCCGCCCGCGATCAAAATGCTGAGCCAATCTTTTTGGGGACGTAACCGCATCACCCCAATATCTAAAGCGCTGAGCAAAGGAGCGTGACCGCTTAAAATTCCTAATTGTCCGGTTGTACTGGGTAAAATTACTTCTTCTGCCGATGAATCCCAGACGGTATTATCTGGGGTAATAACGCGTACAGTTAAACTCATATTTTTTTAATCAACTTATTGACAACTTAACTCAGGGGGCAGAGGGGGAGCAGTCCCCTCAATTCCCATCGTCTACCTGGTCAGATTACTGCTCTTCCTTCATTTTTTCGGCTTTTTCCATCGCTTCTTCGATATTTCCGACCAAGTAGAAGGCTTGCTCGGGAAGATCGTCAAGTTCCCCGGAAAGGATGCGCTGGAAACCTTTAATCGTTTCCTCTAAAGTGACGTATTTTCCGGGGGCACCGGTAAAGACTTCCGCAACGAAGAACGGCTGCGATAAGAAGCGTTCAATTTTACGAGCGCGATCTACCGTTAAGCGGTCTTCCTCAGAGAGTTCATCTAAACCGAGAATCGCAATAATGTCTTGCAGTTCTTTATAGCGTTGTAATGTTGCCTGAACTTCACGTGCCGTATCGTAGTGTTCTTCCCCAACAATATCCGGTTGCAGCATCGTGGAACTAGAATCAAGCGGATCAACCGCCGGATAAATGCCTTTTGAGGCTAATCCCCGAGACAGTACCGTTGTCGCATCTAAGTGAGCAAAGGTAGTTGCTGGAGCAGGGTCAGTTAAGTCGTCTGCAGGAACGTAAACTGCTTGAATTGAAGTGATGGAGCCTTCTTTAGTGGAAGTAATCCGCTCTTGGAGATCCCCCATATCGGTACCAAGGGTCGGCTGATAACCTACCGCCGAGGGCATCCGTCCTAACAGGGCTGATACTTCCATCCCCGCTTGTACAAAGCGGAAGATATTATCCACAAAGAGCAGAACATCTTGCTTGCCAACATCCCGGAAGTATTCTGCCATGGTCAGAGCAGTTAAACCCACACGCATTCTTGCACCGGGGGGCTCGTTCATTTGACCGTACACCAGAGCAACTTTCGATTGACTCAAGTCTTCAGCGTTAATTACATTGGATTCAACCATTTCACTGTAGAGGTCGTTTCCTTCGCGAGTGCGTTCTCCCACACCGCCAAATACAGAGACACCACCGTGAGCTTTAGCAATATTGTTGATCAGCTCCATGATAATGACGGTTTTACCCACACCGGCACCACCAAAGAGACCGGTTTTACCACCGCGTCGATAGGGGGCAATCAGGTCAATTACTTTAATGCCCGTTTCAAAAATGGAAGGTTTAGTTTCTAATTCAGTCAGTTGAGGAATGGGGCGGTGAATCGGGAATTGATCTTCGGAGTTAACCTCTCCTTTCTGGTCAACAGGTTCACCAAGAACGTTAAAAATGCGACCGAGAGTGGCTTGACCAACAGGAACGCTAATGGGAGCGCCGGTATCCACCACATCCATGCCACGAACTAGGCCATCGGTTCCACTCATCGCAACGGAACGAACCACGCGATCGCCGAGGAGTTGTTGGACTTCGCAAGTAACGGCAACATCATTTCCTGCTTCGTTTTTGCCTTCAATCCGTAAGGCATTATAAATTTCAGGTAACTCACCCGTTGGGAATTCGACGTCAACCACCGGACCGATAACCTGCACGATCCGACCGACGTTTGTTTTTGCTTTAGTGCTGACCATGCTTGACAAGCCTTGTTTCTTATTAATTTACTATCTTGATCTACTGTATTGGACTTTGGGATTTTCGACGAGACGAATCACACCCGTTACTGGCAGTGAGATGACTGCTTGGTGTTCCTAAAATTCAAGAAGGAAATCGCTAGTCACACAGGAATAGATTTGATCCCAAAATCCTCTAGCAGATTTTATCACGTTGATGAACAGTTCCGTGAAGGGAAAGACAAGGGAATCGCCATCGATTGCAGTCAATCCGTTTAAAATATCAAAGCAATTGCTTAAATTTTGGGGATCATCCTTCGTGGAAACAACCGACCAACTCAAAACCTATTTAGAAATTGCCACCGAAGCTGCCCTAGCGGCAGGTGCTGTCCTCCAAGCGTATTGGGGAAACTTGAGCCAAGTGCAGGAAAAAGGGCGCTCTGGCGACTTAGTCACTAATGCCGATCGCGCTTCGGAAACCGTCATTTTAGAAATTATCCAGCGCCATTTTCCCAGCCATAGTATTTTAGCGGAAGAATCGGGCTCACGGGGAGAACAAACAGCGGATTATCTTTGGGCAATTGATCCCCTCGATGGGACGACCAATTACGCGCACCAATATCCGGTTTATGCTGTTTCCATTGCTTTACTCATTGCCGGTTTTCCCCAAGTTGGAGTAATCTACAATCCAGCTCGAGCAGAACTTTTTCGCGCTGCTCACGGGTTAGGAGCAACTTGTAACCGTCAGCCCATTCAGGTATCCCAAACCCAAGACCTTACCCACAGTTTACTCGTAACGGGTTTCGCTTATGATCGCCGTGAAACGAAGGATAATAACTATGCCGAGTTTTGTCATCTCACTGATCTGACACAAGGGGTGCGGCGCAGTGGTTCAGCTGCCCTCGATCTAGCCGATGTAGCCAGTGGGCGGGTTGATGGCTATTGGGAACGCGGACTTTCCCCTTGGGATATGGCAGCCGGAATGGTTTTAGTCGAAGAAGCAGGAGGAAAAACGAGTGCTTATGATGAAAGTACCGTTTCTTTGGCAGAAGGGAGAATTCTTGCAACCAATCAGAGGATCCATACTCCTCTCAGTCAAGCGTTGCTCAATACCCCTCGCTAAGGACGTCTCATCTTTGTAACGGAGGATTGCCCTTCCAGCATTTCGATATCATGCTGTGACTTAAATTGGAAGCAGTTTCTTTCTTTTTAAATGACCTAAGTTAGAGGTAAAGTTATTGTCCCATCACCTCGAAATAAAAACGATGATCATTTTTCAGAAAACAAGCAAAGGTTTAATCGATCTCAAACTAACGTTAAAATAGTTTAAATCACAGACGTTGTGAGAAAAAACAACGTTACTTGGGTTAATTTCTTGCAGTATTTTTATACGAGGAGTCTCCAATGCCAATACTTGCGCCGATTAAATGTGGACTATTTCAGTTTAATATTGTTGATTATCATGCCATTCTCGGACTGCCCATTGGTGCTTCTTCCGATCAAGTTCGCAAACGTTATTTGCAAATCACGCGGGTTCTTTTTCCTGATTTGAGGACATTACCCACTGAAGAAGAGAATCAAATCGCTGATCAATTATTATCGAAATTCGTGAACCCTGCCTACGAAAATTTATTTAAAAATAAATCTGCTCGTAGTGAACATTTATTGATTTTACAACAAATTGCTACTCGTGTTTCTCAAGAAGGCACAGTTAAATTAAAAAGTAAAAAAGCGCAACAATTAGCCCAAAATAAAGATCAGATCAATATTGAATTGATTTATAAAAAATATTTGAATACAATTGTTAAAAAAGAATATCAGAATTTGAATCAAGCGTTGAAAAATATTGCCTTGATCAGTGAATTTAACCTGGTTTATTTAATGCTAAAAAATGGTCAAATTCAAGTAGAAGAAGTCAAAACTGCTGAGACTGAAACCAGCAAATCAACAAAACCACAACAACTGGAAACGCCACCTTCAAAAAATATAGAACAGGAAATTTCTCCAGAAGAGAAAGTGGGAAAACTGGTTGCTCCTTATCTACGTCGGGGAAAACAGTTTATTGATAAACAAGATTACTCTAAAGGGATTATGGAGCTAAGAGAAGCTTTAAAAATCGATCCTCAAAATAGTCAAGCTCATACCCTATTAGGGTTAGCATATGTCAAACAAGGTCAACTGGGAATGGCAAAAATTCATGTTAACAAAGCTCTCCAACTTGACCCGAATAATGAAATGGCATTAGAAGGAAAACAAGTTCTCCAAAAACTTTTAGGACAAGAGAAAGGAACCGATAGTGGGTCTAAAAATACTGCTGCTGGCAAAAAAGGAAATAGCGGTCGTGGATTCCTCGGGGGACTCTTTGGGAAGAAAAACAAGAATTAAGATAATATGATTAATTATCTTTTAGGAACGAATGGTTTCTAACTGGCGCTGACGAGGAATGGCATACTCCATAAAATCATACGCCAAGCAAGTATTGGGAAAAATCGCTTGTGCTTCTGCGAGTAAGTGATTGAGTTGCAATGGATTCCCTGGTGCATAGCGCGGACTAAAATGGGTCATAATCAGTTGTCGCACTTGCGCTTCCAAGGCAACTTGTGCTGCCATAGTTGAAGTAGCGTGCAGTCGTTCAAATGCCAGGTCTGCATCTTGATGAGCAAAAGTTGCTTCGTGAATCAAAACATCGGCATTTTGAGCCAGTTCCACCGCATTTTCAGTAAAGACAGTATCTGTGCAATAGACAAATTTGCGACCGGGTTCATCCGGATCACAGAGATCTTTTCCCGAAACCCGACGATCATTGGGTAGAGTAATAGTTTCTCCCTGTTTGAGACGACCGTAAATCGGACCGGGTGGAATGCCAAGGGCTTTCGCTTTTTCAACATTAAACCGCCCCGGACGATCTTTTTCCGTCACCGCATAACCAAAGGCGGGAATACGATGTTTGAGAGGATTGCAAGTGACAGTGAATTGTTCATTTTCTAGCACGACACCCGGTTGCACGCCATGAACTTGCACCCGACTGGCGAAATGGGTATGGGAATAGCGAGTACAGGCTTTGAGATAGTCTTTGAGTTCGGGAGGACCATAAATATCAATTTGGCCTTTGCTTCCGGCTAACCCCGTGCTAGCGAGTAATCCCGGCAAACCGAAAGTATGATCGCCGTGCATGTGGGTAATAAAAATCCGACGAATTTGAGAAGATTTGAGATCGCTGCGCATGAGTTGATGTTGCGTCCCTTCACCGCAATCAAATAGCCAGATTTCTGATTTTTGCGGAAGTCGAAGGGCAACGCTAGAGACATTGCGCGATCGCGTTGGGACACCGGAACTGGTTCCTAAAAAAGTAATTTCCACTGCTTTCGTTATTCGTTACTTGTTCTTCATGTTTTAGACAACAGACAATAGCGATTTCTTCCTTTTGCCTGATTAGCCTCGACCTCAGATCAATCTAGCTAAATTAAAGATTGACCGCGGCTGGGCGGTCACCGGAGCTTTAGTGAGGACAGGCGCCTTCGGTTTAGGCAGGCGTAATCTTTGACCCCACTGACCGTTACATTCCAATCCCCAGTTTACCGGCTAAGCCTGGACTGAGAGGAATCAAGGTAGCTAACATCAAAAATAATGCTAACAATCCTAATGCGGCTCTAGCATCATCCGGTTCGGTTAACTCATTGAGACTGGGACGTTCGAGACTACGTTGTAAAAATAAAATTAAAATGCCCCAATAGAGAGGAATCGGGTTACTAGGATTGGTAATTGCAACAATGCCCAAAACAATTAAAGTGGCAACCGTTGTCCGGCGCGCTGTTTTCCGCCCATAAATGGCTTGCACAATTCTTCCGCCATCCAGTTGACCGGCTGGCATTAAATTGAGAGCTGTAATGACCAGTCCTAACCAACCAATAACGGTTAACGGGTGGACATCCACCACTGATTCTTGTAATTGCGACCCTAAAACAACTTTTGCCAAAGAACCCACTAAAATTGACCCTTGAAAGAATTGAGTGGGAACTTGAAACAAACTGCCTGGCTGCGACAAAATCAAACCGGCCATTAACATTAATAGGGAGACCAGTCCCCCTACTGCCGGACCGGCTAAGGCAAACTCAAATAAAACGCTGCGGGAGGGGAGTAAAGACTCGATGCGAGTAATTGCGCCAAAGGAGCCAATTTGTAAACTGGGAATAAAAAAGGGTAAGCTCAAACGAATGCCATACCGCTGAGCGATAATCCGATGACCAACTTCGTGAGCCCCCAAAATAATCGCCAGTCCGAGTGCAAAAGGGACCGCTTCTTGAAAACGCTCCCAATTATTAAATAAATCGAATCCCAATAATAAACTAAAGGCTTCCACACTCGTCACTGCAGTCGCCACCATTAAGACAACGGCTAAGATCTGCTGGCTGACGGTACTCGGTTGCGGATCGTTTGTACTGGGTAAAACAATCACCACCGGTTTATTTTCCGGACCTTCCACTAAAAACAGACGATACTTTTCCCCTAACGCTGCGTGCAGCTTCTGGGAGAGTTCTTGATAGACTTGTTCGGGATCCGCTCGTAAATTGCCTTTAAAAATTGCACCATCTTGATAGGGAATGGTTTCTGTACTGAAAAACGTATCAATACCAAATAAACTTTGAATGGTTTTTAAGTCTTCCTCGGGAATGGGGGGTTTCTTTGCCCCTGATGTAGCTTCCTCTTCTGAATTCTCTTGCGGTTCTTGGTCTGCGTTCTCTTGGGCTGAGGATTGTTGTTCCCGTAAGCGTTCATTGGCTTGTTGACGCAGCATCACATCTTGACCGGCAGAGCGCAAACGACTCCCCAAATAAATATAAATTCCGGTAGAGGTTAATAACAACAACAACACTCCCACCAAGTTCAGATAAATTCCTGCTGCAAATAAGCCGAAAAATAGCAACCACGGTGCCATGAGGACAACGGACTGTAACCAAGACAGGATACCAATTTTGCCATAAGGTCGAGCCCGGTTGAATCCCCAAACCAGGATTGCAACGGCAACGAGGATAATTGCACTAGTGGCGAGAGTTTCTGAGTTATTAAACATTATTCCTTACTGGCGATTTGTTACTTGTGAGTCGTTATTGTGTTACCACATCATCAGTATGGAGTTACAAGTAACCAATTATCAATTATTTATGATTCATTATCAAATACCCTCTCCTAGATTCATTTAGGAGAGGGAAAAAGTGGCAGTACTAAGCACTTAACTTACGACTTGTTCCACTTCTGCAATTTCTGGAATAAATTCCCGGAGGCGACGCTCAATGCCCATTTTTAAGGTCATTGCTGAACTAGGGCAAGAGCCACAAGCACCTTGCAGTCTGAGTTTTACAATTGGACCTTCAATTTCAACTAAATCGACATTGCCGCCATCTGCCATGAGATAAGGACGGAGGTCATCTAAAACTTTTTCCACGTTTTCTGGAGTCAGGGCAAGTTTAGTATCAGCCATAATCTACCTTTTTTGATTAATCAGTCTAGTTTCCTTATATCTTATTGTGATTGTTTCTGACATCGGAAACAACCGCTCTTAGTTAGAGGAGTTGTAAATCACTAAATTGAAACTCAGTGGTAATGGTTTGACCCTCTTTAGTGATCGCGTAAATGGTCTGTCGCAGGGGGAGATAGTATCCGCCCACTTGAGCATACGCTTCTTCAAATTCCCGTTTTTCTTTCAGGACATCCGTTTTCGGGTCCCGGAAAATGGCATTGTATTTCGTAGAAATATAGCCTTCGCCGGTATCGAGGCTTTCTGCCGTGTTAATGGTAAACGCGATCGGTCCCATGACACGACTGACTTGGGAAATTTCATTACCGCGCACTTTATAATTTGACCCCATGGCATCCCCTTCTACTTTAATTTCCACTGCACCGGTAGCGTCTTCTTCTCCAAGGTGGAAAGTATTTTTTCCGTGGGCTTCGGCAAAGGATTTCCGTTTACGATGAGTGACGATATCTCGCATCTGATTGTAGATACTTTCTTGGACTTTTTCGTCCTCGATTCCCGTCACGTCCACTGTTAAATCAGCGTTCACTTTAACGGTAGCATGATAAACTTCTTCTCCTTGAGTGAGGGTCAGCTGAGCTTCGTAACCGGGGAAGTTTTTGTCCCAAGTATAGCGGTTTTCGTAGGCGTTACGAAAGAGTTCCTGGGCTTGATTGGTACTGGTTGCTGTCATTATTCTTATAATCAGCTTGCATTTCTTCTATACTAAGAGATCGCCCTCAGCAATTAGGATGGTAAAGGATGCAAAACGAACCATAAGTGATTAATTTATGCACGCACTTTCAATTCCCACTTGGATTGTTCATATTTCGAGTGTTGCCGAATGGATATTGGCAATTTGGTTAATCTGGCGCTACGGAGAAATGACCGGACAAAAAAAATGGTGGGGACTCTCCCTGGCAATGTTTCCGGCGCTGATCAGTGCCATGTGTGCCGTCACTTGGCATCTATTTGATAACGCCGAAGCCTTAGACTGGTTAGTCATCCTGCAAGCGGGTACCACTTTATTAGGAAATACGACCCTTTGTGCTGCCGCTTGGTGGATTTGGCGCACCGCTGAGTCTTCCCCCTCACGTTAGACTAGATTGATAGGATTGTCGTTGAAATTGGAGTCGAACCCACATTGACTGAAAACGCTGCTCCGCAAGCTCAAAATAACGCAAGTTCTCACGCTCACCCGCACTCGGATTTTGAAAGTCATCCTCATGTCCACAGTGAAGAGTCACTGCGGCGCATCGTCAATCGTCTCTCGCGCTTAGAAGGACACATTCGGGGCGTCAAAACCATGGTTTCGGAAAGTCGTCCTTGTCCAGAAGTGCTGATGCAAATTGCTGCGGTAAGAGGGGCATTAGACCGAGTGGCGCGGATGATTTTAGATGAACATTTGAGTGAGTGTATTACCCGTGCTTCTAAAGAAGGCAATATTGACACGGAACTGGAAGAACTCAAGGCTGCTTTAGATCGCTTTCTCCCCTAAAAAAAGCGAGACCGCTATAGAGTTGGAACGCTGCATCCCAACTGGTTTCATAACGTCGTTTGAGATCAATGTGGGCAGTAATTCGCTGTAACATTTGGGGGAACGCGATCGCGCCTTCACCAAAGGAGGTAAAATCTTGCCACCGCTGAATCATCGGCATTTGTTCTTCTAAGTAAGCTAGCAGTTGTAACCAATTCCGACGCAAGGTTTCTCCTTTTTGCATCGTTTGACTTAGGGGAGCGTTTTGTTGAAATTGATACTGTTGGTCACATAAGCGAAGTATGGTCCGTCGGTGCAGTAAGTGTAAGTCACAAAACTGCACGTAATCTAGGGTTTCAGTTTTCCGTTTCCGCTTGCGCCTGGCATCGGTAGTGACGATTTCCTCAAAAATGGGAAGACGCCCTTGTACTTGCTGATGAACCTCTGACCACTGAAAAGTTAAGGTTCCTTCTTGACCTTGACCATTGGAACAACGGGAACTCACTTGCTTCCCTTCGCTGCGTAAATATTGCACTTGAAAGACATTGAGGGTATCGAGGGCATTGAGAGGGGTACAAAAACAAGGAATGTTGCGATTTTGCAAGACTTTACTGTAGTAGAGCAATTCTCCTATTGCCCCAATCCGGAACAAGCGCCACCCACGACTGGGGAGTTGTAGCCGAGCATTGTAAGGATCCAGTTGAAAGGTTTTTGCCAGGATCGGCGCTGCTTGTTGTTTCTCTGCAGCCGGAATCGCACAGAGTATAAAAACGGCAGTATCTTGTCCGCCGGGTTGGGCAAGGGCTTCGCTGATGGCGTCTTTTCCCCTTTCCGTTTGCGCTGTTTCGAGACAACGGAGGGCTTCTCGGGTTTGAGAGAGAAGTTTACGATTGCTACTCTCTTGCAGTAGCTTTTGGTAGGCACTTTCAGCAATTTCGAGGTTGCCTTGTGCCGCGTCAATTTGTGCTGTATAGAAGGTCAGCCAAGGATGGTGGGGATATTCTTGTTTGAGGGTGTCGATTAATTGAGCGGCAGTGGTATAGTCTTGTTGCGCGATCGCGCTCGCAATAGCCTCAAACATGATTGCCTCATCCGATACACTGTTTTAAATAGCGTCTGACCTGTCGCTTTGTATTGTCATTGTGCCCCATTTCATGCTGCGAAAAATCACTTTTTTCCTTTTTTTGACGCTTAGTACCGTATTCACTGGCGTAGCACTCAATAGTTGCCAAAATTCTTCTGTTCAGGAGCAAAAACGTACTAATCTTCCGGGTACAGGCGTTAAAGTGACCCCCACTTATGTTTCTCTAGAAGAGCGCTTTCAAACCGAAATTGTCAATATTGGCTTAGAAGAATTGGGCTATGAAATCGGGCGGATGCGAGAGTTAGAACCCGCATTAATGCACACGGATCTCGCCGAAGGAGGACTCGATTACACCGCAGCCCATTGGCAACAGTTAGGGCGAAAGTTTTACGAAAATAGTGGCGGTGACGAAAAATTGGCAAAAGTGGGTGTCATTGTGGATAATGCGGTGCAGGGCTATCTCATTGATCGCGCCACAGCGCAAGAGCATAATATTACGAATTTAGAGCAACTCCAAGACCCGGAAATTGCTAAAATTTTCGATACCGATGGCGATGGGAAAGCCAATCTCGTGGGCTGTAATGCCGGTTGGGGCTGTGAAACGATTATTAACCACCACCTCGCTGCCTACAATTTAACCTCCACCGTAGAACACGAAAGCGGTAAATATTTTGCTCTGATGGCAGATGTGATTGCTCGCTATCAACAAGAGAAGCCGATTTTATACTACACTTGGACCCCTCTCTGGACCAGCAGTAGACTTGTCCCCGGTGAAGATGTGGCATGGCTAGAAGTCCCTTATACGACCCTACCGGAAAAAAGCACCAGCAGCCCAAATCCGGATACGACTTACCAAGGAAAAAATTTAGGCTTTGTCACTGATGAAATCATGATTCTTGCCAATCAAGGGTTTGCCCAATCTCATCCGGCTGCGATCGCGTTTATGGAACAGGTGCAAATTCCCATTGCTGATGTTAGCGCCCAAAATCAATTGCTACGTGAAGGAGAAGACAGCACCAGTGACATTCGTCGCCACGCCGAAAGTTGGATTGAGGATCATCAACAAACGTTTCAGCAATGGTTGGATGCAAGCCGTCAATGAAGTCAATCTAGTCTTGAATCAGACGTTTAAAGGTTTTATACATTTCTGGCAGTCGTTTATAAATGGCAATGGATCGCAGGTAAATATGATTGGCAACAGCAGGAGACCCCGAAACTACTTCTCCCGGCTTGACATTACGGGTAATCCCAGACTGGGCAGTGACGCGGGCGCGATCGCCGATTACGACTTGATTCACCACTCCCGTTTGCCCGCCCAATAAAACATAATTGCCGACTTTTACTCCGCCAGCGAGGGCAACATGTCCAGCAAAGGCACAATTTTTACCAATTTGGCACCCATGTCCAATATGAACCCCATCGTCGAGTTTGGTATGCTCTCCCACCCGAGTTTCTCCCACTGCTGGACGATTAATTGTGCTATTACAACCCACTTCTACTCCTTCTTCTAAGACCACACAACCGGATTGTTGCATCTTATACCAACCCTGAACAGTCGGAACAAAGCCAAACCCTTCGCCGCCAATGACAGCCCCACTATGAATCACACAATCTTTGCCGATTTGAGTCCGTTCATGGATGGTGCAGTTGGCGTGTAAGGTAGCGCGATCGCGAATTACCACATCCGGATAAATCACCACATTGCCATAAATGCAAACGCCACTGCCAATGGTGACATGGGGATAAATGACCACATTCGGACCAATATAAACATTTTCTTGAATAACCGCTGAGGGATCAATCACTGCACTGGGATGAATATCTGGGGTAGGCTGAAAGGGTTGATAAAACAGATCAATGACACGAGCAAAGAGTAAACGAGGGGAAGGACTCGCGATCCAAGGGATTCCGTTGGCGTTCGCCTGCGCTTGTAGGGTTTCATCCTCAGGTAAAATTAAGGCACTGGCTGAGGTTTGGTTAATGTAGTCGGCAAAGCGACTGCCCTCAATGTAAGAAAGCGTATTCACCCTTGCCTGATCAATCGCGCTGAGTCCTTTAATCTCCGGATCACTGTTGACGTTAACGGTTATGGTTGTTATTTTTTCTAGCTTTTTAACAATTTCACTGAACTTCATCACCTCATTCTCCCATGGCTTGTCCTGCTAACCAGCCCGTTGTCCAAGCATTTTGGAAATTAAAACCACCGGTTATGCCATCAATATCTAAGATTTCGCCGGCAAAGTAAAGTCCAGGCACTAACTTACTTTCCATGGTCTTAAAATTCACTTCCTTTAAATCAACCCCACCACAGGTGACAAATTCTTCTTTGAAAACCCCTTTGCCCTGAAGGTGAAAGTGACCTTGGGTTAATTCTTTAGCGAAAGCAGTGATTTGTTTTTTCGATACTTCTGCCCAGCGTTGAGTGTTAAAAATTCCTGACGCGATCGCGAGTTTTTCCCAGAGACGACGGGGAATTGCAAACGGAGAAAAGTTGGTGACTTGGCGGCGAGGGGTTGCTTCTTTTTGCGCCAATAATTTTTCTCTAATGGTTTCTAAATTTTCCTTGGGCAGCCAGTTGATAAATAAGCCCATTTGATAACGATGGTCATGTAAAACTCTTGCCCCATAAGCGGATAACTTCAAAACAACTGGTCCGCTTAATCCCCAATGGGTGATTAAAAGTTGTCCGGTTTGTCGATAGCTTTCTTTCCCTTTAACTGCTAATTGTACTGCGACATTTTCTACGCTGATGCCGGCTAAATCCGCTAATCGTTCATCTTGAATATTAAAAGTAAATAGAGAAGGGATGGGAGGGATAATTGTGTGACCCAATTGGGTCAGCCATTGATAAGCAAGACGTTGACTTCCTGTTGCGAAAAGAACGCGATCGCTGCTGAAATAATCGCCATTTTTTAACTCAATAATAAATCGTCCTTTTTCATAACTGACCCACTGCACTTTCACCCCAGTTTTTACCTTTACCCCTTGGGCTTTTGCCTCTTTCACTAAACAATGAATAATCGTTTCAGAGTTATCGCTAACAGGAAACATCCGTCCATCAGCTTCTGTCTTTAAAGGAACACCTCGGCTTTCAAACCAATTGACAGTATCTTGAGGTTGAAAGCGTGTAAACGCACCTCGCAAGGCTTTTCCCCCACGAGGATAAGCTTGAACCAGTAACCTGGGATCAAAACAATGATGGGTAACATTGCATCTCCCGCCGCCAGAAATCCGAACTTTCGCCAAGGGCTGTTTTCCGGCTTCGAGTAAAATTACCTCTGTTTCTGGGGTGACGCTGGCACAAGTAATCGCAGCAAAGAAACCGGCCGCACCACCACCAATGACGATTACACGCATGATCCTTTATTTATTTTTTATAAATCGGTTACCAATGACTAATGACTAATGACTAATGATTAATGACTAATTCAGCAATAAATCGCGAATGAAGAGTTCATAAACCGATAAAATAATTTCCACCACAATGAGAATGACAATGTACCATTCCACTCTTAAACTCGTCTTATGTTCCATCAGTTCCAGAACCGTTTGGGATGTACGATAAATTAAATCTAATTTTCGTTCTAAGGCATGATGACGTTCTTTAATTTCATATTCATCTTCGAGACGCAAATAAAGATTTTCTAGTTCTGGTACTTCCCATAAAAGTTCCGGCTTATCAATAATTTCCACTCGTGCTACCATTTTGTATTGAAAGAGAAAGGTACTGCCTAGTTCATGGAGTAATTCTTTTCCTGGACGGGTTAGTTGGTAATTTTTTTGTAAACTTGCCGTAAAGGGTTCGACTTGGTCAAAAACTGAAGCAAGCTTCGTTTCATAGTGAGCTAAAACAACAGTTTTACCTAAAATATCAGCCACAATTTGTAAATGTTCAACGCTATATTTATTTAAGTAAAGAATGCCATTTTTAACTCGCTCACTTTTTTCGGGGTTGAGTTTGATTTCAACGCTTTCCATCTCCGGATTAGGAAATGACTCACTTACGTATCCTGCTAAGTTTTTGAGAAATTGAGTTTCTTCTTCTTGACTTAACCCAAATAAAACAACCACACCATAAGGAAAAAGAACGGCAACACCCGTTGCCCCCACTTTGACCACAAGGGGCAAAGTGGCAATGCAATCATAATCTTTTTCTAGAGAACGACAATCGATTGCTTCACCAATAAATAGGGCTTGGGTTTGAATCGTATCGGTTTTTTCTGATGGAAATGCCAGAGTTTGCATATAGTAAGAGACAATTATCTTGAATCGTCAGGATTTAATCTTCTCTCTTCATCATACAAACTTTGGTTGCTCTCTCCATTCAGTAACCGGTGATTCGCGCAAAGATGATTGCTTAGTGTACATTGTCTCTACTGCCCTGATCAAATGACGATTAGATCTTTTTTGATCTTGTTCACATTCTATCGTTAGGACGGTGAGGATAGGCTGAGTTTATGTTAAGGTTTAGGCTAATCTTTACCTTTGTTATTGTAATCTGGATGAGAACAGAATCAAAATACAAAGACTATATAAATTTACCCTGTAAGTAGGAGGTAACGTTATGAAATCTTCTTTAGTAATTCTCTATCATCGTCAACCTTATGATGAAGTGATGGATGAAGATGGCGTCATTCATTACAAAGCCAAACAAAGTCCGAATGGCATTGTTCCGACTTTAAAGGGCTTCTTTTCTAATGTCAATCAAGGGACTTGGGTTGCTTGGAAAGAAGTAAAATCAAAAGACAATGCTGAGTTTAAAGCACGAATTCCAGTTGAAGAAATTGAAGATGGGGGCAACTATAATGTGCGGCGCATTGCTTTAACCCCGGATCAAGTTAAAGACTTTTACCACATCACTTCTAAAGAAGCTTTTTGGCCAATCTTACATTCCTTTCCCTATCATTTCACTTACGAAAGCTCAGATTGGAAAAATTTTCATGAAGTGAATCGTTTATTTGCAGAAGCTGCTTGCGAGGAGGCAGCAGAGGATGCGTTAATTTGGGTGCATGATTATAATCTCTGGTTAGCTCCCTACTATATCCGGCAGATTAAACCCAATGCAAAAATTGCCTTCTTCCATCATACTCCCTTCCCCTCAGTCGATGTGTTTAATATTCTGCCTTGGCGGGAAGAGATTATTGACAGCCTGCTGTGCTGTAATATTGTCGGTTTCCACATTCCTCGCTATTCCGAAAACTTTGTGAATGTGGCACGGAGTTTACGCTCAGTGGAAGTAGTACACAAAGGACCGGTTCCTCAACACATTACACCCGTGGGAACGGCGTTAGCCGAACCGGAGATGACAACGCAATTACGGTGGCGCGATCGAATTGTCAATGTCGATGCATTTCCTGTGGGAACTAACCCGCAACACATCTTAAATAACTTACATAAACCGGAAACTGAAGAACGATATCAAGAAATTTTGGAACGCCTTCAGGGACGCAAATTAATTATGTCGGCAGGACGAGTGGACTATGTTAAGGGGGTACGCGAAATGCTGGAAGCTTACGGGCGGCTTTTGGCACGTCGTCCTGAATTACAAGGTAAAGTAAATATGATGGTCACTTGCGTTGCACCAGCAAGTGGGATGCGAGTGTATGAAGAAGCGCAAAACTTGATTGAGCAGTTGGTGGGTGAAATTAATGGGCGCTTTGCCACGTTCGAGTGGATTCCGATTATGCTCTTTACCCAGCCGATTCCATTTGATGATTTGATGTGCTATTACCGGGCAGCAGATGTGTGTTGGACAACGCCCTTGCGGGATGGTCTCAACCTGGTTGCCAAAGAATATGTAATTGCGCGAGAAGGAAAAGGTGGAACTTTAATTCTGTCTGAGTTTGTCGGGGCAGCAGTGGAATTGCCAGAAGCGATTTTAACCAATCCCTATTCTATGGATCGGATGGATGATGCCATTGATAAGGCATTAGATATGCCCCAAGCTGAACAAGAGCAACGGATGGAGAAAATGTATAAGACGGTTACTCAGTATGATGTGGGTTATTGGGGGGATCATCTCTTCCAGAAGTTTCAAGAAATGGAAAAGAATATTGCTCAACAACCGAGTACGGTCTAATGCTTAATTTCTAGTCATAGAGAATTC
>CAZAYV010000053.1:0-23488 GCA_964489465.1 uncultured Dactylococcopsis sp. | reverse complement strand
CCTAACCGCGCCCAGCTTTCGCCTTTAATTTTTGCAGGGACTTCTTTAGCGGAGGAAGGCAAGTCCCGAACATGACCCATCGATGCCTCAACACGATAGTCGTTTGGTAAGTATTTACGGATGGTACGAGCTTTGGTTGGTGATTCAACGATGACAAGGGTAGACATTGCAGTTGAGGAAGAATAACAGATATTGGATGAGCTTAACGCTTCAGGTAAACCGTTAGTGACTGGTCTAAGTAAATCGCTTCTTCTAGTAATATCAGATTAAGTCAAATTTAGCATCGCACAGTATTAAATTGGAAAGGAATTAAATTCCTGAGAATGGCTCACTCTAGCAGCACAGCAGTTCTTGACCAGAAGGAAAAAAGTCAGAACGTAACCATTGAAAGAAATGAAAATGAAAATGGATGTAGCAATGGCAGCCGCACAGATGGGGCATAGCGTGAAACTGCACTGTGAAACCTATCATTAATGGATTACCGAAGACTAGCAGATGAAAGCCTTCAAAATTTTAATGAAGCGACCCGACCCAACGCGCCAGAATAGGTGTTAGTTTAACAGGAGTGTAAGAGACACAAGTGTAATCAGTAGGGACAAAGTGGATCAAGATTCAGATACTATTCCCTCTAGAGGGAAAATAAGTGCGATTGCCCTGAATTTTCTGTTGCCTTTCCCCAAAGAACAAATGACTAATCTTCTTCCATCATCTCGGCAAAGAAATCAATGGTATTTTTCAAGGCAATAATAAAGCCATCAATTTCTTCTTTCGTATTGTAGAAATAAAGACTGGCTCTTGCGCTTCCCGCAACGCCTAAAACTGTGTGTAAGGGTTGGGTACAATGATGACCCGAACGAATGGCAACCCCTTCATAATCTAATAACGGGGCTAAATCATTGGCGTGTAAATTTTCCACATTAAAAGCAGCTAATGCCGCCCTTCCTTTTCCCTCTACTGTTGGTTTTAGTCCGTACACTCTTAAGTTAGAAAAGTTTTCTAATTGGTGGAATAAATAAGCCGTTAATTCTTCTTCGTAGGCATGAATTTGATCCATGCCAATTTGACTTAAATAATCTACCGCCGCCCCTAAGCCAATTGCTTCCGCGATCGCAGGCGTTCCCGCTTCAAATTTATGAGGGAGTTCCGCACAAGTAAAATGATCTAAGGCAACTTCCCCAATCATTTCACCACCGCCTAAAAAAGGAGGCATTGCATTTAATAAATCTTCCTTGCCATACAAGAAACCAACCCCAGTAGGACCGCACATTTTATGACCACTTGCCACTAACCAATCACAACCCATGGCTTGTACATCAACTGGCAAATGAGGCACACTTTGACAAGCATCAATTAATACTTTTGCGCCTTTTTCTTGAGCAAGGCGCGTCATTTCTTCAACGGGATTAATACAACCTAAGGTATTAGAAACATGAACCAGCGTCACTAATTTGGTTTGGTCAGAAAGCAGGGTTTTATACTGTTCTAAATCTAAAGTTTCTGCTGCCGTTAACCCAACGTGTTTGAGAACCGCCCCTGTTTTTTGCGCAATCATTTGCCAGGGAACAATATTACTATGATGTTCCATGACTGAGGTAATAATTTCATCGCCGGGTTTCAGGTTATTTAATGCCCAACTATAGGCAACTAAATTAATCGCTTCTGTCGCATTGCGCGTAAAAACAATTTCATTGCGAGAACTGGCGTTGACAAATTGAGCAACTTTATCCCTTGCCCCTTCAAAAGCTTCTGTTGCTTTCGTGCTTAGCGTGTGTGCGCCCCGATGAACATTAGAATTGATGGATTGATAGTATTCATCTAACGCTTTGATCACTGATAAGGGCTTCTGAGACGTGGCAGCATTATCAAAATAAATGAGTGGATTCCCATTGACTTCTTGATTAAGAATGGGAAAATCGGCACGCACTTGATTGGCTAAGGAAGGAGTGGTTGCAATCGTCATATGTTTTAGTGGATAAATCGGTTTTGCAAACAACTAAATAATTGGTCTCGTAAAGAAGAAATCGTAATTTCTTCAAGAATTTCGGCAGCAAAAGCATTAATCAACAAGTTAGAGGCTGCATTGCTATCTAACCCCCGACTGCGCAAATAGAATAGTTCATCCGCTTCTAGTTGACTGACTGTTGCGCCATGCGAACATTTCACATTATCGGCAACAATATTTAATTCTGGTTTGGTATCCACATGGGCTTTATCTGACAGTAACAAATTCCGGTTTAACTGTGCTGCATTTGTGAGTTGTGCCGCTTGGGGAACAAACATTTTTCCATTAAAAACGGCACGACCAGAATCATCTAAAATACATTTATGCAGCTGATCGGCGCTGCTATGGGGATGACGAAACGCGATCGCGCTGTGGGTATCTAAAAGTTGCTGTCCCTTGCCTAAGGTTAAGCCATATAACTTCGTATTTACCTGGGTTCCGGTATGAAACACATCAAAATCATGACGGGAAATCTGTCCGCCTAAACTCACTGGATACGCCGTATAGCGACTATCTTGGGCTTGGGTAACTGCCGTTTTCGCAATGTGGAAACTATTTAACGCTTCGTCTTGTAAGCGGATATGATTCACTTGCGCGTTCCCTGCTAGCCAAACTTCACTCACGGGATTACACAAATAGGGGGCAGCCTTTTCAGACGAAAGACTCGCATATTGTTCAATCAAATTCACCTTGGCACTCGTTTCCGCCACCACCAGCAAACGCGGTTGAATAAGCTGCGGCGTATCATTGCCGACAGCTAAAAAGAGCACCTGTATTGGCGATTCAACTTCAGTATTTGGTGCCACCCCAAGCACTGCTGTATCTTCAAAGCCAGCCGTATTCAACGCCGTAAATAACTCTTCTCCCCCTTCTTGCTGAGTGAGATAGTCAGTGACTTGCGACTGCTGATGAACATCCAAAGTTGCTAAGTTCGTGAGAGTTACACCAGCCGGGAGGTGATCAAGTTGCGAGAGTTCAGCACAAAAGCAACCATTGACAAAGACTAACCGCGCTTGGGAAGCTTCAGGAACAATAAACGGTGATACACTATCTGGTTTGAGATCAACCGTTTGACTTCTTTGAAACTGATAATCCAGTAAGGGGGATAAATCGGTAAAGCGCCATTCTTCATCTTTGCGGTGAGGAAAGCGAGATTCTGCAACCCAGTTGGCTGCCTCCTGCTGTCGTTTTTCCAGCCACGCCGTAAAGGTGGATTCCTCTTCCGTCACGACATTGCCATGACGTTGACGTAACAAATGGTTGAGGAAGTGATCTTGATTGGCAAGTTGATCCTGAGAAGAAACTGACATACTCATCCCTAAGCCGTAACCTCCTGTTGTGGGGCGTACTGTTCATACAACCAGTCATAGCCATTTTCTTCGAGTTGTAGGGCTAACTCTTTACCGCCACTGGTAATGATTTTTCCGTCTACCATGACATGGATATAATCCGGTTCAACATAATTTAACAAACGCTGATAGTGGGTAATCATCACCGTTGCATTATCAGGGGTTGCCAACTGATTCACCCCATTCGCAACAATTTTTAAAGCATCAATATCTAAACCGGAATCGGTTTCATCCAAAATTGCTAGACTAGGTTCTAGCAGAGCCATTTGTAAAATCTCGTTGCGTTTCTTCTCTCCGCCGGAGAAACCTTCGTTCAAACTCCGTTCTAAGAAGCTGGGATCCATCTTGACGATTTCCAGCTTTTCTTCCACTAAATCTTCAAAATCAAAGGCATCAATTTCTTCTTTTCCTTGGGCTTTGCAGTGAGAATTATAAGCCACACGCAAGAAGTCTAAATTACTCACTCCTGGAATTTCTAAAGGATATTGAAAGGCGAGAAAAATGCCTTTTAAAGCCCGTTCATCCGGTTCTAGTTCGGCAAGATTTTCTCCTTTATAAATAATTTCTCCTGAAGTGATTGTATAGTCAGGATGACCCGCCAAAACTTTGGACAGAGTACTTTTACCAGACCCGTTTCGCCCCATAATAGCGTGAATTTCACCGGCTTTTACTTCTAGATTAACCCCTTTTAGAATTGGGATATCTTCAACTTTGGCGTGTAAATTTTTAATCGATAAAATAACTTCACTATTTTCTTTAATCATATTTTTTTATTTATTTTTTATTTGTTCACAGGAAAACGATTGAAGGAGAAGAAGAAGTTGAATGACAGCTTTCCAATTCCCCTTCTATCGAATTACACGAATGACCAACTTCGACAAGCTCAGTTTCCATGACTGATGACCAATGACTAACCTACCGAATTTTCCAACTTCAACGCCAGCAATTTATCTGCTTCTGCTGCAAATTCCATCGGTAACTGATTGAACACTTCTTTACAGAAACCGCTGACAATCATCGAAACGGCATCTTCTTCCGAAATTCCCCGTTGGGCAAAATAGAAGAGTTGGTCTTCGCCAATTTTTGCGGTAGAGGCTTCATGTTCCACTTTCGTGCGGTTATTATCCACTTGAATGTAGGGGAAGGTATTGGCTTCTGCTTGATCGCCAATTAACATCGAATCACACTGGGAGTAATTGCGCGCACCATCGGCTTTCGGTCCCATTTTCACTAAGCCCCGATAACTATTTTGGGAATGACCGGCGGAAATGCCTTTCGAGATAATGGTACTCTTGGTATTTTTTCCAATGTGGATCATTTTGGTACCGGTATCGGCTTGCTGATAATTATTGGTTAAGGCAATGGAATAGAACTCTCCCACAGAATTATCCCCTGCTAAAACGCAACTGGGATATTTCCAAGTCACCGCAGAACCCGTTTCGACTTGTGTCCAAGAGATTTTAGAATTTTTCCCTTTGCAGAGTCCACGTTTGGTCACAAAGTTATAGATGCCGCCTTTTCCTTCTTCATCCCCAGCAAACCAGTTTTGAACCGTGGAATATTTAATGTTGGCGTCATCTAGCGCGACGAGTTCCACAATGGCAGCGTGAAGCTGGTTAGAGTCGTACATGGGGGCAGTACAGCCTTCTAAATAGCTGACAGACGCCCCTTCTTCCGCAACGATTAAAGTCCGTTCAAATTGTCCCGCTTCATCGGTGTTGATGCGGAAATAAGTAGAAAGTTCCATCGGGCATTGTACCCCTTTGGGGACGTAAACAAATGACCCATCACTAAATACTGCCGAGTTTAGCGCAGCAAAGAAGTTATCGCCACTGGGAACCACACTGCCAATGTATTTTTTCACCAGTTCGGGATATTCTTGGAGGGCTTCGGAAATGGAACAGAAAATGACTCCTTCTTCAGCCAGTTTTTCTTTGAACGTAGTGGCAACGGAAACGCTATCAAAAATGGCATCTACGGCAACATTGCCCAGACGTTTTTGTTCGGAAAGGGGAATGCCTAACTTTTCAAAGGTTTCGAGGAGGGCAGGATCAACTTCGTCTAAACTTTCTTTCTTCTCTTCTTTCTTTTTTGGTGCAGAATAGTAAATAATATCGTTAAAATCAATGGGCTTATAACCGACGTGCGCCCAGTTCGGTTCTGTCATGTTCAACCATTGACGGTAGGCTTTGAGGCGGAAGTCCAACATGAACTCAGGTTCGTTTTTCTTCGCTGAGATCATGCGAATAATGTCTTCATTTAGTCCACGGGGTAAGGTTTCGGTTTCAATGTCGGTGACAAAACCGTATTTGTAGGGTTGGTTGAGTAAGGTTTTGGTTGCAGTCATGGACGTTCGTGTTTCCTCAATTAAGCTAACTAAGCGTCGTTTTTATACTTTCTTTAGGATCGCTTCCCTTCTCAGGTGAGCGACTTACGAAACGTATTTGTTGTTTAACTATTTTTAGGCTACATTAACAACAAAGATGTTGTCAAACTATTTTAAGATTGGAGGCGATCGCGCAGATGATGCAAAAAACCATGACCGCAACCCGCCAGAGTTCAACGAAACAGGGAATTCTCAGGTATATTCTCAAGCAAGGACAAGCCACAGCCCAGGATTTAGCCCAAAGACTTGAGATTAGTCCCCAAGCGACCCGCCGACACTTAAAAGAATTGGAGTCTGAAGGCTTAGTGTATTACGAAGCGGTGCAAAATGGAATGGGACGCCCCCAATATCTCTATCAATTGAGTGACCAAGGGCGCGATCACCTCCCCCATGATTATGGCGAATTTGCTGTTTCTTTTCTCCATACTCTTGCCGAAACCGCCGGAGAAGAACAAGTTCAAGCTGTTTTAGAAAAACAATGGCAGCGCAAAGCCGATGATTATCGCGATCGAATCGGTAGCGGAGACTTAGAAGAACGAATCGCTAAGTTGGTCGAATTACGACAAGCAGAAGGCTATATGGCAGAGTATCATCCCTTGGAAGAGAATCAAGATACGACCCAACCCAAGTTTTTCTTATTTGAACATAACTGTGCTATTGCTAGCGTAGCTGAGTCTTACCCGAGTGTTTGCGGACATGAGTTAGAGATGTTTTCCGCTGTGCTTCCTGATTGTACTGTAGAGCGGACACACTGGTTGTATCACGGAGAACATCGCTGTGGCTATCTTATTCAATTAAAAGTTTAGTTATTAGTCATTGGTCATTAGTCATTGGTTTAGGTTGATGATTGCATTAATTAAAGTATAAAAATCTAGTTTTTCACTCCCAAAGGACTAAGGACAAAAAACAAAGGACAAATCACTATGACACAAGATAGTTCGATTCAATTCTTAACCGAAGAAGAATCTCTAGATGTTGATAAAGCTTTACTTTCTTCGCCAGAAAAGTTTCTAACGCGATTAACGATTTCTTCTTTGCGATTACTGAAAACGATCGCGCAAGAGGAAGGAGTAGCTGTAGAAGATTTAACCCCAGAACAGATTATTGCTTGGTTTGAAAAAGATGGCAAAATTAGGCGAGAACAAGGAATTGAAGCAGCAACCTTGAAGTGGTAGTTTGCTGGTTAACTTCTTACAGAGACTGAATCAAGAGGTGTACTCCTGAGTCAGGAAAGTTACTATGATGAGCAACTGGCAACCCCTGGTTGAAGTTCACACAACAACGACGAACATCTTTCATAAATCCTTACTAGCAATAATTCGCAAAATTTATGTCGACGAAGGATGTGTTGTTTTGATCGAACTTGCTCCTGCTTAAAGGAATTTCTATACTGGGATTTTAGTCTCAGTAATTGTTATTTCAGTCAACCTGCTCTATCATTTTACGGCGCAGCTTGAGTTGATTGCGATAACTGTGTTTCTTCCTCACAAATCGTTAAGATTTTAGGTTGACATTTTTTCAGTTCAACTGTGATTCCGTGGGCTTTTTCTTTGACTAAATCTTCAATGTAGCCATGCTGGGAAAGCTTGGCTTCTTGTAAATTAGGAAAAGGTCCAAAATAGTAAGTGCAGGCGGGAATATTCGTTTGAATTTTTATCCACCAAGGGACATTAAATTGATTTAAGTGAGTTAATTGCATTAAAATTTTAGTAAAGGATAATCTATCTGCTGAAACCAAGCAATGAGACCGAATTAACAATAAATTCGAGAACAAATTTAAGATTCTTTCTCCCAGCTTTACCATCCTTTTGCTCCCTAATTACGTACATCTTTATTGTAGGTTAGACTAACAAAAATAAAGAGAAAATACAATTATTAAGCCAATTGAATGATGTCCCGATCATCAAATACGATTAATAAAGCAAATTTTGTCAAGAAACATAGCTTTTAGCTGGAAAAAGCTAGCGATGTCTCAGACCCCATTGAAGTGAAATCATCCAGTAATTAGCTCTAATTTTAATGAATAATTAAGTGTAAAGGCTATCACTTCAAACTTCAATTAAGAGATTCTAGTTTATATTGAGCAAGAGTATCTAGGTTGTGCTGTACTCTGCTTTGGAGCGCATCTACGATTTGAGTAATGGTGGCAGCGCGATGTTCCTTTTGGGAACCGGCCAAGCCATCGCCTTGGAAAGCAGAAAAGGAGTCTTTGAGATTCATCGGTTTGCCAATATAAACGAGGGCTTGGCGATAGTCTTTCGGTGGCGGTCGGTCAATCCCAAAGACTTCTCGTTCTAAGCGCGTGAGGGTATCGAGATATCTCTCTGGGGAGGGGTTTTCTGCAACGTAACCATCATAAATCGCATCAAAATTGAGGACTCGCCAGAGGGAATGGCGAATAAAATCAGTACTCCAAACTTGACCAAACTGATCTTGCCAAGAGGGTTCTGATAAGCTTTCTCTTGTTGCCGATGGAGCCGGGAAAGATATCGCTGGACCCTCCATCTTATTTTCGTCGTTAGTTGCTCCTTCTAATAAGTATTGCAGCTTATACACCCGTTCGCGATCCGGAATTTCTTCTGAAGTTTTAACATCAAAAAACTGTTCAATGGTCTCTAAGATTCTCGCTTTGAGATAAGGAATGCGTTCATTCATATTGGCTCCCTCTAAACTGGCAAAGGCATAATCTTGCTCACAACGCTGTAAGACTTTTTCTCCGACGAGTCGCAAGCGTTGATATTGATCGCCCTGAGCTGTAAGGTTTAACTCCTTTTCCAATCGTTGTAAAAGTTGACGAATAATCGGTGTCACATCACGGGGATAACGGTATTTGATCGAAATGGGAATTGCATACAAATCAGGAATTTCTCCCTTCTGCTTTTGGTCACGATTGAGGGCTTGGAAAGCGAGTTGGATTGCTCCTGTACGGAAGGGACTAACGCGATCATTTTGGAAAGAACAGCCTCCCTCTGGAAAAATCACCAATCGACTATTCGGTTGACTCAAAATTTCTAGGGTATGACGCACACTGTTTCGATCCGGTAAACCTCGCTTAATGGAATAAACCCCAAGCCGTTGTAAGAAAGGACCAAGATAACCGCGTAAAGCAAGATGATCAGCCAGGTAATAAAACATTTCTCCTAGCTGAGCGGAAAGCAAAAACATAACAATTGGATCTTGGAAGGTGGGATGATTGGCTAAGAATAGGATTCGTTTATTTTTGAGCGCTGCAAGTTCCTGTTCATAGCTCGGCACAATAACAACATCCAGTTTGTTCAGCCAACGACAGATGAAAGGGGATAAAAATTGCACCCAGCGAACCAACCAAGGCGTGAGTTGGCTCGGGTAAAACTCTTTTTGTTTTGAAGAAGAGGCAGAATGGCTCATAGCAAAGTACATTCATCTGATAGGGTTATAGTCATCACTCATGTACGATTATCGTAACCCCCGTACACAAAAAGCACCGTCCTGGAAATGTTTTATGGGATACTATACTCTCCCGTGATATATACAGCCATAAGTTTTCAGGTGCAGAATGCACCGGCGCATTCCTGCGAGAGAAGTGAAATAGCACGAAAGCTTGAGTCTGGGAAGTTTTAAAATTGAGTCGGGCAATAGTTGGAATGAGAAGTTCCAAACTGTTAGCCGAACTAAATCTGTTGAGTGGAGTTGTTTGATCCATGTCGAAATCCTCATCCCCTTTACCTCCCGGACGTCTTGGTTTACCCATTCTGGGGGAAACGATCCCATTTCTACTCGATCGCAATTTTGGCGATAAGCGAGAAAAGCAATATGGTTCCATTTATAAAACCAAAATCTTGGGTCAAAAGACTGTTTTTATGACAGGGGCAGAAGCGAATAAATTTATTCTTTCGAGCCACATGGATCATTTTTCTTGGGGTCAAGGTTGGCCTAGTAATTTCAGGAACCTTTTGGGTCGCTCTCTCTTTCTCCAAGACGGAGAAGAACATCAACGCAACCGCAAATTACTGATGCCTGCTTTTCATGGACAGGCTTTGACTCATTATGTCCATACAATGGAGGAAATAATTCGCAAGTATTTACACAAGTGGCAGACGCAACAACATTTCACTTGGTTTCCTGAACTCAAACAAATGACATTTGAAATCGCAAGTGTCTTGTTATTGGGCACTGCCCCAGGAGAGAAGACTCAACTCTTATCGCAATGGTTTAGTGAGCTAACCAATGGTTTGTTTGCTATTTTCCCCATCAAAGCCCGTTGGAGTAAATATGGCAAAGCATTAGCCGCGCGCGATCGTCTATTAGATTATCTTGACCAAGAAATAGAAAGCAGAAAATCTAATCCTGGAAAAGATACATTGGGGTTAATGTTACAAACCAGTGATGAAAATGGGGATTACCTGACCCGAGAAGAAATCAAAGTACAAGCCCTACTGATGTTATTTGCCGGTCACGAAACCACAACATCAATGCTGACCTCTTTTGCCATGAGTTTAGGGCAATACCCCGATATATTAACCAGAGCAAAAGCAGAACAGGAAGCGCTTGAGATTGAGGGAGATTTAACCGTAGAAAAACTCAAGCAGATGACTTATCTCGACCAAATTCTGAAGGAAGTGGAGCGCCTTTATCCTCCCGTTGCCGGTGGATTTCGCGGTGTGGTTAAACCATTTACCTTCAAAGGATACTATGTTCCTAAGGGTTGGATTGTGAGCTATCGCATTCCTTCTACTCATCAAGACCCTGAGATTTTTTCTGATCCCCAAATCTTCGATCCAGATCGGTTTAGTCCTGAGCGAGCAGAACATAAAAAAAGAGAATACAGTTTAGTTGGTTTTGGCGGTGGACCGAGATTTTGTCTAGGTTATGCCTTTGCACAAATGGAAATGAAGATTTTTGCGTCTTTGCTCTTGCGTTATTGTCAGTGGGAAATATTACCAGACCAGGATCTAACGCTCAAAGCAATTCCCACGCTGCATCCAAAATCAGGATTGAAAGTAAATTTTTCCAGTGCGATCACTTAGCGGACCATTGATGCCATAATTCTCTAGAGAGTTCCTTGTCCGAGTAAGGCAAAGATTCCGTCAGCAATAAGTTGCAGCGCGATCGCGAGAATGAAAAAGCCTAGCACTTGATTAAATGCCGCTAGTCCACTTTTACCCAAGATCTTGACGACGGGTTCTCCCAAGGCTAAACATAAATACAAAATAATTCCCAACAGTCCAATTCCCATTAAACTGCCTAAATAGTCCCACCCGCTCTGATTTTGAGCAGCTAAGGCAATGGTCATCCCAATTGCCCCTGGACCACTCACAATCGGAATTGCCATCGGAATTAGAGAAATGTCTCTTGTTTGAGCAGTTTCTTCATTATTCGCTGTTGACTGGATAGATTGATTGAACATCATCTGCCAACCGGTTTGTCCAACGAGTAATCCTCCCGCCATCTGTAATACTCCTAAAGAGATACCAAAGAAATCCAGAATTAAGTGACCCGCTAGAAAAAAGACTCCCAGGACAACCACCGCATTCAAAGCCACTTGCCTTGCTTGGCGACCTCGCAGATGCGGACTAAGAGGGGCAGCGAGACTATAGAAAATGGGAACGACTCCCAGAGGATTTGTAATTGGAAACAGGGCAAGAAAGGTTCCCATGATTGAGGAAACAAGTTGATATGCCATAATCTCTCACTGCGTTATTGCAATAGAGTTAATGCTGGAGATAAACCAGTGTTAGAAACTCTATGATGTTAAATAATGTAACAATATATTGACATAAACACCTCTCTCAAGATGGTGAACCCTGACTTGGATGATAGCGCTATACACTAGGGAATAAGCAGCAGTACTGTTCCCGTGGGACGGGCGGAGCGAATTACTCTGTAAGAGCCTCAGCAACTACTTGCAGCACCCTATTATTAAAACCCAGCATCATGAACATTTTAATGGCTCGTGACTTGAATGATTTTGCCCGCTGCATCATGATCCGCACGCTGGTATTTGTCGTGGAACAAAACATCTCGGCTGCAATTGAAACGGATGAATTTGAAAAGACGGCAACTCATTATCTCGTTACGGATGAAGGCAAAGCCCTAGCAACAGCGCGTTGGCGACGAATTGATGAGCAGACAGCTAAAATTGAGCGGGTTGCTGTCTTAAAAGAGGCACGGGGCAAGGGCATTGGAACAAAGTTGATGCGCTATATCCTGAATGCAATTCACTTTGATCGAAAGATCCAAGCGATTAAAGTGGGTTCGCAAAATTCAGCGATTCCATTTTATGAAAAACTAGGATTTCAGATCATTGGCGAGGAATATCTAGATGCTGATATTCCTCATCAGATGATGGTCAAAAACAATTCGGATACAAATTCACCTTAATTCCCCCTCTCACCCTTAATCTTTCCCTACTCTAGCGAAAGAAATCTCATCCAAATCTTGATAAACTGTTAGACAATTGCAGACATCGCTACTTTGAGAAAAACAATCCTCATTATCATTTCTGGTTACGGTTGGGAAAGGAACCAGATTTTAAGAGACCTGATTGCGCTTTTAGCAGTATTCAACGCGATCGCGTCAAAGATTGGGTGAGTCTTGGGGTCAATCGGAGGGTAAAATAGAATGCTGATTGCGATAAGCCAAGGACTTGCAAGCGAATGATTTCTAGTAACGATTTTAGAACGGGGATGACCATTGAACTTGAAGGAACCGTCTGGCGCGTTGTCGAATTTTTGCACGTGAAGCCAGGAAAAGGATCAGCCTTCGTGCGCACCAAATTGAAAAATGTCCAGAGTGGCAATGTGGTGGAACGAACCTTCCGCGCCGGCGAAACAGTTCCCCAAGCAACCCTAGAAAAACGGGCAATGCAACACACTTATAAAGAAGGGGATGAATATGTCTTCATGGATGTGGAATCCTTTGAAGAAGTTCGGATCCCGCCGGAAACCATCGGCGATCGCGCCAAATACATTAATGAAGGCATGGAAATTAGTGCCGTTTACTGGGAAGGCAATATTCTTGAGGTGGAAGTTCCCAACTCAGTTGTTTTAGAAGTGGTGGAGACGGATCCAGGGGTAAAAGGCGATACCGCGACCGGCGGCAGTAAACCGGCAACGGTGGAAACAGGGGCGCAAGTCATGGTTCCCTTGTTTATTTCGGTTGGGGAGCGCATTAAAATTGATACCCGTAACGACACTTATGTCGGTCGTGAGTCATAAGGAAGATTTGTCTCGAACCAACTCACTTGGGAAAATAAGATGAAAACTGTTGAATAGGATAGATGATTGGTGTCAATAGACTTTAAAGAAATTCGTGAACTCCTCAATGCCATTTCCCAGGCTGATGTTGCTGAATTTAGCCTGAAAAGCGATCAGTTTGAACTGACGGTGCGCAAAGGACTCGCTACGGGGACAACCGAAACGCCAGTTCCCCCCTCTCCTCAACCGCAACCTACCCCAACTGAAAATCCGCCGGCTGAAGAAAGCGCGATCGCCCCCTCTCCTGAAAAAAGCGATTGGGAAGCGATTACTTCTCCCATTGTCGGAACTTTTTACGAAGCCCCTGCACCAGGAGAACCCGCTTTTGTCAAAGTAGGCGACCACATTCAAACGAATCAAACCGTTTGTATTGTGGAAGCTATGAAAATTATGAACGAAATTGAAGCTGAGGTTTCAGGACAGGTAATGGAAATAACCGTTCAAAACGGCGAACCGGTGGAATTCGGTCAAACCCTGATGCGAATTAAGCCTGATTAAGAATTACAGCTCATAATTGGCTTGAAACTCCTTGCGGGTTAGGGGTTGAGGAATATAAACTCCTTCTCCCCCTAAATATTCCAGCGGTTCCCCTTGCACTTCTAACCAAACTTTTGCTTCTGGATCTAAACTGGTCGCGGTATACAAAACCTGTCCCACACGACCAATCATGGAAGCACTCCCACCGCCAAAGGTAAATTCTTGAGAAAGATCAATATGAATGCCATCTCCTTGGAAACTGACACTCCGCAGTTGTGTGGCTTCAGGAATTGTACTGGTATAGTTCCCTTCCTGGGTTCCTGCCAGCAGTTTTTGCAGCGCTTTTTCCACGACAACACTCTCTTCGGCTTGTTCAATCAGCATGGGTTTGGCTGCTAACTCAATTTGGTTGTCAGTTACTTTTAGCCAATAAACTTGTGCTTCCACCTTCTCTGAGGTTAGATTTTCCGAGGAGTTCGAGCGGTTTGGCTGAGTTAGACTGGTGATCCAAGCTGGAGTTGGTTCTCCTTTAATTACTATCCACGCCCACCACGCAGCAAACCCACCTGCGATGATCAGGACGCTAGAAACGCCAGCAATCAAACCTGTTGAAAATTGATAACCTTTTTTCTGCTCTTGCATAGTCACCTTTTGGGGGATGGGTATTAGGTTAGGGAGAAGTTGAGAAAGAGTGGTTTCTCAGAAGGTTTCGGAGAATCGCCTCTTGCCCCGTTTGCAATTTGTACAAACGCTGCTAATTTTACCTCATCTTCTTCTATTTTTAATTGTAAAAGCCTTCCTATCATCTTTTCTTCATTTAAGGTACCCAAATTAAAGCGAGCGTTAATTCTTTCGCTAACAATCGTTACAAGTCTTGGCGGAAGTGGTTTTCCATCTACCGTCACCTTGAGCTCAACTAAGCTTAATCTTTTCCCTTGTTGGACTTTCATTCCCGATTCAACACGGAGGTCAAATTCTCGAAACTGATTGTTTTGAGAACGGGATACTCGTATCTTTACGAATTATTATCCACAATATCGGAATTTGCCGCTTTACTGGTTTGAGCGAGATAAATCCCCGTCAACACCACAGCAAATCCTAACCAAGTCGTAAGTGTTAACCCTTCGGTAAAAATAAACCACGCTAAAATTGCGCTAACAATCGGTTCGAGCAACAAAAAGAGAGAGACAAAACTAGAAGAAAAAACATTCATGCTATCAGCAAGTAAACGCTGTCCTAATCCTTCACTGATTAAGCCTAAACCCAGCACAGCCAAAATAGCGATTTGTGTCGTGGGAAACAGCTGTTCTCCAGTGAATAACATAATAATGACTAAAAGCGCACTGCCAGTGGCACAACGCCAGAGGAGAATCGTGGTCGCCGAAAAGCGCGATCGCAGCTGTTCCACAATTAGAAAATACGTTCCCAGAAAAACTGCTGAGAGTAAGGCATAGACATCACCAATCAAAGATCCTTCTGCTGCCGCATTGAGATCTTCTAACCCTAGGGTAATTGCTCCGGCAACCGCAATCGTCATTCCTACCAAAAACTTAGAGTCAAACTGTTTTCCAAAGAGAAGCCAACTGCCTAATGCCGTAAAGATCGGAGTGAGATTATTGAGGAGGACACTTTTGGCAACGGTCGTATATTGAAGAGAAATTGCCCATAACACCAGAGAAATTGCTGCGATTGTGCCAACTGAACCTAATAACCACCATTGTTGACCCGTAATTTGCTCAGAATTTTCTTCAGAAGTAGAGGAAAGTTTTTGCTTCACCCAACGCCCACTGCCAAAAAAGATAAAAAACACAATCAGACGATTAAATACCGTTGCATTTGCCCCCAGTTCGGTTTCACTCAGACGAATGAAAATCGGCGCAAAAGAAACAGCCAGTAGGGCAAAACATAAGGTTAAAAAAGCAATCAGAGGAGGACGACTAATTTTAGGGACTGAAATCAGTTTTTCTGGCATATTTACTCCAAGCGCATCAATTTGACAGGGATTTCACTTAATTCAAACCTGACGAGGGTTTATCTTGACTGAATCGCGGAACTCTAAACAGTGTAATTGAGTACAAAATCTGAGCCGTTGATGAAGATGACCAGAGACAATTGTCATCGCCAACCCAAAATTAATGACCAGCAGCGATCGCGCCATTGAATCATTCAATAAGGAAAGCTGAAACAATAGACACAGCAACGGTTTATCACCGCTCTCGAGGCGACAGCCAACTTTGATCAAGGATGAGCCGAAATAGCTATTTTCACTGCCTCGGATTAGCAAGTCACTCCTCTCCTTTGCAGTTGCAATGATCATGATTCAGAATCAACCTTATTGCAAGTCCTTTCCTTGCCAGTAACTGCCGACTAGAAGTTACTTCGTAATGTTACAGTTGCCAAAATCTTTTTGATACACTTCTTAATAAATTCCCTAAGAAACCCCAAAACGTTTTACTCTAAAAGCTGACCCACGTCTTATGTATAGATGTTTTGCGAAGCATGTTGACGACATTAAGTTCGTGAGTCGGTGAGATGGAGTGGAATTTTCACTCGTCATTCAATCTAGGGCAACTAACACGATACAAGGACTAAAAATATATGAATCCATTCGAGAAAAAACGCTTATAATCTCAAGTTTTGCCATCAATCCCTAGAAGTGGCGGAGAATTTTACTCTGATCCACCTTAATTAAAGTCTAAAAAAAAGTAACTGTTGTGACAGGAGATAGGTAAAAAATAATGATTAGTGCCTCCGGTGGAAGTTCAGTCGCACGTCCTCAGCTTTACCAAACGGTTCCCCTTTCTAAGTTATCCCAAGCCGAACAGCAAGACCGCTTTTTGGAACAAGGAGAACTGAAAGAATTAGATACTTTCTTCCAGTTGGGAACTCAACGCGTCGAAATTGCGCAAGTGATTACTCGAAATTCCGAGTTGATTGTTTCTCGTGCTGCGAACCGCATTTTTACAGGGGGTTCGCCGATGGCATATCTCGAAAAACCGAGAGAAGAAGCGCCAGTGATGGTTCCTGTCGGCGGCGAAGAAAGTGATGTTGGTCGCCAAATGCAACTGGGAACAGTGAGCTATATCGAAAGCAGTGGCGGTGGCTTTTTAGAAGGGCTACGCTCACTCTTTAGTGTGTCGGGGAGTAGTAGTGTTCCCATTCCCCCGGGATTCCGTCCGATCAATGTTTCTCGCTATGGTCCCCAAAATATGCAGAAATCATTGCGCGACTTATCCTGGATGTTGCGGTATGTCACTTACGCGATCGTTGCTGGTGATCCTAATATTATTACTGTTAACGTTCGTGGTTTGCGCGAAGTGATTGAAAATGCTTGTTCGAGTGCAGCAACTTTGGTCGCTCTCGGAGAAATGCAAGCAGCTGCTTTAGGTTACTTTAAACAAGACGAAGCTGGGCGCGCTACAGTTGAACAATATTTCCAAGTGCTCATCTCAGAATTTAAAGCGCCAACCCCCTCCAATAAAGTGCGTCAGCGTCCGAGTAGCGACCAGCAAGGGCTAGAACTGCCTCAAAGCTACTTTAATGCAGCAGAAAATCGTCCCAAATACGCAATGAAGCCGGGACTCTCTAACTCAGAAAAACAAACTGCGGTCAAAGCAGCCTATCGTCAAGTCTTTGAACGAGATATTACTCGCGCTTACAGTCTCTCGATTTCTGATTTAGAATCCAAGGTTAAAAATTGCGAAATCTCGATGAAGGAATTTATCCGTCGTTTGGGTAAATCTCCCCTTTATCGCAAGCAGTTCTATGAACCCTTTATCAATAGTCGCGCTTTAGAACTGGCGTTTCGTCACTTCCTCGGACGGGGTCCCTCATCTCGCGAAGAAGTGCAAACCTACTTCTCCATCGTTTCTAATGGTGGACTTCCCGCTTTAATTGATGCCTTAGTCGATAGCAAAGAATATTCTGACTACTTTGGCGAAGAAACCGTTCCTTATATTCGCGGTTTAGGAGAAGAAGCCCAAGAATGTCGCAACTGGGGAATGCAGCAAGACCTGTTTAACTACAGCGCACCTTTCCGCAAAATTCCTCAATTTATCACCACCTACGCCCAATATAATCGTCCACTCGCCGATCAACATCCTTATGGCAGCGGGAATGATCCGCTCGAAATTCAATTTGGTGCAATCTTTCCGAAAGAAACTCGCAATCCCAGTAAGAGTCCTGCCCCCTTTAGTAAAGATACGCGTCGTATCTTAATTAACCGTGGACCAGCGACCTATAACCAAACCGGTAATCCGAAAGCCCGCGGTTTATTCCCCGGTTCTCTCGGTCCCAAAGTCTTCCGCGCTGACCGGATGGCGTTTTCGGGTTTAACGGATAAAACTAATAACAGCTACAGTGTTAAATACTCGGAAAGCAGTTCTCAAAAGCTGATTTTAGCTTGTTATCGCCAAGTGTTTGGTCGCGATGTTTACGAAGGACAACGTCTCAAAACCGCTGAAATTAAGCTGGAAAATGGGGAATTAAGTGTTCGCGAATTTATCCGGATGCTGGCGAAGTCGGAACTGTTCCGGAAGCTCTACTGGACTTCTCTTTATGTGACCAAATCCATTGAATACATTCATCGTCGGCTTCTCGGTCGTCCCACTTATGGTCGTCAGGAAATCAACAAATACTTTGATATTTGTGCGAAGAAAGGGTTTTATGCTTTAGTCGATGCGATCATCAACACCCAAGAATATAGTGAGACGTTTGGCGAAGACACGGTTCCTTACGAACGTTACCTCACTCCCGGTGGCTTGCAGTTGCGCACCCGCACCAATAATCTTCGTCAAGATGTGGGTACGGAAATCAAACCGGAAGTGACGCCGCGCTATCAGGAATTAGGTCAAGTAGCGGCAAATCGCAGCGAACCGGATCTGCAATATCGCATCAAGCAAGGGGTGAATAAGCGTCGGGAACAAACCAAGCAATTTAAGCTCACGAATTTGTATGATAAGGTTGCGGTTAATACTGTGATTGCTGCAGCTTATCGTCAAGTCTTTGAACGGGATATTGAACCCTATGTTGTCAAAGCAGAGTTTACCAATCTAGAAAGTAAACTCGGAAATGGCGAAATCACCGTGAAAGAATTTATTGAAGGACTCGGTTGCTCTGATTTATACATTAAAGAGTTCTATACCCCCTATCCCAACACTAAAGTCATTGAGTTGGGAACAAAACATTTCTTAGGACGAGCGCCATTAAATCAGAAAGAGATTCAGAAATATAACCAATTGTTGGCAACACAAGGGATTCGCGCGTTTGTTAAGGCATTAGTCAACAGCATAGAGTACTCCCAAGAGTTTGGTGAAGATGTGGTTCCTTATCGCCGCTATCCCACCTTACCTGCTGCCAACTTCCCCAATACGGAAAGTCTTTACAATAAACTGACTAAGCAGGATGATGAGTTAGTGGTTCCGAGTTTTGAACCCACGCGCTCTAAGATGAATAACGCTCAGTTACCTTTAGCCAGCCAAGCCAATGGGAACAGTGGTGCGGGACAAGTCGCTGACTATTTAGAGTTAGCGCGATCGATGAATACGCTAGAAGCTGCCCAAGAAACGTCAACAGTAGCGCGTATTTTCCGGCATTCTCCCCAAGGGAGTACCCAACAGACCCGATCAGTGATTAATGGGATTTATGCCCAATTACTCAATGTTCCCCAAGATAATGTTCCTGATCAGTTCCGTTTAGAAGCATGGGAAGAAAAACTCCTTGCTGGCAACTGCACCGTACGGGAATTTGTTAAAGCATTGGCGAAGTCTGATGTCTACCAACGGCGTTTCGTTTTCCCTTATCCGAATCCAAAAGTCGTTGAGTGTCTCTATCGCCATTTATTAGGACGCACTGCCAGTGGAATTGAAGTTCATCAAATGACAAACTTACTCACCAACCAAGGTTTGGATGCAGTGGTTGATTATTTAGTTGATGGTGCAGAATATAACCGTTTCTTTGGTGAAATGGTGGTCCCCTACGCCAAAGAAAATAATCGCTAATTTTTGCTGAATTTGATTGAGTGATCAATCATCCCCCTTATCGTTTAAGGGGGATTTTCCGGGCTGATCCTCACTAAATGAGTAGAAATATTACGAAATATAAAAAACTGCGATAAAAAGTGAGAGAAATATCGCAAAATAAATCGGAGAAGGTTGTTAAGATAACTAAGCTATCCCGTTTGCTGATACTGTATCCAGCATGGGAACTGGTAAAGATCAGCCTGAACCAAATTCGATAATAAACTTATCCGTTGGAGGATTCTAAAACATGAGTATTGTCACGAAATCCATCGTGAACGCTGATGCTGAAGCTCGTTACCTCAGCCCCGGCGAATTAGACCGTATTAAAGCCTTCGTCGAAGGTGGCGAACAACGTCTCCGTATTGCTCAAACCCTTACCAGTGCTCGTGAGCGTATTGTTAAGCAAGCTGGCGACCAACTCTTCCAAAAGCGTCCTGATGTTGTGTCTCCCGGTGGCAACGCTTATGGCGAAGAAATGACAGCAACCTGCTTACGCGACATGGATTACTATCTTCGCCTCGTCACCTATGGAGTTGTTGCAGGGGATGTCACTCCTATTGAAGAAATCGGTTTAGTGGGTGTTCGCGAAATGTACAATTCTCTTGGCACTCCGATCAATGCCGTGGCAGAAAGTGTACGTTCCATGAAAGATATTGCTTGCTCAATGATGTCTGCTGAAGATGCAGCGGAAGCAGGATCTTACTTCGACTATGTGATTGGCGCAATGCAATAAGCCTCTTTAGTGATGTCCCACACTTGACTTGTTAATTAGACACAATCTATAAACTGAACTTAGGAAAGGAAAATAACGATGCAAGACGCAATTACCTCCGTTATTAACTCGGCTGACGTACAAGGAAAATACCTTGATGATGCAGCAATGGAAAAGCTGAAAGGCTATTTCCAAACTGGTCAACTACGCGTGCGTGCCGCCAATGTCATCAGCGCTAACGCAGCTAACATTGTCAAAGAAGCAGTGGCAAAATCCTTACTGTATTCTGATATTACCCGTCCTGGCGGTAATATGTACACCACCCGTCGTTATGCTGCTTGCATCCGCGACTTAGACTACTATCTTCGTTACTCCACCTACGCGATGCTCGCCGGTGATCCTTCCATTCTTGATGAGCGTGTTCTCAATGGCTTAAAAGAAACCTATAATTCCTTAGGGGTTCCCATTAACGCTACTGTCCAAGCAATTCAAGCGATGAAAGAAGTGACGGCAGGTCTTGTCGGTCCTGATGCCGGGAAAGAAATGGGCGTGTATTTCGACTACATTTGCTCTGGCTTAAGCTAACTCGAGAATTGCCTGAGAAGCTAAACCCATGATAACTTCAGTTCGGGTAGTGGCGAGTGAGTGCTAGGGGGTTCAAGACTTATCTAACTATCAAAACAGGGGATAGGTTTTAATGATCTAGTATTGACTGGCTTACTCCCGAACTAAGTGTGTTTAAAGGAATCATAATTTTAGATATTACCTAAGGAGTTTATAACCCATGAGAATGTTTAAGGTGACCGCTTGCGTTCCCAGTCAAACTCGCATTCGGACTCAACGCGAACTACAAAATACTTACTTTACCAAGCTCGTTCCTTACGATAACTGGTTTACTGAGCAACAGCGCATTATGAAAATGGGTGGGAAAATTGTCAAAGTCCAACTGGCCACTGGCAAGCCAGGTACCAATACGGGTTTAATGTAAATTTGGATAGGTCTGTCTAAGCCCTCGCTTGCTGGGGGCTTTGAGCTTTTTCCCAAGGTAAGAGACATAAACCGAAATCACTCCTTTTCTACCTTTTGAGCCAAGCGGCGATAACGGAAGTCCTTTCGTGACATTTAAGATAGAAGCAGTGACCCTGATTGCCAGCAAGGAGGAAAGGATTGAGTGAATCGGCATTATTAGGAAAATCTTTAGCAGAATTAACGGATTGGGTACAAGAACAAGGACAACCCGCCTATCGAGGCAAGCAATTGCATCAGTGGTTGTATCAAAAAGGGGCGCGATCGCTGCACGAAATTACGGTATTTCCGAAACAGTGGCGGGAAGACTTGCAAGGGCAACCGATTGGACGCTCGACCATTGCCCACCGTAGCATCGCCCCGGATGAGACTCGGAAATATCTGCTTCGTCTTGGCGATGGGGAAGTCATTGAAACCGTTGGTATTCCTACGGCAAAACGCTTAACCGTTTGTGTTTCTTCCCAAGTCGGTTGCCCCATGGCTTGCGACTTTTGTGCCACCGGAAAAGGTGGCTTTACCCGCAATCTGGATGCCCATGAAATTGTGGATCAAGTACTCACAGTCGCAGAAGATTTTGAGCAACGGGTGAGTCATGTGGTGTTCATGGGGATGGGCGAACCGCTTTTAAACCGAGAAGCGGTAGTGACAGCAGTGAAATCCTTAAATCAAGATGTGGGCATTGGACAACGGTGTCTCACCGTTTCTACCGTCGGGATTCCTCAACAGATTTCTCGCTTAGCCGCAGAACAGTTACAAATTACCCTTGCCATTAGTCTTCATGCGTCTAACCAATCGTTACGAGAACAACTCATTCCCAGTGGTGGCGGCTATCCCCTTTCCCAATTAATTGCCGACTGCCGAGAGTATGTCCAACGGACGCACCGGCGAGTGACTTTTGAATATATCCTTTTAGCTGGCGTTAACGATACCCCAGACCACGCCAATGAACTAGCGCAACTCCTGAGAGGCTTTCAAACGCACGTGAATCTGATTCCCTATAACCCAATTAGTGAAGTGGATTATCAACGCCCCAACAAAAAGCGGATCCAAGCCTTTCAATCTGTGCTTGAAGACGCTAATATTGCCGTTAGCGTTCGCTACTCCCGCGGGTTAGAAGCGGATGCAGCGTGCGGTCAACTACGGGCAAATCAGACACAATGACCACTGAAACCACAACGACTTGGACGAAACGTCATATCCTTTCTTTAGAAAGTTTTACACCAGAGGAGTATGAAACTCTCCTGGAAACCGCAGATAGTTTTCGGGAAGTGTTATCCCGTCGTACGAAGAAAGTACCGGCTTTGCAAGGACAAGTGGTTGCCCATTTGTTTTTTGAACCCTCAACGCGCACGCGCAGCAGTTTTGAATTGGCAGCTAAACGCTTATCCGCTGATACTCTCAACTTCAGTGGGAGTGCCTCTTCTCTCACGAAGGGAGAAACCATTTTAGATACGGCAAAAACCTATATGGCAATGGGGGCCAATATTATGGTGATTCGTCATCGCCAAGCGGGTGTTCCCCATACCATTGCCGCGGAAATGGATCGCTTAGAGAGTAATGTCAGTATTCTGAATGCTGGGGATGGACAGCATGAACATCCATCGCAAGCCTTGTTAGATTTATTTACCCTGTATCAGTTGCTATCTCCTGCTTCTCCGCACCAGTTTCTCGCTGGTAAAAAAATTGCCATTGTCGGCGATATCTTGCACTCCCGAGTCGCGCGCTCTAATATTTATAGTTTAGCCGCGATGGGCGCAACCGTTCATTTAGCTGCCCCACCGACGTTACTGCCCAGAGAATTTCAAGATTTTTTAAGAGCATCTGATTCAGACCGCTTGGTCTGTCATTGGAATATTGAACCGGCTTTGGTTGATGCCGATTTTATTATGACCTTGCGCTTGCAGAAAGAGCGGATGACCGAGCATTTATTGCCCAGTTTACGGGAATATCATCAACGATTTGGAATTACGCGCGATCGCGCTCAGTTAGCCCATCCTCATGTCAAAATTCTCCATCCTGGACCCGTGAATCGGGGCGTAGAAATCAGTTCCGATCTCATGGATGACCCCGAATTAAGCCTAATTTCTCAACAAGTCACCAGTGGTGTGGCTGTCCGGATGGCGCTGTTATACCTCATTGGCACATCCAATTAATCCTTCTCAAACGGTTAAAGAGGGCAGTTGTTCTACACAGCGCACGAACATTTCTACCCCCATCCCTAAAGCGGTTTCATCAAAATCAAACCGTGGATGATGATGGGGATAGTTCAATCTCAGTTCCG